>NZ_KV810736.1:199049-222431 GCF_001812895.1 Rothia sp. HMSC069C04
CACCGACCGTAGCGCCCCTGCCGGAAGCAACCGTAGGCGTGAATCCCACTGATGCCCCGACGGTTCCCGCTCTGCCGGAAGCAACCGTGGGCGTGAACCCCACCGATGCGCCGACCGTCCCGGCACTGCCTGAAGCTCCGATGCCTGCCGACAAGGCACCCGCGGCAGATCAGGCACCGGTTGCCGATAAGACCCCGAACGCTGACAAGCTGGAGGACGCAACCGTGGCGCATCCCAAGAGTAAGCCAGCTCAGAGCAAGCCCTCTCAGGAGGCTCCGGTGACCGCCGCCCGCTCGGCTAAGGACACTCTGGCTAAGGACACTGGGGCAAAGGACAGCCTCGCTAAGGAGAGCAGCCCCAAGAAGGCTACCCTGGCGAACACCGGTGCATCCAGCGTTGGTGTGATTGTTGGCATTGGTGTTGTTGCAATCTGTGCGGGTCTTGGTCTGAGCATTCTGCGCTCGCGCCGCCACTCCTAAGAGCTGCAGGGCATACAGCCTAGCTCTCCCGTGCGGAATAAACTGCAGATAGCAAAGAGCCGCCGGCTCCCCTCAATCAGGGGAACCGGCGGCTCTTCACGTATCAGCTCGTTCAATCAGCTGGTGCAATCGTTCGCGTTACTTCGAAGCCTTAACCTCGATGCCGCTCACGTCAATCTGCTCCAGCGGAATCAGGCGGTCACGAGTGACCACGCGGTGCACCAGCCAGACCGCGATAATCACGGGCAGACCAATGTAGGAGCTGAGCACGCCAGCCCAGTCACCGCTCAGGAACGCCTCGTAGTTCTGGCCGCCAATAACGACCAGGCACATGAGGAAGGCGATAATCGGGCCCGCGGGGAAGAACGGCGCCACGTAAGGCAGGTCCTTTAGGCTGTTACCCTGCTTCAGGTACGCGCGGCGGAAACGGTAATGAGCCACGGCGATACCCACCCAGGTGATGAAGCCAGCCAGACCGGACACGTTCACCAGCCACAGGTACGCGCCGTCCGGCGAGAGCAGTGCGGCGATGAAGCCGACCGCGCCGATAGCTGCGGTAGCCAGCAGCGCGTTCATGGGCACGCCGCCGGAGTTGATGCGGGTGAACATCTTCGGTGCCTTACCCTCCTGGGCGAGCGCGAAGAGCATACGAGCCGAAACGTACAGGCCCGAGTTACCTGCAGAGAGCACTGCGGAGAGGATCACGGCGTTCATGATGGCTGCCGCGAAGGCGATGCCCGCACGCTCGAAGATGAGGGTGAACGGGGAGATGTTGATGTTACCGTCCGCTGCGGTGAGCAGGTTCGGGTCGGAGTAAGGAATCAGGAAGCCGATGACGACCATCGCGCCGATGTAGAAGAGCATGATGCGCCAGAACACGCTGGTCAGTGCGCGGGGCACGTCGCGGCGGGGGTTCTCGGACTCACCGGCTGCCACACCGATCATTTCGGTGCCCTGGAAGGAGAAGCCTGCCACCATGAAGATGGCGAGTACGGCGGGTGCGCCGCCGACGAAGGGTGCCTCACCGACGGTCCAGTTGGAGACGCCCGGGGAGCTACCGCCCAGGATGCCGAAGATCATGGCGATACCTGCAATGAGGAAGACGACCACGGTGACGACCTTGATGGTGGCGAGCCAGAATTCGCTTTCACCGTAGGAGCGTGCCGAGAGGGCGTTGATGCCGGTCAGCAGCACGAGGAATCCTGCCGCCCACACCCAGGAGGGCACGTCCGGCAACCAGTACCTCATCACCTCGCCGACGGCGACGAGTTCGGCGGCGACGGTAATCGCCCAGTTGAACCAGTAGTTCCAGCCCATGGCGAAGCCGAAGGACGGGGACACGTAGCGTGCTGCGTAGGTCTGGAATGCGCCGGGGACGGGCAGGTGCGCTGCCATCTCGCCGAGGGACTGCATGAGGAAGAGCACCATGATGCCGATGAGGGCGTAGGCGAGGATTGCGCCGCCGGGGCCCGCGGTGGAGATGGTCTTACCGGAGGCGACGAAGAGGCCGGTGCCGATTGCGCCGCCGATTGCAATCATCTGCATGTGGCGGGCGGAGAGGCCTCGCTTCAGTTCACCCTCTGCGGGGGTGGCTTCCGATGCAGTGCCGGAAGTCTCTGTAGGCTGTGCCATGTCAGGTCTTCTTTCTGAGGCTATTGCTTCGTGCGTTTGCTAGGGGGATTGTGTGCTGTCCAGTCTAGCCCTGCCGTCGATGCGGCTGCCGAAGGTTTGTGCCTAGGTCAAGAAATTCTTCAATCTTTAGAAATTCTTACGTACCGTAAGTTTTTCTAATCTGAGGGTCAATCCTACCCGCTTTTCCAGTGCTTTTCCACCCCAAACCCACAAAAACACAGAAAAACCCTCCCGCACCGCTCATGTATATGCGGTACGGGAGGGTTCCCTATCAGGCTAATTCACCCGATTTATTCAGCTCACCCGGCTTTAGTCAGCCAGGTTGTGGAAGGACACCTTCGTGGGGTGCTCCACGGTGCGGGAGACGGTGCAGTCCTTCTGCTCGCTGAGCTGAATCAGACGGTCCACCATCTTCTGCGCCTTGGCGCCCTGCTCATCGGCGGGGAATCGCACATCAAAGTCCACCTCAACGTCGTCGAGGCGCACCGCGCCGTCTTCGGTCTGCTTCAGCGCCGAGGCGAGAACCTCGAACACCTCCGGGGTGGAGCGGCGGGAGGTACCCGCGTCCACATCCACGGAGGAGCAACCGGCAATAGCGGCGAGTAGCAGCTCGACGGGGGTCAGCAGGCCCTCACCCACACCGAAGTCGAGGGTTGCGCCGTTGGCACCGTAGGCACGGTAGCGCAGGCGGTCGATGCGCTCGATTTTGGTCTGACGGTAGTTTTCGAGTTCGCGGCGTTCCTGCTGGCGCGAGTACACCTTCTTCTGCTCTTCAGCAGTCTGCACGGTGTTGTTCTGCTCAGCGTTGTTCTGCTCGGCGTTGTTCTGCTCAGCCATTGAGGTTCCTTTCGGGTTGCCTGTGCGGTCGCTAGGTTATTCAGCGCCGCATTGTTTAGTGTCATTCACTATAAGCGTGTTTCTCATATTTTATTCCCGGACTCTTTTTCTCGACGGCCATCTAAGCGCTCCTATACACTGGAAAACCGCGGTGGAGCTTCGAAGCCGCTCGCGCACACAGCAAATTTTTTGAAAAGCACAACGCATACAAGGAACTCTTTGATGGCACAGACCCCCGGCACTGAGCGTACGAGTACGCAGAATGATATCCGTCTGGCTATGGCGGATTCTTCCGTGGTGATGCTCGGTATCGCGGTGCTGGGTTTGGGTTTGGGTGTTATTTTGAGTGCGCACCATATGCCTTTTTGGACGGCACCGCTGCTTTCTTCACTGGTGTTTGCCGGCTCGGTAGAGTTTTTGATGGTGGGCATGATTTCTGGTTGCGCCTCTATCGCGTCGATTGCGTTGACGGTGTTCCTCGTGAATGCTCGCCACCTGGTGTACGGTCTTTCCTACCCGTTGCACAGCGTGAAGGGTTTCTGGGCTAAGGCTTTGGCGGTTCACACTCTGTGCGATGAAGCGTTTGCTCTCAACTCCGGTCCCGATCGTAATGAGCGTTCGGGGGCGCGCATTCTGTGGGTGAACGTGCTGATTTACGTGTCGTGGGTTCTGAGCGTAGTCCTCGGGTATGTGCTGGGTGCGAGCTTCCTCAGCAGTCTGAAGGGCGTGGACTTCGTGATGGTGGCCATCTTCACGGTGCTTGCCATGGACGGTTACCGCGCTAACCCGGATCGTGTGGCAGCACTATTTGTGGCAATTTCTGCCACGGTAGCCCTAATTTTTGCGCCGTCCTCTTTCCTGGTGATGGCGCTGGGTTCGTATGTGGTGCTACTGTTGGTGCGCTTCCCGGTAGCGAAGCGCCGCGGCACCCTGCCGCATCGTACCGTGTATGGAGAAGCAGCTGAGAGTGGCACCACTACCGCTGATGCTCCCGCTTCCACACAGCGATAAGAACGTTACATACGTGCTTAAAACCCGCTAGGATAGATGAAGAGCACCGCTCTCCCCTCTTTCTATTTCTAGGATTCTAAAGACGCCTCCACGTGCGAACCTGCACGGAGGCCCCCCAGAGGTTGAGGTACCCATGACTCAGATGAAAGACACCGCTAAGGAAACTAGCGACGCAGAACGCTGTGCCGCCCCGGAGTAACACCGCACCGGGAGCGGCACCACCCGAGGTCATGCAGAGATGTAGTCTCTGCCCGGAAGGAATACCCCTCCGCCTCACTATTCGCGGCTTTCATCAACTCACGTACCTACCGCACTACTTAGCGCCTTCTCTATGAGTAGGCTCTCTCTACCCTTTTTCGCGGATGTTTTCGCGGCTTCACCCGCGCGCCTCATTTAGGGTTCTTTCACTCTTTCAGGGTTCTTTCGCTGAGTATGTGCAGAAAGAGATAAACCTCATGAACAGTGATGTAACCACCGGATATATTCTTGCTGCAGTGTTCGTTGCTGCTGGCATTACTTTTCTGTTGCGACTGCTTCCCTTCGGTCTGAAAAAGGCTCTGGCAGGCTCCGAACTTTTGGATGCGCTCAGCCACTGGATTCCGCTCGGCGCAGTTGCGCTACTTGCCATCTATGCGGTGGCGAAGATTGATTACTCCTCGTTCACTACGGCGGCGCCGTACCTGGCGGGCCTGGTGGTGACCGTGGGTGCGCACCTGTGGCGTAAGAATATGGTGCTGAGCATGGTGGCGGGTACCGTCACCTGCGTTGTGCTGGCTAACTGGGTTTTCTAGGGGGTCACGATGAGCATTTCTAAGAAGTCTGTTTCTTCCCCCGCTGTTTCTTCTCAGCCCGAGCTTCATCAGGCGAGCCAGCAGCAGGTGGAGCAGGTCATTGCTTCTGCGCTTCCGCTAACCGGCATGATTCCCGTGGTGGAGGCGCCTACCTCCCCCGATGCACAAGGCTCTCAGCAACCGCGAGAGAGCGGCTTCGCAGAGGCGATGCGCGTTGCCGGTGTGATTATGCTGGGTTTGTTCTTTGTCGGTATTGGTTTGGGTGTGCTTGTCCACAGCTACCATCTGCCGTTCTGGGTGGCTCCCCTGCTGCCGGTACTGGTGTTTGCCGGTTCGGTAGAGTTCGTGCTGATTGACATGATGTCGAATCATGCGTCACTGTTCTCTATCGCCGTGATGACTCTGCTCATTAATTCCCGCCACCTCATGTACGGTCTGTCGTACCCGATTGAGCGTGTGCGTGGTGGTTTGGCGAAGTTCTACACCGTGTACACCCTCATCGATGAGGCGTATGCACTGAATACGGGCCCGGACCGCCATAAGCTGCGTGGTTCCCGCATCCTGTGGATTCATGCGGGTCTGCACCTGAGCGTCCTAGCGAGCGCAACGCTCGGCTATGTGCTGGGTGCAAGCTTCTTGAGTGAGCTCAAGGGCGTGGATTTTGTGATGACGGCACTCTTTGCGGTGCTCGCCATCGATGCTTATCAGAGCTCAAAGGACCGTACCACCGCAGCTATTGCAGGTGTATCTGCAGTGGTTGGTTTGGTGTTGGCGCCGCAGTCGATGCTACTGATTTCGATGGTGGTGTATATGCTGCTACTTATCTCTCGTTTTGTGGTGGCTAAGCGCCGCGGCACCCTGCCGGAGCATATGCTGGTCGCCGATGAGGAGCCTGCCGAAGCCGACGCTCCCGGCCATCCCGGCACCTCCGCACACTAAGTCTGAATCGCGAGCTAAGTCTGGATATAGTAAAGCGCCCCGCCCACCCGAAATACCGGGTGGGCGGGGCGTTATGCTGTCGCCAGCCGCATGTGTGGGTGAACCCCAGATCATGCACTGTAGACGTTCAGTATCTGCTGTGCTGTGTACCGCCAGGTGTCCCTGACGGAAGTACTATGCGGGTGCCGGGCTTGCGTCCGGTCCCGTACCAAGCTTACTTGATAGCTGCCAGGGCTGCTTCGTAGTTGGGCTCGTTGGTGGTTTCGGGAACCAGCTCGGTGTAGACAACCTCACCGTCGGGGTTCACGACGACCACGGAGCGTGCCAGCAGACCAGCCAGGGGGCCGTCCACGAGCTTCACGCCGAAGTCCTCACCGAAGGAGGAGCGGAAAGCGGAGGAAGTCACAACGTTCTCAATGCCCTCGGCTGCGCAGAAGCGGCCGATTGCGAAGGGCAGGTCGTTGGAGACGCACAGCACGACGGTGTTCTCCAGGCCTGCAGCCTGCTTGTTGAAGGTGCGGACGCTGTTTGCGCAGACACCGGTGTCGACGGAGGGGAAGATGTTCAGCACCAGGTTCTTACCTGCGAAATCTGCGGAGGAAATCTCGGAGAGATCAGCCGCGAGAACCGAGAATTCGGGCAGCTTTGCGCCGACTGCGGGCAGGTCGCCGTTGGTGTGGATTACGAGTTCGTTCTGTAGAGTTACTTCAGCCATGCCTTCATTGTCCCCCGGATGCGGCGGGTGTGCAAGGGGACACAGGCACTAGCGGGCAGAGTTTCCGCATAGCTGATTTTCTGCTATGCCGATTCGCCTCCCCTGGCTCTGCTGTAGCCGCTGTCTAGCGATAATCCCGGCCTGTGACTCTACGGTAACGAACGGCACTGACCGTGCGCACCGCGTGCCCGCCTCTTTTTCCCTATACTGGACGAGTTCACTATTCGCTTCTTGACCAGTACCAATGCGCGCTGCCGCGCATTTCAGGAGTATTCATGTCTTCTACTCGCCGCCGCTTTACCGGCCGTACCTCTTTGGCTCTACCTGCGCTGGGCGCCGCTCTAGCTCTCGTTGTCACTTCCTGCTCGGCAAGCACCGATTCTGCTGTTTCGGGTACCGTGGTGTCTTCTTCTGGTAGCGCGTCTGCCTCCGCGAGCGCTACGTCTACGCAGGAGTTGTTCCCCACCCCGTCGGCGAGCCCGAGCGCATCCGCGAGCGCTTCCCCGAGTGCTTCGTCGCCTGCTCCGGTGCCGTCGGTGGTGACGATTACGGTTCATGCTGAGCCGACGGCATCCGAGTCGAAGTCGGATTCCAAGTCTGAAGCTAAGTCTGAGTCGAAGAAGGACTCCACCTGCGCGTCTGATTCTGCATCGACCGTGGTGTCTAAGGCGCTGCGCGAGCTGAAGAATAAGAGCAAGTGGGATCAGTGGACGAACGTTTCGCGCACGTACGAGGGCTATGACCCCTGTGCTGAGCTGTCGTGGATTGACGCGATTCCGGGTTCTTCCCCGTCTGATTGCTGCATCTCCTCGATGGCGCACCACATTCTGCTGTTCCACCGCGGCAAGTTCATTGGTACCGCAACCTATGAGCCGTACTCGTTCTCTCCGGTGATTACCCGTACCTCGGACAGCTCGATTAGCGTGACCTACCGTTACATGAAGGAAGACGAGAAGGTACACAACGCGAGCGGTCGCACGACTGCTGAGTTCAGCTGGAGCTCTTCGCAGAACAAGGTTGTGATGACCGGTGAGGTTCCGCCGAGCGAATAGCCGGTTCACCTTATAGGCTACGTGTTTGATGCCCAAGAAGTTGGGCATACGAGAAACCCGCCGTCTCGCATATGGTGCATATGTGAGACGGCGGGTTTTCCGTTGCTTAAGGATATGTAGAGTGCCCGAGGGCTAGCTATTTAGGCAACGAACTTCTTGTAACCGAAGTATGCGGCGCCTGCCAGGATAGCGATGAACAGAATCTTCTTCATGATGTACTCCTTTGATTGTTCTGAAGGGCACCCAGTGTTTTACTCCGTCTGGCGACTCACCTGAAGGTGAGGGCAGGCGGGGTGTCATCCGCACGTGGTGCCGTTGCTCCCTATCTTACCTGCTTTTGAACAACGTTTTCTGTTTGACGTGCCAAGTCCGCATTTTAGACAGTCAAACACGCGACGGTTAGCGCACCATTGAGCCGAGGAATACGCCTCTGACAGGCGCATAATGGGAGCATGAGTATTTTTAAGAAGAAAGAGTACAGCGCTGAGCGCTCGGCTACTCGCATGGCTCGTGCCCTCGCTGTAATGGGTGCGCTGCACTTCATCATCCCGGATCCCTTCGACTCGATTGTGCCGAAGTACCTGCCGGGTCCTGCGCACGCGTACACTCACGCGTCGGGTGCGGCCGAGCTGGGCACCGCCGCCCTGCTGGCTAATGACAAGACCCGCCGTGCCGGTGGTCTGCTTGCGGCTCTGCTGTTTGTTGCAGTGTTCCCCGCGAATATTCAGATGGCGCTGGATGCGCGTAACCAGTCCACTCAGCGTAAGGCTATTGCGTACGGTCGTCTGCCCCTGCAGCTGCCGATGATTTGTAGCGCTCTGAAGATTTGGCGTAAGTCGAAGTAGCCAATACATTCATCATTCGATGCGTTCGACACGCATCTCATTAATGAGAAAAGCACCTTAGTGTTTTAGAGATAAAACGTTAAGGTGCTTTTAGCTTAATAAAAGCTCATATAAGCTCTTCTTATATCATATTTACGTATAATTGAAAACAACATACTATCTGCCACAGTGGCAGATATATAAACCCAAGGAGATTACAATGGGTACTTTTATTGGCACCATTATTACCGGCGCAATTATTGGTGCACTTGCACGCTTCTTTATGCGAGGCCGCCAGAACATTTCGATTCTTTGGACCATTATCTGCGGTGCTGTCGGCGCAGCTATCGGTACCTGGGCAGCGACCCAGCTGGGTGTTGCAGACACTAGCGGCATTGACTGGATCCGCTGGATTATCTCAATTATTGCTGCAATGCTGACCATTTCCCTGTACATGGGCTTGACCGGTAAAAAGTAAAGAGATATTTGCTAATTTCTTTTAAAACCTAAGCAATTTTTATAAAGCATAAGGCGGCACCTCCCCTAGCGTGAGCTAGTGCGGGAGGTGCCGCCTTTTCTGCGCCTCGCAGGAGGCGTTTTGTGTATTCTTGGCTTATATCGCCTTGGCTTATGCCTTCTTCACCACGGAGGACTTCAGGTACATCTGGCCTGCGCCGGGGACCTTCGCCTCAATGTCGTGGCCGTTGACAGGGGATTCGAGCAGGCGGATGCCGCGCACCTTGGTGCCTGCCTTGATGTCTGCGCCGCCCTTGACCTTCAGGCCCTTGACGATGGTGACGGAGTCGCCGTCGACGAGCTCGTTACCGACGGAGTCGAGAACCTTGGAGCCTGCTTCTTCTTCGGTTTCGCCGGCTGCGGTGCGTTCCCATTCGTGGCCGCACATGGGGCATGCCCAGAGTTCGCCCATCTCGTAGGTGTAGTTTTCGTTGCATTCGGGGCAGGCGAGTGCTTCGATTTCGTTGAGGTTTTCGCTCATGGTTCCTTCTTCTGTCTGTGCGGATGCGCCGTTCCCCTGCACCTGGTTACCGCAGCGTTGGGCGGTGGTGCTGCGGCGTGTGGGCGCGCGTCAGCAAGGCAGGGGTGCGACGGTGGAGGGTGCGAGGATTCTCGCGTTCGTGCTGACTATACCATTTGGTGGGTTTCAAGCCTACTTTTCTGCATGTCATCTGCGGCTCATCTGAGGTGGAGGGGGAGTTGGGGAAACTAAGAACATAAAATTTGCGTAATATTTGCGAAAATTCGGGTTTTTGCACATTATGCAGAAGATAAAGTGTGTAAAGTATCTAGGGCATTTGTACGTTTATTGAGTGAAAGGCACGACTTCATGAAGCTTTCCGCACGTAACCAGTTCGCTGGCAAGGTTGTTGAGATCACCGAGGGTGCTACCAACGGCATCGTTAAGATTGAGATCGCTCCGGAGGTTGTTATCTCTGCTTCCATCACCAACGAGTCCATCAAGGAGCTGGGCCTGAAGGTTGGCGAGACTGCATACGCAGTGATTAAGGCGTCCAACGTTATGGTTGGTGCTGACCACTAATCCCGGTCGATAAGGCTTACACCCGGGCGGCTGCCTGTTGTGGCGCGCGAGGGCTAATAGAGCGGAGCCCCGCACTGTGTGTACAGTGCGGGGCTCCGTTTTTTATATTTTTATCGCTTAGACGTTGAAGCGGAAATCCACACATTCCCCTCTAACTTCGAACCTTGCAGGCTACGAAGAACTCGACGCACTTGTTGATTACGCAACTAAACGCGGATCACGAGAATGCCCTGGCGGATCCGCCAGGGCATTCTTTCGCGCGACAGTCCAGGCTTACACAGTCTCCAGTCTCGACAACATCGCGTTCTCGAGCCGGTCAATCACGTCGGCTTCTACCCGACTGGCCTCAGCGAACTTCTGCCAACACTCGTAAGCCTCGTGCCCAAGATCCTCGTCCATCGGCGGCAACACGACTTCATTGAGATTGACAGGGTCGACAACGTCAACTACGGACCCAAAGGCGCTCGCCTTTACCTGCCGCTGTACATGGTCAGTCGAAAAACAGAGGTACAGCCAGCCAGGACTGACATTCGCTTTGGGACGAACCCGCATAACGTTGTGGCTTGCCAACCATGCAGCCCGATCATCGGTGATAAGCGCCGGGAGCGAGATACGTTCTTCGGCCCGTCCACGCGCACCGAACACGAGAGTTCCAGCACCCAACTCATACGCCTCGAAGTCGAGGGCACGGGCGGAGATGTATTGAAGGTTGACAGGCTTCATCTGCAACAGGTGTCGCCCCGACATGATCGGACGCCCGTGACCCTCGTCGACGTAGTAGCGCTTGTAGCGGTTCGGCATCGAAGTCTCGGCGATTTCCTGTACCCGCTTCCCACCCAACGCCAATAGGTCCGAGCGAATCTGACCAACAATCGGGTCGTGGACTGCGACATCGAGCCGTGATCTGAGGTCGGTGGCGCGTACGGTCCACCCCTCACGGAGCGGGGTTGACGACGGGATGGGCGGCAGATCTTCTACGAATTCGCGGACGAGCTGTTGGAGTCGGAGTCGTGACCGCTCGCGCGTCTTCACGACTCCACCCATAGTTTCGGCAATATCGTTCACCACCTGTGCGTCGAGGAACGGAACCCGCACGGACGCAAGATCGTCAGCCGAGAGGTGGTCGATTACGTTGCCAGTCTTGCTACGCGTCAGTAGAGCTTGCCCGGTCGGCGTACTAAGGAATGCCAGCACATAGAGGCGGTCAGTCTCGTCCGCGATATGCAACCTCAGCATGTCGTCGCTGACGACGAACTGACTGATGTATTCGTCCGCGTACGCAAGGGGGCCCAGATTCCTGCCGGAGCACGTCTGGAGGATCGTGCCCACCTCTGGCATCAGACTTTCTAGTCCGGCGCTCCCGCTCTTCGACAGCTGGTCTGCTGGCTGAGGGAGATAGTCGAACACATCATACGGTCGCAGATACGGCAGTGACTCCTCACCTTGGGCCGCGTACACGCGACGAGTCCGCGAGGTCGCTCCGACCTGTCCGAGGCCACCGTCGCCACCAACCGTGCGAAGCACGACACCTGAAGCGCCGAGCATCTGCACGCGCTCGTTGGCGAGCACGCCCGGCGAACAGTAATACTTGGCATCGAGGCGACCTTCGGAGAACGCCACCTGCGATCGGACGGGCGCGATAATCACGGTTGAGCCTCCAGCCAACGGCGGTAGGCGTCGGCAACCTCACCGAGCTCATCGTCAACCTGACGCTCAGTGACCTCGATCTGGCGCACAACCTCGGAGCCCGTTACCTGGTCGATCTCGGAAATCGTCTCGATGCGCTTGACCAGAGCGTCCTCACCGTCAGAAGTCCGGCGGTAGATTACGTTGCCCCGCTTGTCGTGTCCGATCTTCTCCGCAACAGCCATAAACACCGGGTAGTCGAGACCGTTGGCCTCGGCCTCATCGACCTCAACATCGTCAAGTCGGCGCATCAGCACCATCGAAGTCTGCGTGTCGTTCTTCGGCTGGAAAAGATCGCGTTGCATGTCAAC
The DNA here is from genome assembly GCF_001812895.1 of Rothia sp. HMSC069C04. Lineage (NCBI taxonomy): Bacteria > Bacillati > Actinomycetota > Actinomycetes > Micrococcales > Micrococcaceae > Rothia > Rothia sp. HMSC069C04. The sequence goes on from NZ_KV810736.1 coordinate 210,885, forward strand.
GACAGCAAGGATCTGAGCGCGCTTCAGAATCCAGCTTCGGATGTAGGCGTTGCCGGGATTGTTGAGGATTCCGTTAGGGATGACCATGGCCATCCGACCAGTCCCGGGCTTAAGCAGCTGTAGCGCCCGCTCGATAAAAAGAATCTCCGGCGGCTGCGACTTCTGCAGGACGCGGCTACCGTGCTTATCGAGCCTGATTGCCCACACGCCATTCTCGTCCTGGTCCCAGACGGCTGCCAAGTCGTACTGGGAAAGAATCTCTTCGTCGTCGATCGGGATCTTCGCACCGAATGGCGGGTTGGACACGATCACGTCGATGGAGGCGAGCGGGATGGACTCACGTAGCATCGACGACCACTTGTGCGGGTTCTCGAGCGTGTTGGCCTGGAACAGGCCGCCGGAGCCGTCGTTGTTCATGACCATGTTCATCTTCGCTGCCCGCACAAGCGCGGGATTCAGGTCGATGCCGAAGACGCACTGGCGGAAGTACTCGTCACGGCGACGGTAGAGCTCCGCCTGCTCGTACTCCGAGCCCCGGGCTGGGTCCACCCACTGGTCCCGCTCAGACTTCTCGATGTAGTCGAGCGCGTGGTTCATGCCTGTGATGAGGAAGCCGCCGGTGCCGCACGAGGGATCGAGGATCCGCTCACCCGGCTGCGGGTCGAGCATCGTGACGGCCATGCGGCAGGCGTTGCGCGGCGTGAAAAACTCACCGCGGTCTCCGCGGAGATTCGAACCGACGATCTCTTCGTAAGCGACGCCCTTGACATCAACGGGCGAGCGCAGGAGGGAGTAACCTTGTAGCTCGGTGACGACGTAGGCCACCACCTCGGGCTTGAGGTCGATGTCAACGTCTCTGGCCTCGAAGATTGTCGGGTACTTCTTGACGACGCGCTGCTCAAAAAGGTCTTGGATACGCTTCTTCGCCGCTGGGGCGACCGTCGAACTACCACGCTCGGAAGGAGTGGCGAAGAAGTTCAGCTTGGGGGCGCGTTCGTCCTCGATTTTTGTGAAGATCAGCTTGAGCAGCTCCCAAAAGGCCTCTGTCTTCTGCTTTCCCTCATGGGCGGCGATGTAGTTATGGCAGCGCCGGAAGGCAAACAACAGGTTGTCGGCAGTGGCGACCTTGAGGTCTTTGCGACTCGGTCTCTGGGCGTCAGCCTCTGTCTGACCGAATCCGGGTATGTCGATAATCTCCTCGAACGTCCAGCCGCCCTTGCTGTCACCGCGCTTGGCAAAGCAGAACCGATCAGTACCGTTCGTCCACATCCCGTACCTGACATTGAGACTGGAAGCCATGTACGACTGTAGCTGGCCGACCCCCTCAGTGCGATGCGTGGGCTTGACGTCGGCCTTCTTGGTCTCGACAAGAATGTAGGCGTTCGCCTGGGTGTGGTCGGAGTCCTTGTTGAATACCACGATGTCCACGCGCTTACGCGAAGATCCAACCCTGATGGTGAACTCCGGGGTGCAATCGCCTGGGGGATACTTGTACTGTCGCACAAGCGCCTTCTCGATGTTCTGCCGGATATACTCCTCCGGGGTGTCCTTGACGAATTTCCCGGTCAGGAAGTCGGCCACCTTTCCTTCAGGGACCGACCCGACGGGCTGAACTGAAGGAGCGGTAACTGGGTGTAGAGCGTTCATCATTACTTCTTCCTCCTAGACGTTAAAGCGGAACTCGACTACGTCGCCGTCCTGCATGATGTAGTCCTTGCCCTCCATACGGACCTTACCGCGAGCCTTCGCCTCCGCCATGGAGCCAGCCTCATCCAGGTCCTTGAACGACACAACCTCAGCCTTAATGAAGCCGCGCTCAAAATCAGAGTGAATCACACCGGCAGCCTGCGGCGCAGTATCACCCTTGTAAATAGTCCAGGCGCGAGCCTCCTTCGGGCCAGCAGTCAGGTAAGTCTGCAGCCCCAGAGTCGAGAAGCCCACGCGAGCCAGCTGGTCCAGGCCGGACTCATCCTGACCGTTCATCTCCAGCATCTCGCGAGCCTCCTCCTCAGACAGCTCCACCAGATCAGCCTCCAGCTTCGCATCCAAGAACACAGCCTCAGCCGGCGCCACCATGTCACGCAGCTCCTGCTGCTTCTCCTCAGACGCCAGAATGCCCTCATCCGCGTTGAACACGTAAATGAACGGCTTAGCAGTCAGCAGGTTCAGCTCCTTCAAGTGAGCCAGCTCCAGCTTCGCGTCCTTCGCACGAGAAATGATGGTGTCACCATCCTCCAGGATCTTCTGCGCAGCCTTATAGGTCTCCAGCTGAGCGGCGTCACCCTTCTTAATCTTCACAGCCTTCTCCAGACGCGGAATAGCGTTCTCCAGAGTCTGCAGGTCAGCCAGAATCAGCTCAGTGTTAATGGTCTCCATATCGGAGGCGGGATCGACCTTGCCGTCCACGTGAATGACGTCCGGGTCATCAAACGCACGCACCACCTGCGCGATAGCGTGCGCCTCACGAATGTTCGCGAGGAACTTGTTACCCAGACCCTCACCCTCAGAAGCGCCCTTCACAATACCCGCAATATCAACGAACGAAACAGTCGCAGGCAGAATACGCTCCGAACCAAAAATCTCAGCCAGACGGTTCAGACGCGCATCCGGCAGGTTCACCACGCCCACGTTCGGGTCAATGGTCGCGAACGGGTAGTTAGCCGCCAGCACAGTGTTGCCGGTCAGAGCGTTGAACAGGGTGGACTTGCCCACGTTAGGCAGGCCAACAATGCCGATAGTTAGAGCCACAAGTTTTCCTTCGAATCATGTACCCCGCCAAACACTCAGGATGCGCCGCGTACGTGATGCGGCGGGTGCGGGCGGGCACAGGGCGAAAATGGTGCCCGCTTCCAAGCGCGACACCGCCAGCCTCAAGAAGAAACGGGTGCGGGGCGCCTGCGGGCATAGACACTACCATTCTACCGTGTTCGCGCAGGAGCCGCCCGTGTTGATGAGAGCAGCGGGTTAGAGCCAGCCGTTCTCCGTGGCGATACGCACCGCATCCTGACGAGTCGACGCACCCGTCTTCGCCATCGCCGCCGACAAATAATTACGCACCGTACCCGCCGACAAAAACAACGCCGACGCAATCTGCTGAGCCGTACCACCCGACGCCGCCTCACGCAGCACCTGCGCCTCACGCTCCGTCAACGGAGAAGCACCCGTCACCAAAGAATCCGCCGCCAACGACGGATCCACCACACGCAACCCCGCATGCACACGACGAATCGCCTCCGCCAACTGGCGAGCCCCCGTATCCTTCACCACGAAACCACTCGCACCAGCCTCCAGGGCGCGGCGCACATAGCCCGGGCGCCCAAAAGTCGTCACAATCAGCGTACGCACCGGCTCACCCGACTCACTCACCGCACCCGCATCACGCAGCGCCGCAGCCGCCTCAATACCATCAGCCAGCAAAGTACCGGGCATCTGCACATCCAACAGCACCACGTCCGGCTTCAGCAGGGCGACAGCACCCAACACCTCATCACCACTACCGACCTGACCCACAATCTGCAGGTCAACCTCCAGACCCAGCAGAGCGGCAAGAGCCTCACGGATGAGCTGCTGATCGTCAGCGAGCAGAACACGAATCATGGGAGCCTCCCAGGGCTGAAGACGGGGTGATAACGGCGGGCGGAACAACCGCGTGAGGTTGTCTACCACCACCATACAGGGGCGGGTAGCTCCCCCGTCCAGGGCGCGGCGACAAGTTCCACAATCTGCAGAACCTACCTACAGCAGTGAGGTGTCACCGTCCATGCTCACACGGATGCGCGTACCCACCCCACCGCCAGGGTTCTCAGCCAGCCACTGCTCGGGTGCCGGCTCAATCACCACGCTACCGCCGGACGCCGCCACGCGCTGAGCCATACCCGTCAGGCCGTTACCGCGCGCATCGCCCGCACCCACGCCGTTATCGAGGATATCCAGGCCGGTTGCGCTCAGACGCACCCGCGCCGCGTTCGCGCCCGAGTGGCGCACCATGTTCGTGACCGCCTCACGCAGCACCCAAGAGAACAGCTTCGCGTTCACGCCAGCCACCGCGAGCGCGCTCTGAGCATCCGGCAGTTCGGCGCGAATACCGGCAGTCTGCAGGGCACGACCCGCACCCTCAATCTCACCCGAGAAGTCGGGCACACGCAGGCGCGTCACGGTTGAGCGAACCTCCGCCAGGGATGCGCGGGACAGCTGCGCGATCGCCTCCATCTCCGCGCCGGCGCGGGCGGGGTCAATCTCCAGCAGACGCTGCGCCAGCTCAGCTTTGAGGGTGATGACGGTCAGGGAGTGTCCGAGCACGTCGTGCACGTCGCGGGCAATCTCTTCACGTTCCTCAGAGAGCGCCAGGGAGGCACGCGCCACGTCCGCGCGTTCGCCCAGCTCAATCAGGTAGGAGAAGCCCAGCATGCCCACCATCGGTGCACCAATAAAGAGGGCCATACCACCGCGCGCGGTGACATCAAAGCCGATGCTCGCCATAAAAATTAGCCAGCAGGCCAGGGCAATCGTCGCCGCTACACCCAAGCGCAGGCGGTACGGGGCGATTGTGCCAAAAATCCAGAACGCCACAAAGTACATGCTGAACGACAAGAACACCATATACGCCGATTCCAACCGCAGCGCCGTCAGGCCAACCACAGGCAGCGCCATCAGTAGCGTCCAGATGACGCTTCGACGCACCGTGGAGGCGACCGGCACCAGCCACGGCACCGCGTACGCCGAGCAGTTCACCACCGCAAACAGTGCCACCAGCGCCACACCGGCCCAGCGCACCGGCCCCAACTCCGGGGTGGTGAGGAAGCTGTCCAGCGGCATGAGCAGAAACACCAGCCACGGGGCACTAAAGCCCAGCGCCAGCCAGTTCACGTTGCCACGGCGTTCACGGTAGAGGAAGCGGAAGCGGTGCTTGCCCAGGGTGCGCTTCGCGGCGGAGGGTGCCGCCTCGTTCTCTGCGTGGGGGTGTTCGTTCTCGTAGGAATGGGTATGGGTGTGGGTTTCGGTCATGGTTCTAGCCTAACGTGCGAGTGCCGCGGGTGCAGATGCCACCGGTGCGGCGGTGTCAGTAGCGGCAGTGTTAGTAGGAGCAGTGTGAGTGGATACGGCTTCCGCCGCAGCCTCGGGAGCCCCCGATACTACGGAACCCTTGAGACTGCGGCGGGAAGAATCATTTAGCGGCGGGTTGCGCGGCGCATCAGCAGGGCAGAAACACCCAGGAAGATAGCCGCCCACACTGCCAGGCTCACCACGGCGTACCAGAGCGGCTCGGTGACGAACCAGTTCTCACCGCCCGAAATAATGGTCTGACCTGCACTGAAGGGGTAGCGGGCAATCTCGGCGGCACCGTACAGCGGGGTGAAGCGTGCGTACTTCAGCAGGTCGGTGCTCAATGGGGAGAACACGGTACCGAAGAAGCTCATAATCACCAGCAGACCGTTCGCAATGGACACGGCGTTCTCGTTACGAATCAGCAGACCCATCATGATGCCGTAGAAGGCGAACACCAGACCGCACAGCACCGTCAGCGCGCCGGCTGCAAGCTGCTGGTTCACGGGGATTTCAACACCGGTGAACATGCCCACAATGTTCACCGCAATCACCGGCACCGCAGAAATCACCAGGGCGGTCAGCGCCTTCGCGCCCAGGTACTTGCCGGTGGTCAGCGGGGTCAGCGCCAGCTGGCGGTTCCAGCCGCTGGAGAGCTCGGTGACGGTGCTGCCGCTAATCGCCACGGTGTTCTGCACAGCACCGTACAGCGCCATGCCAATCATGACGTAGGCCGCTACGTTGCCGTCGCCCATCTGCTGGGAGGAGTAGTCCTGCATCGCGCCAAAGAGCAGGAAGAAGACGATGGGCAGTGCCACGCCGAAGAAGAAACGGTCGGTCGAGAGAATAGAAGCGCGGATGTCGTAGAGTGCGTAGCGGAGCATGATATTTTCCTTGAGGTGTGTAACGGCGGCGTAGCGTTTAGATGGTGTGGTGTTTAGGCAGTCTGAATGTTTAGGCGTCGGATGCCTTGGAGGCGGCGGCCTGCTCGGTCAGCAGGGTGAAGGACTCGTCCAGGGAGGGCTTGGTGACCTCCAGGTCGGTGATGCTGTAGTTATTCAGCAGAGTGCGCAGTACCCGCTCAATCTCCACCACGGAGATGCGGTGGCGGTACCCGCCGGACTCTTCGGTGACCTCGACCGGCACATCCAGGTCGGTGATGGGTGCGGGTGCGAGGAAGGAAAGGTGGCGGTGGCCGGTCAGGGCGCGAATCTCGTCGGAGGAGCCGTCAGCGATGATAGAGCCGGATTCCATGAGCACGATACGCTGGGCGAAGTTCTGTGCTTCTTCCAGGTAGTGCGTCGCAAAAAGAATGGTCGTTCCACGCTCGGCTATGGCTTCCATGCGCTCCCAGAAGGTGCGGCGCGCATTCACGTCCATGCCGGCGGTCGGCTCGTCCAGGATCAGCAGTTCCGGCGAGTGCATGGTCGCCAGGGCGTAACGCAGACGCTGCTGCTGACCGCCCGAGCACTTGCCGACCTTACGCTTAGCAATCTCGGTCAGGTCGGCGCCGGCGAGTACCTCATCCACGTCAATAGGCTTGGGGTACAGGGCGGCAATCATCTCGACCGTGGCGCGAATCGTCAGGTCCTTGAGCAGGCCACCGGTCTGCTGAACCGCACCGAGTAGACCGGCGCGTGCCGCTTCGGAGGCGTTGCGACCGAAGACGCTCAACTCGCCGCCGCTGGGCTGGGTCAGACCAAGAATCATGTCGATGAGGGTGGTCTTGCCCGCACCGTTGGGGCCGAGCAGTGCGATGATTTCGCCGCGCTTGACGGTCAGGTCAATCGAGTCGACGGCGACCACGGTGCCTGCCGCACGGGTGGAGAAAACCTGGCGGAGGGAGCGGGCGGAAATAACGGTTTCTGCGGTGTTGTTCTTGCTGTTCTGAAGTGCTGCGGTGTTCATGTTTCTATTACACCGCCGGTTTTCGCGCCGCTGCGGTACAGAGTGTCATGACCTGCACATGACAAATGTCATGAGTTCACGCAACGGCTGTTCTAGCGAGGCATTTTCAGCGGTAATACAGCATGGCAACGAGGTAATCTCCGCAGCGGAGGCGGTCACGCGAAGCGGGGGCTCCGTCCTCAAGGCGCCCCAGCGCCGCAGAGGGGGCACTCCCCCGCGAGCGGAAACCGGCGCGTACCGCCATCCCAAGCCGTGCATCCCAATGCATCCTCAGGCACGAAAAACCCCGCGTAGCGAGACCACGAAGCTGCGGAGGCAACCGGTTACACGAAGCTGCACAAGAACCCCTACCCGCGCGTCCCGCACATCAGACGCAAAAACCCCGTGTCTTCTCCCCACACGGGGAAAAGGACACGGGGTCATCAGCTAAAAGGCTTAGCGAGTGGGCTTAGCGCCGCGGCCACCGAGCTGGCGGCCTACGTTCTCGTCGTTCTTCAGAGCGGAACGCAGTTCCTTCGGCAGGGAGAAGAGAATATCTTCCTTCGCGGTCTCGACCTCTTCGATGGTGCTGTAGCCGTACTCGGCGAGCAGAGCCAGCACCTCCTGAACCAGAACCTCGGGTACGGACGCACCGGAGGTCAGACCCACGGTTGCCACACCTTCGAACCAGGTCTCGTCGACCTGGTGTGCGAAGTCTACACGCTCGGCACGCTTAGCGCCGTATTCGAGGGCTACTTCCTTCAGGCGCACGGAGTTCGAGGAGTTCGCCGAACCAACCACGATCACCAGGTCGGCGCGCGGTGCAATCTCCTTGATGGCGCCCTGGCGGTTAGAGGTTGCGTAGCAGATGTCGTCCGAGGGCGGATCCTGCAGGGAGGGGAAACGCTCACGCAGACGCGCCACGGTTTCCAGGGTCTCATCCACGGACAGGGTGGTCTGAGAAATCCAGACGACCTTCTCCGGGTTGCGGACGGTCACCTGATCCACCTCGTCGGGCGAGTTCACGATCTGGATGTGCTCGGGCGCCTCACCGGCGGTACCCTCGACCTCTTCGTGGCCGGTGTGACCGATGAGCAGGATGTCGTAGTCCTGCTTGGCGAAGCGCACAGCCTCGCGGTGCACCTTGTTCACCAGCGGGCAGGTCGCGTCAATAGTGTTCAGGGAGCGGTCGCCGGCTGCGGAAACCACCGCCGGGGACACGCCGTGCGCCGAGAACACGGTCACGGAGCCTTCGGGAACTTCGTCCACTTCATCAACGAAGATAGCGCCCTGCTTTTCCAGGGTCTCCACCACGTGGCGGTTGTGAACAATCTGCTTGCGCACGTAGACGGGCGCGCCGTAGTGCTCCAGCGCCTTCTCAACAGCGATCACGGCACGGTCAACGCCTGCGCAGTAACCGCGCGGGGTGGCGAGCAGGACTTTCTTCTCACCGGTGACGGGTGCGGCGGCTTCAACCTCGGCGCGGCTGCGGCGCTCGCGGGGTACGGGCGGCAGGCCCAGGGCAATAGTTTCAGTGGACATGGTTACTATCCTACGTTGTTCAGACTTTTAGTGTGTGATGACTGTGGCACCGCTCGCAGGGCTACGACCCAGGGCGATGAGGCGAATCAGAATACCGAGCAGCAGGGCGAGGATTGCCATGACCAGCCCGTAGCTTGCCGCCGCCTGCAAGTGCCCGGTCAGTGACGGTGCAAGCTGGTTCCATGCCCCGGTAATCAGTGCCGTTCCGGCGGTGCTGTGGCTGGTAATTCCCAAGGTTTCAGGGCTTTGGGCGCCAAACCAGGCTGCGGCGCCCCAGCCCAGTAGTGCGTAGAGCAGAGCCGTGACCACCGGTACCAGGATGCGGTGCCTGGGTGCCAGCAACGTAGCCAGCAGCAGGCTCAGCACCGAGATGATGGTCAGCGGCACGGTGGATTTGCCCAGCGCGGCGGCACGGTTGATGCCGGCATGCAGGTACCATTCCTGCTGCTCCTGCTGGTTGTTGCCGTCCTTCAACCGGTCAATGTTGAGGGTTTCAGGGCCGAGCTTCGTCAGGTCCGGGTCGAAGGAGCCGATAGAGCCGACCTTCGCATCCAGTGCACGGTAGAAGGGGGTGAGCACAATGACGGCGGGGCCGTCCTGGTGTTCGAGGTTGTAGCGGCGAGTTTCCTCGGCTATTTCCTTCCAGAGGCTTCGATATTCTTCAGTTTTTGACAGCTCAGCCGCGGATCGGTTGAGCAGGGAACGTATGCCGTCTTGTGTCGGCTTTACAAGAATGGAGTATAAGCCGCTTTGTTTGGTGCCGTCGAGGAAGGTTGTCATAGCTTCGGAGTTCATGAGGTCTTCGACTGCACCGTCCGCGATGCGCGAGGCAAGCTGCGAGTCCTCCGCCAGGTTGGAGGAAATCTGCGAGAAACCGCGCTCTGACATGAGCTTGGAGTTCATCCAGGCACCCGTGGTTGCACCCAGAGCGGTCACCAGGGCCAGGGCGCACAGCACAACGGTCAGGAACCTGCGCAAACCCGCCGCGAAGGGAGGCTCGGGGGCGGCCTGCAACTCAGCCTTGGTGGGGGTTGCTGTGTGACCGAGCATGCGGGTAGGCTGCAGCAGGGTCGTGTCTTCATCCGCCGTATAGTAGCCGCCCGTGTAATAGCCGTCTGTGCGGGTAATCCGGGTGTCGACGACTCGGGTCGCGTCCGCCGGGTAGTTTTGCGCGCCAGTACCCGCCGCTGACGAAGCCGCGGCGGTGTTGAGGGCGTTGTTCTGGTGTGCTGACTGATCGGGTGAGCGCATGAGCCTAGGGTACCCGCTCACGGTGTTCAAAGCCGATTCAGACCCGCAGAATGCGCCAGAAGCTAAGTTCTGCCTGCACTGCGTGCAAGCTACCCGAGTCGCCAGGCTGACCTGTAAGCAGGCGCATAACCGACCAATCAGGGACAATAGAAGGTATGAACTTCTACAACCCCTCCGCAGCGCAGCCGGCACCCGCACTGGTGGTGCCGCCCGTGCACGAGCGGCAGCTTCCCGGGAAGTCTCAGGAAACCACCGCCACCAACCCCTGGCCCCTCGCCCTGCTCGCGCAGAACCTCAAAAACTACGTAGACAAGGTTCCCGAGCTCTGGGTGGAGGCGCAGGTCGCCTCCCTCAACGGCCGCGGCGGCAACGTCTTCATGGAGCTCAAAGACCTCAACGAAGACTTCTCCTTCACCCTCGCGCTCTTCGGGCGTGCCGGTAGCGGCCTGGCGGCTGATGTGACCGTAGGCGCTCGCATCGTCACCCGCGCCAAGCCGAGCCTGTGGAAGAACGGCAAGCTCTCCCTCATCGGCAAGGAAGTGTACGCGGTCGGCACCGGTAACCTGCACGAGCAGCTGCAGCGTCTGCGTGAAGCTCTCGCCGCCGAGGGGCTGTTCTCTGACGCGCGGAAGAAGCCGCTACCCATGCTACCGAACCGTGTGGGTCTGATTACCGGTCGCGATTCTGACGCGGAGAAGGACGTTATCCGTAACGCCTCCCTGCGCTGGCCCGGCGTGGTCTTTGAGGTGCGCAATACCCGCGTTCAGGGTGAGGGTGCGGCGGCTGAGGTCATTGCGGCTCTCGCCGAATTGGACGCCCACCCGGAGGTGGACGTCATCGTCATCGCCCGAGGCGGCGGCTCCTTCGAAGACCTGCTGCCCTTCTCTGAGGAGGCACTCATCCGCGCCGTCGCGGCAGCCACCACCCCGGTGGTCTCGGCAATCGGTCACGAGGCGGACTCCCCCATCCTCGATGCGGTCGCCGATCTGCGCGCCTCCACCCCCACCGATGCGGGTAAGCGCATCGTGCCCGATATTTCGGAGGAAACCGCCCGCATCACCGAGGCCCGCGCCCGCCTGGACCGTGCGGTGCTCGGCTACGTGGGCATGCAGATGAACTACATTGCCCAGCTGCGCAGCCGCCCGGTGCTCACCCACCCAGAGTCCTCCCTGCTCATGCGTGTGGAGGAGCTGAGCCAGCTACGCGAGCGCGCTCACCGTTCGGTGCAGCACCGTCTGGAGCGTGAGTCGGCGACTCTGTCGCATACGTTGGCACGGGTGCGGTCGCTCTCGCCTGCGCAGACGCTCAACCGCGGCTACTCCATCGTTCAGGATGCCGCGGGCGCTATTGTGCGTGACGCTTCGGCGCTGAGTGAGGGCGAGCAGATTACGGTGCGTGCGGCGACCGGTTCGGCGCAGGCGGCCGTGACTTCTACGGACCCCTCGAACATCTCCTAAACCTCGATACCTACGTTTTACCTCTAGTTTTTATCCCTAGTTTTTACCTCTGAAAGGTTCCTCAATGAGCGAGAACATTAGCTTCAACAGCGCCGAGCTGGGCGCCCCCGTCGAAACCCTCGGCTACGAGCAGGCACGTGCCGAGCTGGAGCAGGTCGTACGCCAGCTGGAGTCCGGCGCCAGCGACCTGGAGACCTCCATCGCCCTGTGGGAGCGTGGCGAGGCGCTTGCCGCCCGCTGCGAGGCGTGGCTGCAGGGCGCGCAGGAGCGCCTGAACGCGGCACGTGGTGTGCAGGCAGGTGCACAGGCTGGTCAGGAGCCTGCAGCGAACTAGCACGCCTCTTTCTCTCCCCTCCCCCCCCCCCCC
>NZ_KV810736.1:222531-252994 GCF_001812895.1 Rothia sp. HMSC069C04
CCCCCCCCCCCCCCGGCGTGTTGCTCCGTCCTCTGGCGTAGCGCGCATCCACGAAGCCGCTAAAAATAGCCTGCCCCGCAACTCATCAGAACTGCGGGGCAGGCTATTTCTATCTATCACAAGGCAGAGACAGCAGGGCTAGTGCTTCTGCTTGTAGTCAGCCATGAAGTTACCCAGGCGCTCCAGGGCGCTGGTGAGGGTCTGTGTATCGGGCAGGAACACCAGGCGGAAGTGATCCGGGTCCTTCCAGTTGAACGCGCGGCCGTGGCTGAAGAGAATCTTCTGGCTCTTGAGCAGATCCAGGGCGAACTGTTCATCGTCGGTAATGTCGAAGCGCTCAACATCAATCTTCGGGAACAGATAGAGCGCACCGTCCGCGCTGGTGCAGCTGATGCCGTCAATCTCATTGAGCATCTTGTGCGCCAGGGTGCGCTGCTCGTACAGGCGGCCGCCGGGAACAATCAGCTCGTTAATGGACTGGTAGCCGCCGAGCGCGGTCTGGATGGCGTGCTGTGCCGGAACGTTGGCGCACAGGCGCATGGAGGCGAGCAGGTGAATGCCTTCCAGGTAGCTGGAAGCGTCCTTCTTCGGGCCGGTGATAGCGACCCAACCCGCACGGTAACCGCAGACGCGGTATGCCTTGGACAGGCCGGAGAAGGTCAGGCAGAGCACGTCGTCGCCGGTGAGGGTCGCCATGTTGATGGCCTCTGCGCCATCGTAGGTAATCTTTTCGTAAATCTCATCAGAGAACACGACCAGACCGTGTTCGCGTGCCACATCCACAATCTGCTTAAGCACGGAACGCGGGTAGACGGCACCGGTGGGGTTGTTCGGGTTAATAACCACGATGCCCTTGGTGCGCTCGGTAATCTTCGACTTAATGTCTTCGATGTCCGGGTACCAGTTGTTTTCCTCATCGCAGAGGTAGTGCACGGGCTTGCCGCCGACCAGCGCGGTGGCTGCGGTCCACAGCGGGTAGTCGGGCATGGGGACCAGGATTTCGTCGCCGGTCTCGCACAGTGCCTGCAGGGTCATCGGGATCAGCTCAGACACACCGTTACCCAAGTAGATAGATTCGGTGTCGAGGTTCATGATGCCGCGGTTCTGGTAGTGGTGCACAATGGCGGTACGTGCCGAGTAGAGGCCGCGGGAGTCAGAGTAGCCCTGAGTTTCGGGCAGGTGACGAATGATATCCATCATGATGGCATCCGGCGCCTCAAAGCCGAAGGGTGCGGGGTTACCAATGTTCAGCTTGAGGATGCGGTGGCCCATCGCCTCCATGCGATTGGCTTCATCCAGAATGGGGCCGCGGATGTCGTACAGGACGTTGCTCAACTTTGAGGACTGACGGTACTTCGTCATGATGATTTACTTTCTAGGGTGATCCAAAATGAATTGTGCTGCGTCATCATCTGCGATGGGGTTGGAACCGCTAGTCAGACGCAACAGGAACGAGAGGTTACCCGTGTCTAATGTAGATGATACGCGGTTAATTGCCGTCCGGGCGCTATCTGGCAGGGTACGACGGATAATGGGCACCAGCTGCTGCTGCAAAAGTGCCGTTGAGGGGTCTTCCAGGGTGACCAGGCGGTTATCGTCAATTGCCGAGTCGCAGCTGTGCAGCAGGGTCACCTGCACGGTGTCTGCGGTGAGGGCGTTGACGCGCTCGGCGGGGTCGTCCTGAATCTTCGGGTCGTGCACGCGGTAGCGGTAGAGGCTACGCAGGGAATCCACGCCGTAGGTGCCACTGGAGTACCCGGTCGGAATGGAGAACGCCAGAGAAGACTGCACCTCACGCAGGTGCGCGAGGGAGTTGAGCTTGTGGCGGGCACTCACGGCGCGGGTGGTAACCAGTACATCCTTGTTGGTGGCGTGGGCGCCGTTGAGGAGCATGAGCTCTTCGGGCAGAATGCGCGAGATGGCGTTGGTCATGTCGGTGGTGCTCATGGCACGCAGGTTGATGGGGTCTGCGGAGCGGGTGGAGCTTGCGGTGGGGCTCGCGGTTGCGTCCGTAGCATGCGCGGAGGCGGTGCTCTCCTCCGCGGTGGGGGTAGCTGCCGGGGGCAGGGTCACGCCTGCGGCTTGAGCGGAGGCGCTCACGGAGGCGGCGATGCGTTCGTTCTGCGCGGCGGCGGGGCTGATTTTGCCGTCGTCGGTCAGGTAGAGCAGCAGGTCGCCGCTGTAGTCGATGACCAGGTCCAACGCCTCGACGGCGGCGGTGCTACCGGTTTCCTCATCATCGGGCAGGGTGGCTGAGCTAGCCGAAGGAACCATGAGCCCGCGCAGGGCGGTAGCGCGGCTGTTCTCGGTGTCAACAAGTTCAACGGAGTAGCCAACCTGTCGCAGGGCGCGCGCGTACACGTGCGCCACGGCGCGCATCTCACGCAGGGCACCGTAGCCGATGCGCAGAGTACCGTAGCTGGATGCGGAAGGGTCCACCTGCGGGGTTGCGTCATTATTCCCGCAGGCGGCGAGCAGCGGCATGAGCGCCAGGGAGGTGAGCGCCGCACGGCGGGTGAGGGTCAGTCGGTTCATTAGGGAAGCTTCCGTGCGTTTTCGTCGGCAAGAAATTCGCGGTATTCGCGTGCCCAGCTGGCGGCATTGGAGTAGCCCATCATGGAGGCTACCTCGTCGATGAGGGTGCCGTAGCGGATGGTGTCTAGCTCAGCGATGGGTACCCAGCGTGCTGTGTCGGAGGAGCCGTTGATTTCGTGGCGCAGTTCGCCGGTGACAATGTGGGCACGGAAAACCACCCGCAGGGCGCAGAAGGGTAGCGCTTGCGGGTCTTTCTGGGTGGAACGCACGGGAAAGTGCCCGGCGTGCACGCCCAGAATGTCTTCAATGGCGACGCTGTAGCCGGTCTCTTCGAGGGTTTCCCTCAGCGCGGTTTCGTCGGCCTGTTCGCCGGGTTCCATGCCGCCTCCGGGCAGGGACCAGAGGGGGCTGAGTGCGCGGTCTTCAGGCACCCAGCGGGTCATGAGCAGCTTGCCCTGCTCAATAATCACTGCGTAGGCTGCGGGTCGGGTTTCCATTGCTAATGCCATGGTTTGATTTTACCGTCTATCGTTCGTTAGCGTTTCTTGCCGCGGCGTGCACTGGCGGCTTTGGCGGACTGTCGAGCGTGCTGGCGCGCGTTACCGTTTTTCTTGGCGTTGGCGCGCTTTTTATCGCGTGCTTCGCGGCGGGCGTTGGCGGCTCGCGCCTTCGCTTTTTCCTTTGCTTTTTCTGCGGCGATGCGTTCGGCGCGTGCCTGTCGGGTTTCGCTACCGCGCTCGCTGGTTGCGGTGCGGCCACGCACAATACCGATGAAGTCCTGCAGGAGCGCCTCGAGCTCTTCGCTGCGCGGCTCACCCTTGGGGGCACGCGGCCAGACCAGGTGCACCGGGTAGAGGTCCAGGCCCGCAACGGGGCGGTAGGTGAGGTCCTTGCGGTGATAGAAACGCGCAATGGACATGGGCACAATGTACAGACCCACACCGGCGGCAACCAGCTCGATGGTTTCCTTATCGGTCAGACCTTCAGGCACAATACGACCGGCGCTCTCACGCCATGCGCGGGAGACTTCCTCATAGGCGGGAATATCGGAGGCGGGCTGCAACAGGAACTCTTCAGCAAGCTCCTCCACGGGCACCTCATCAAGCACGGTGAGCACATGGTCCACCGGCAGAATAACCACGGGCAGCTCCTCGTAGAGGCGGATGCTGTGGTACTTCTCGCCGTCGGTGCTTGCCGGTTCGCGGTCGGGGCGCACAATGCTCATGTGCGCGAAGGGGGTCTCGGGTACGTCCTTGCGCTCAATGGGGGCGTGCTCGGTAGCCTCAGCGCTAACCTCGACGGGCGTCTCGGAGACAGCGGCACCCTCTTCTGCGGATCCAGCAGCGGGGTTATCGGCGGGATCAATCAGGCACAGGTCCTGATGCAGGGAGTCCAGGCCGCGCGCCTCACGCACGGGCACCTCCGCCAGCTGCACGCGGTCACCGAAACGCTCATGCCAGCGGTTGAACCACTTACCGGGCATAATCGCCGGCACGTAGCTAACACGCAGCACGGAGCGCTGCAGCACGGGGACGGGCAGAGCCTCCGGAGTCTGGATCATTGCCAGCTGCTCGGGATGCAGGTACACGCGGGTGGGAGCCTCGGCGGGCGCTTCGGTTTCTACCTCATCGGTAGCGTTTTCGGACGCACTCATCTCGGGGTCGATTGCGGTGAGGGCAGGGTCGTTGGCGAGCTGCTCTTCGGGGGTGCCTGCGGTGGAGGATGCGGATGAACTCATCCCTCCACGCTAGCACATCTTGGGCGGGGGTATTGGGGTCAGATGAGTGGCCTCAACCCGGCGAGATAGTGCTCCTATCCCCTGCTGGAGGCAGGACTAGTTCTCGCTGATATTCGCCGTATCATTCTCAACGCTTTCGCGGTTGATGCGGCGTTCACGCAGCTGAGCAACAATCACCATTGCCGTAATAACGATGGCGAGGGCGAGCGGGAACATCCAGGGTTCCAGGCCGAGCGCGGCAAGAATTGCGAAGCCGATGGTGGTGTAAATACACGCCCACATGAAGGTTCCAACCAGCATCGCGGGAACCCAGCGACGCAGAGGCATTTTCGTGAAGCCGGTCGTGATAATGACGGCGGTTTGCAGGCCTACGGTGAGAAAGCAGAGGGGCACAGCAATAACGCCCCACCGGTTAATCAAGCGGCGCGCTTTACGGTAGAGCGGGCTGTCCATGGCTTTGCGGATGCGGTCGAGGCGGGCGCCCCCTTCAGCAGCGAGCGCGCCAAGAGCGTACACGATGCTGGTGCGGACGATACCGACCACCCACATGAAAGCTAGGGCAACCTCAATCGGGAGTGCGTCAAACCATTCTTTCACCCGGCTATTCTCTCATGAGTGGGCGATATTGACCTGATTGAAGGTTTTTTGAGGCTTCTTATTCGACTTTTGGAGGGGTCAGAAAATTTTTTTAAATTTTTTCAGCCGGGGGTTATTGCCCCTTGTCGCCTGCAATGGCGCGGATTTCACTTAGGACAACCTTAGTTTATTGACAGGCTGTCGCTATTTTCAGCTTGTCACCCGCACGGGAATTAGGATATATTTTTATTACCGAATAGGGCAGGCCTTGTGGGAAGGCCTTCCTAATCGGTCTAGAAGACTTTCTTCCTGTGTGTGATGCTAGAAAAGGAACCCCATGGACGGGGTTCCTTTTCTTTTTAACTTCTTCCCAATCATCCCCAGGCATACAAAAACCCCGACAGTGTGAACTGTCGGGGTTTTATGCGTGTCTGGAGCAAAGTCTACTTCTTACCCTGATTCTTGTCCTGGCGGTGCAGTGCACTCAGCGGCTTAGGCAGCTGAACCGGGTTCCAGGTGTTGCTAACCGCCTCAAAGGAGGAGCCGGCACCGGGGTGACGGTTCGTCGAACGAACACCGCCGGTCGCAGTAGCACCGGTCGAAAGAACCGAATCGTTCAGCGAGGCGATATCCAGCGCATCGAATTCGGAATCATCCAGGACATCCGGCAGAGGAATCTCTTCGGGAATCGGCTGAGCGGGAGCCTGAGTAGCAGGTGCCGCAGGTGCCTGACGGACGGGCGAACCGTCACGCAGAGCCTGGCGAGCCACCGGCTGAGCCGACTGAATAGCTGGCTGCTGTGCAGGTGCCTGGGTGGCTGGTGCAGGCTGAGCTGCTACCGGCTTGGCGGGAGCCTGTACGGGTGCCTGAGCGGGCTGTGCGGGCTGAGGCTGGACAGGCTGGCTCGGAGCAACCGGAGCCTGCTCTACCCGCTGAGGCTGTGCCGCAGTACGCGGTGCACCGGAGGAAGTAGCGGAACCGCTCTCCTGATCAAAGAGCACGCTACCGCGGCGAATCGGCTGGAAACGGCTCGGGCGCTGCTGGCGACGCTCCTGACGGTGTGCGACGGGCGCCTCCGCCGCGCGGGCAGAACGGGCAGGTACGGCACGAGAAGAATGAGCAGGTGCCGCAGCAGGCGCTTCCGCACGAGGAGCCGCCTCGGGAGCCTCATCGGAGGACTCCACCGCGATGTGCGCGCGGCTCGGGCGTGCCGCCTCACGGCTCACGTTGCGGACAGTAGTCTCACGGGTTGCGGGGCGAGCCTGATGTGCAGGCTCTTCGACAGCTTCAGCTTCCGGCGCTTCAGTATCCTCTACAGGCTCAGAAGCGTCATCGTAAGCTTTTTCGTCGTCAGACTCTTCATACGCCTCAGCGTTGTTATCCTCGGCATCTTCTGCTTCTGCCTTGGCGTGGCGCTCATCGCGGTTCGCCTTAATCTGGTTGCTAAGAGACTCCAGCAGACCAAAACGGCTTACAGCCCACGCACCACCGGCAAGAATCAGGAAGAGAACAGCCCAACCCCACGCCAGAACACCAAAGAGCGCCAGAAGACCGGTCACCAGGGCAAGCACGCCCAGACCAGCCGCAACCAGCAGGGCGATACCGCTCAGGCTCGAGGTATCAAAGTAGGACAGCGGCGAGGGCTTCGACTCCTCCACCACCGGAATCTCATCGGTGTAGGGAGCAGTCGGGGAAGAATCACGAATCTGCGAAATAGAAGCCGTATCCGGGGCAGGCTGAACAGCATCCTCTACGGCGTGAGAGGAACGGGAAGAAGCCTGTGGAAGAGCAGAAGAGGGTAGGGAGGTACCCGGCGCCACCGCATGATCGGAAGACTGGTACGCCTCCGACTCATTCAGTAGCACGCCGGCGGAGGCGAGAATATCCTCCGCGGTACGCTCGGCACTAATCAGGGGACGCTCGGGCTCCACGGAGGGACCAGCGGGCGCGCGACGCAGGCTCCTGGGCACAAACCACAGCAGCAAAATCACGGTCAGAATTACCAACACACCCGAGGTGTTCAACAGCGTCATATCAGGTCGCCCTCTATCGTCCCTTTATCCCTAGACTTTAATCATACCCTTATATTCCCAATGCTTTCCATAAGAGGCAAGAATCGGGCTGGATATGCACATATACCCCAGAAGGAATATGCACACGAGGATGCCCAGCACCCTCACTCCAGAAGTACCACTGAGCCCTCACCCAGCAGTACCCTGCACACAAACTAGATACGTGCGAAACGAGGAAGGCGCCCTCCCTCGGGGCTAACGCCCCACCGGAAAGAACGCCTTCCTCAGCGTGGTTGGTATTTATCGGTTGCCCTCATCAGAGAGCGGGTGCAGAGTGCTTAGCAGTTCTCTGCGACAAAATCCTTCAGCCATGCGCGCAGGTCGTCACCGAACTCGGGACGCTCAGCAGCAAGAATAACGTTTGCCTTCAGGTAAGACAGCTTGTCACCGGTGTCGAAACGGCGGCCGGAGAAGACCACGCCGTAGACGCCTTCGCCTTCGCCCTCACCCTGAGCCAGGGTCTGCAGAGCGTCAGTCAGCTGAATCTCGCCGCCGCGGCCCGGAGCGGTGTTCTCCAGAACCTCGAAGACCTTCGGGCTCAGAACGTAACGGCCGATCACAGCGTAGTTCGAGGGAGCCTCATCAGCAGCGGGCTTCTCAACCAGACCGGTGATCTTCACGAAACCGTCTTCGCCCTCAACAGCCTCAATAGCAGCTGCACCGTAAGCGGAAATAGCCTCGCGGGGGACCTCCATCAGAGCAACGACGGAACCGCCGGTGCGCTCCTGGACCTCCACCATGCGGGAGAGCAGGTCTTCCTTCTCATCAATCAGGTCATCACCGAGCAGAACAGCGAATGCCTCATCGCCAACGTGGCGCTTTGCGCGCAGAACAGCGTGGCCCAGGCCCTTGGGGTCGCCCTGACGCACGTAGTGCAGGTCGCCGCCCATCTCATTGGTAGCTACCACAGAAGCGAGCAGAGCGTCCTTACCCTGCTCAGCGAGCTGCTGCTCCAGAACGGGAACGCGGTCGAAGTGATCCTCGAGAGCGCGCTTGTTACGGCCGGTAATCATCAGAACGTCATTCAGACCGGCACGGATTGCTTCCTCCACCACGTACTGAATCGCGGGGCGATCAACGACGGGGAGCATTTCCTTGGGGGTTGCCTTCGTGGCGGGCAGGAATCGGGTGCCCAGACCAGCAGCAGGAATAACTGCCTTAGTAACAGACTTAATTTCAGTAGCCATGCCACAAGAATACCCTAAGTTGTAAAGTACTTAAGCTGATTTATCGACACTATGACGTGAAAAAATCTTCAACGTGACTAACTACATATCGGTGAAGGTACATTCTTCGGGTTGTAGAGAAAATACGTTCCTCGAAACCCAATGCTATTTTCTGCAATCCCTATACTAAAAAGTAGATTCTATAGCCCAGCAGAGTAGGTTGCTTTTTGCCGCCCATAAGGATGTTTTCACCCCACCTCGGAACGCCTCTCAACGCGGAGGCACCACGACTCAAACCAGCCAAACTAGGCCATAGAGCCACTCTCCTCCACCCCGCATAAGACCTCACCCGCAAAGACGATGGGACACACCATGCCTCTCAATACCGCAGCCGCCACCAGCAACTCCGAAACCGGTGCCAGCGCAGACGATATCTCCCTGGATAAAGACATTCTCCGCTCCCAAATCCGCCCGCGCCGCCTCACCGCACGCAGCCACCGCGGCGAACACGACCAGCAGCAGATAGCTGACCTTTTCACCCACCACATTCTTGAAGCGGTCGCGCAGCGCCTCCACTCCCCCGGCACCATTGCGGCATACCTGCCCACCAAGTCCGAACCGCCCATCATCGAAGCACTAACCCGCCTGCACAAGGACGGACACCGCATCCTCGTGCCCGTCGTGCGTCCCGGCCGCAAACTCGCCTGGGTGCACTGGGATCCCGCCGTCGAGCACCCGCTCAGCCCCATGGGAATCCCCGAACCCGAAGGCGAAGAACAGGACGAGCGAGCCTTCGTGAACGCCGATGTGCGCCTCGTCCCCGCTCTCGCCTTTGATGCTGACGGGCACCGCCTCGGTCAAGGAGGCGGCTACTATGACCGCATTATCCCCCTGCTCAGCGCACAGCAGCTGAAGGAGCAGAGCATCGGCGTGGTCTTTGCCGATGAAATTTATGAAGCTATTCCCTACGACCAGTGGGACGCTATTCTGCCAGTCATCCTCACCGAAGAAGGCGTTTTCCGCACCTCTCAGCAGTCACCGATGTAGCCGGTTGACCAGCACCGCCCACCTCCTGATTGACACCCCAAATCTTCATGCAAAAGCTCAAAGATATGCAGGAACACACGACCAAAATCGCTCAGGAAAAAGGCAAAAAGAAACCAGAAATAGCTTTTTGAGAAGAAACCGCAAATAGCCCAGAGCGTTTCAAAAGCGGTACACTCAAACCACTGTTATTAAACCCGCTCAACGAAAAATCGATACAGAAGGACAATATGCCGGTCTACGTTTACCAGTGCAAGAATTGCAATCACGTCTTTGAACAGCGCCAGTCCTTTAGCGACGATGCACTGCGCGTCTGCCCGCAGTGCGGCGAAGAAACCCTGCGCAAGCGCTACAACACCGTCGGCGTGACCTTCAAGGGTTCCGGCTTCTACAGCACCGACAAGGGCAACTCCTAAACGGGGTTCCACACCAGCCAAAAGAGGGGCGGGGCAACACAGGTTGCCCCGCCCCTCGGCGTTTAAGAAGCACTCCCGGTACGGATGCGCTACACGATATTGTTACCCCAGTGCGGAGGACGCTGCTGACGCATCCATTCCAGACGCTCGCGCTCCTCCGGGGCCAGCGGCTGCGCAGAAGCAGCCGCCTTCTGAGAACTCGCCTTCTGGGGGTTCTGCTTCTGGGCATCAGCTTTCTTCGGGGAAGCCCCCGCGGCAGAGGAAGTACCCGAAGCCACAACCGGAGGCGTCGTCACGCCCACCAGCAGAGGCTCAGCCCCGCTCACCGAGCCGCCGCCGCTCACACGACGGTGCCCACGGCGCGGCTTCGGCGTTGACGAATAGCTAGCCACGGACCTCAACATCCTCGTCCATATCCAGGTAGTGCAGCACGCGCGCCACCACAGCATCCGGATCGGCGAACACCTCCAGGGTGCCCAGGGTGATGTAGTTCCAGCCCGTGCGGCTCAGACGCTCCGGCAGCAGGCGGGTACGCTCACGCACCGAAGCACGCGCATAATTCGGCTCACCATCGGAGCACGCCACCAGCGGCATAGCCGCCGGAACACTCGGGTTCGAAGAGACCACGGGAGCCACACCCAGCGCGGGAACCGGCTCAGCCGCCAGCTTCTCCGGGGCGTGCGCAATCAGAGCGATATCGCCCTCACCGCGGGTCACACGCACACCGCGAGCCTGCAGACGCGCCACCAAATCGTTCAGCAGCCAGTCGCCCAAATCCGGGGTGTCCGCGTCGTCGACGGCCAAGAACGCGTTACGCGGCAGGGTCTCCGGCACGCGCTGTGCCTTCGCTTCCACCTCTTCACGCGCCTGACGTTCCGCGTGTTCACGCAGCAGGTGGTAGAAATCCACCGCGCCATGATGCAGCTTCTGCGGGTCCAGCTCGGAGGGGTCAATGCACGAGACAATGCGCAGGGCACGGCGTGCACGAGTCAACGCCACCACAAAGCCCTGGCGACCGTGCTCAGCAGACAGCTGACCCAAATCGTAGGACGCCTGACCCAGGCGGGCACGACCCACACCCAGGGAGAAAATCACGGTATCGCGTTCGAGGGTCTCGGCGCGGGTCAGGTCGACCACGCGGAAAGACTCTTCACCAGCGGCGAAGAACGGCCCCAGCTGCGGGTACAAGCTCAAGGCATGACGCACCGACTCAGCCACACGCTGAGCGTGCTTCGGGCTAGCCGTCACAACCGCCAGCGAACGGTCCGGGGTACGGTAGGCGTGCTCCAGTACCAGGTTTGTCACGCGCTCCACCTCAACACCGGGCGAATCCAGGTTCGCGTTATCGCTCACTTTACCGCGAGTATCAATGTACTCAACGGTCAGCGAACCGGCGGGCTGGGCGGAGGCGCGGCTCACCGGAGCCGCATGCAGCTGCGAACCGTAGAACTCACGGTTCAGGTAGTCAAGAATCACCGGGTCCATGCTGCGGTGCAGCATCGCCAGGGTGCGGTTGGGCAGTACGGTAGCGAGCACGTCGAAGGTGCTGTCCAGCTGCTCACCTGCCGGTTCCGGCGCCCCAAAGGTCGGGGCGGACACGATGAACGGCGAGGGGTAACCCGAATGCGGGTCGCCCAGGGCAATCACCTGGTCGGCGCGAGTAATCGCGGGCAGGTTCGCTGCCAGCGGGGTCGACTCGGAGTCCAGCAGCAGCACCGTATCAAAACGCATGGAGGCGGGAACCTTACGCGCCAGGGCGAAGGGGCTCGCAGTCCACAGCGGCAGCAGGGTACGTGCCATCACCGGGGCGTGAGTCAGCAGCTCCTCGAGCACAAACTCGTAGCCGCGCAGCTGGCTCTTCAGGTACGCCGCCTGATCATGCTTAGACTCAATACGCTCAGTCCACACGCGAGCAACCTTCGCCAGCAGACGCGCCGGGGCGCTAGTCATGTGGGCGTAGTCGGCACGGCGGAAACGGGACTCCGTATCGCGCAGACGGTCACCGTCCAGCAGCTTACCTTCGTGATGCTGTAGCAAGAATTCCAGGGCAGACTGCCACCAGGCAAGCTCCAGTTCAGCGGAAATAACCTCGGTCGGAACCTGACGCGCGTACAGGTCATCGAGCAGCTCCGACAGGCCGCGCTCACGCAGTTTCTGGGTCAGGGCGTCACGCTCCGGCAGGGTCATCAGCAGCACGCGGTCCGCCATGAGAGCATCCAGGCGCGCATCCAGAGCATCCAGGTCGGTGCGCACGAAGTCGGTGCCCTCAATGGTATCCGCAAGAACAATACCCAGACCCGCCAGCTCAGACACCAGAGAGTTCAGGGCTGCAGCCAGCTGGTCCAGGTTCTCCGGAATCTGCGGGGTGCGGGGCGCCTCAATGTGGCGAATCCACTCGGCACGCTCAGCCTGAACCACCTTCAGCTGCTCGTGCAGGTCACCGATATTCACGCCGGGCAGGATGTATTCCTTCGCCGCGCGGCGCAGGCGGGAACGCTGCATACTGCTCATCTCGATGCCGTTCTCACGGCGCCACGAACCGGAGGCAGTCGCCGCAATCAGGTCGGTCACCGGGCGGTCGTAGACATCCGCACGGAAACGCTTGAGCGTCTCACGGATACGCATCAGAATCGCCAGCTGCGACTCCCACTCAGCGATGGTGCGGCCGCGGCGCAGACCCAGCATGGCGCTGGTCTGGTTCATCGCCTCACGCAGGTTCAGCAGGGAGGACTTGAGGGTAATGACCAGGGCGTACGCCTCGGCGGCTTCCTCGTCATTGACCAGGCGGGCACGGTACCACGGGGAGGTGCGCGAAGCCGCCGCAAAACCATCAATCTCACCCAGACGCACCAGCTCGGCACGCACCTGCTCACGCTCCAAGAGCGAATCGAGCATAGGGCGGTCAAAACGCACGCGGGTTGCCGGGCCGTCCTCGGAGGCGGTCAGCTCAGCCAGACGCTGCAGCGCCGAGTAGACAGAAATCTGCCAGTTGGCGTCCTTGTTCAGCAGGGCACGAGTGTGGTCGAGCAGCGCGGCACGGGTCGCCACAAGCTCTTCGTTCAGGTCCTCGGAGTTAGGCTCTTCGGCGCCCTCATTACGCACGATTGCGCGAATGAACTCGGCGCGCTGAGCCTCAGCATCGTGCTCGGCAAGCAGGTCGTAGCGCAGGCTCTCAATACCGGTGCGCTTGAGCAACGCCGAGAATTCAGCGAGGGTGGAGCGCTTCTCGCCCACCACGAGCACGGATTTACCGCGACCCATCAGGGCGGATGCAATATTCACGGCGGTACGCAGCGGCTCGGTGCCGGGCGCCGCAGTGATGGTGAAGGAGAATCCGCTGACCGCGGTGTCGACAATTTCCTGGGCGTTCGCATCCGCGTCCAGCAGGAGCATTTCCTCTGCCGGGTCACGCTGGTCCAGGGGCGGCTGCAGGTTGTGGGCGTTGAGCTCGCGCGGCTTCACGCCGGGCACCTTCAGCGCCGCCAGGTCACGAACCAGCGGGGTGATGGCGGTGTGCGGCAGTTCGCCCAGGCTTTCCTTCAGGTCAGCAAAGGTCGAGATGAAGTACTTCGACTCGATGGTCATGCCCGGAATACGGCCTGCTGAGGCGCGCATACGTTCAATGACCGGCTCGGGGTCTAGGCGGGACATGGAGTTCGCCAGCTGCGCCACGTCCATGGTGCCCAGGTCGATGCCGTACTCCTGCTTGATCTGGCGGACCATCGCCGGGTTCAGGCGTGCGGAACCGGCGAGGCGCAGCTCGAAGTCGTCGTCCTTCGGGTGCGGGGTGATGCTCAGCGGCGCCATGAGAATCGGCGCGATGAAGCGCTTCTCGTAGGCGGCAGCATCCTCGCGGGTGTCGTGCGACAGCCAGGAGGCGGTACCCGCCACGAAGTAGCCGGAGTCCAGGCCGTGGTCGGTGGCGAGTTCGTAAATCTTGGTGCGCAGGGTGCGTGCGGAACGCATGCCCGCCTCCAGCTGCGACTTGTCGCGCAGAATCGTGGAGAGGCGGGTCTTACGTCCGGCGAGCAGCTGTGCCAGGCCGGAGGGGTTCGCCTCGGACAGGTCGATGTGCACGTAGTCGACCTGGTTGAAGTCGAGCATCGCGTCGGGACCGGTGTAGACGTCCATCTGTTCCGCCCAGCGCTCAAGCCCCGCCGAGGGGTCAAAGTCCTCGTGGGCGGGGTTCAGGTGTGCGGGCAGCTCGGCGATGTTGATTTCGTCGGCTACTTCGTGGGTTTCCTCTGCTGAGGTCGCGGCGGCTGCGGCGGGCTGAGCGGTATCAGCCGGGGCGCCGGGTGCGTGTTGCGCGTCGGTAGGCTCGGGAATCTGGTTCACGTCGTGAGTGTCCTTGTGGGTCAGTGCGGTGTACGTTTGCGCGTACACACCGAAGATGGTGGTTCTTCCGGGGTCCTCTGCCCGGTGTGCCTCATGCTGTGTTTCAAGCGGGGCGGGTGTCAGTGCGCGCCTGCGTGCTTAATGCGCCGATGTGCTTAATACGCCGGGTGCTTACTTCGACCACATTGCGATGTTGGCGACGAGCAGCACTACGGTCACCAGTACGTAGAAGACCAGGGCGGGCAGAAGCGCCCAGCGGTACTTGGGCGCCAGCTCGCCTTCCAGGTTGCCGAAGCGCAGGGAGCGGAAGAGGAAGAAGCTCAGAATCGCGCCGGGCAGGTTACCGATGATGACCAACAGAATGGTCAGGTACAGGGCGTAGGCTCGTTCGGTGCGTTCGTTCTCTGCACCCGCGAGCTTGAGGGTGCCGCCCAGCAACAGGCTGAGGCATGCGTTCAGGAATGCCACGGTGAAGAAGGGAATCTTCAGGGCTGCTTGGAAGTCCATCTGGGAGTTCGCTGCACCCAGCACAATCCACAGCAGTAGCAGCGCGGGGATGATCATGAGGTACCAGAACAGGTACTTACGCATCTTCTCGGTGTTTTCGATGAGCGCGAAAATTGCGGTCACTGGGTGTCTCTTTCAGATGGTCTCAGGCGGATTCGGTCGGATTCAGGAGGAGTGAGTGAAGGAGCAGGTGGGCACAGTAATGCCTTATCAGGCGTCGGTTTCATCCCCAGCGTTGAGGGCGTCATCCACCTGGTCCTGTAGGGATTCGCGGCGCTCATTCTCAACGTGTTCAATGTAACGGCGCACGATGTAGTCCAGCAGCACCGACAGCGCAACAAAAGAGTAGTAGGGCTTACGCTGGGTGCTGATCTGGGTGGGGGTCGTCTGGTAGTGCAGGGAGTACTCGGCGTGCGAGGACATGTAGTTCACACCAATGGCGGTCACCGCAATCATGGGGATGCGGCGTAGCGCCAGCATCTTAATGTGTTCGCGCATGTTCTCGGTCTGACCGGAGAAGGACACAATGATGACCACGTCGTCCTGGGTCATATTGTTCATGGCGCTTTCGAACTCATTACGTGCCGGGATGACCTGGCAGAACTTACCGCAGACCTGCATGGACTTGGTAAATTCCTGCACAGCATTGCGCTGAGCGTAGCCGGTACCGAAGCAGTACACAGTGCGAGCCTCATGGATGCGCTTGAGCAGTCCGCTCAGCTCCATGTGCTCGAGGTAGTCATAGGTGCGCTGAATGTCTTCGCGGCCGCTCTCAATGAACCGCGGGTTGAAGGGTTCGCTGCGGTTCAGAGAGGACTTAATGAAGTACTTCAACTCAGCAAATCCGGAGAAGTTCAGCTTCTTCGTCAGGCGGATAATTGAGCTGGTCGAAGTATAAGTTTTATGTGCCAAAGAGTTGATCGTTGACTCCGCAACGAACTCTTCATTTTCTAGCATGAATGCCAAAATTTCCCGTTCAGTTTCACTGAATCGGTGCTGGTTCGCATTCACGACGTCTTGTAAATCCACTCAAAGCTCCTGAATCCGATGGTGAGCAATATATAAATAGTACACGCTCTAGGGTCATCGGCCAGGGTGGGCGAGGTTGGTCGTCTCTCACTTTGGGTGGGTGCCTCGTGCAGATTTGAGTCCGGGTGCGAGCCTGGATACAGCTTCGCCGGCGGCATCGGTGTTATCCGATACCGCCGGCGAAGTCTATACCTTATGAGGCGTTATGCCGTCAGACGGTTGAAAGCTGATTCCTCTTAGGAGAGGGTCTTAGCTTCGTTCACCATGGTCTCGAAACGCTCGCGAACCTGGGGAACGTCCATGCCGACGATGACCTGGAATGCCTTGCCCTTGCGGACGAGGCCCAGAGCACCTGCATTCTTGAAGTCTGCATCCGAGGGGCTGACGAGGGACTCATCAGCAACGGAGACACGCAGGCGGGTTGCGCAGTTGTTCACGGTGGTGATGTTCTCTGCGCCACCGAGCAGTTCGAGGAAGCCAGCTGCACGGGGTGCGTAGAGGTCGCCGTCAGCGGACTCAGCAGCTGCGCCGCCGTTCTTCTCAGCAGCCTTAGCTGCCTTGTACTCTGCCTTGCTGTAGAGCTTGGTCTCGCCGCCGTCTTCTTCACGACCGGGGGTCTTGAAGTCGAACTTCAGAATCATGAAGCGGAAGATCAGGAAGTACAGGACGGTGAAGCACAGGCCCACACCAATCTGCATGAGGTAGGTGCCGGAGTGGTTTGCCCACAGCGGGATCCAGTTCTGGAACAGGAAGTCGAGCAGACCGCCACCCATGTTACCAACCAGACCCAGCTGGTACATGATTGCTGCCATGGATGCTGCCAGGATTGCGTGAACCAGGAACAGCGGGGGTGCCAGGAACAGGAAGGTGAACTCGAGGGGCTCGGTGATACCGATCAGGATTGCGGTGAGGCTGACGGGAATCAGCAGAGCGAGAACTTCCTTGCGCTTCTCGGGACGAGCAGTGGTGTAGAATGCCGCTGCGATACCGATGGGTGCGAAGACCTTGGAGTTACCGTGCAGTGCGAAGCCGCCGCCGGGGAACAGTTCCTTCAGGGGCTTGTCGCTCTTTGCAAACTCGGTCAGGTGGGTCGGCCAGTCCTTAGTGATACCGTTCGGGGTAACAACGTTACCGAAGACGAACGGGGAGTAGATGAAGTGGTGCAGACCGGTCGGAATCAGGAAGCGCTCGAGGAAGGTGTAAACCCACACGCCGAGTGCGCCGGATGCGATGAAGAAGCCCTGCAGGGAGGAGATGCCGTGCTGAGCGTAGGGCCACAGCCAGGAGAACAGGAAGGCGATGGGCATCATCAGGAAGAAGCATGCGCCGTAGACGAACTGGGAACCCTGGAAGACGCCGAGGAAGTCGGGCAGCTTCTTGTCGAACCAGCGGTTGTGGGCCCACACCACGATTGCGGAGATGATGATGGCACCGAAGATACCGGTGTCCATGGTCTTGATACCGGCGATCATCTTCAGACCGGTACCTGCCGCGCTCTCAGAGATGTCGGTGGTGTAGTCCAGGTCGAAGAAACCGGTGCCGCCCTTGCCCCATACCTTGAGCATGGTGCCGACGAAGTAGTTGAAGGTCAGGTAGACCATTGCAGCTTCCAACACTGCACGTGCGTTAGCGGTCTTTGCCAGTGCAATGGGCAGACCGATCGCGAAGAGCAGTTCCATCTGGTTGAAGACGGTCCACGCACCGGACTCCCATACGGCCCAGAACTGGGACCAGAGGTTGTTCTTATCGGCGGCCAAGCCAATCAGCTGGTCGTTCTGCGCGATAATCGCGATACCGACCGCGAGGCCAGCGAATGCGAAGAGAAGAACGGGTGCCAGCATGGCAGAGCCGAACCTCTGTACTTTTTCCATCATGAGGCTATACGCCCTTTCGGGTTGTCGAGTGAGCGGACGCAGGGGTTGGCGATCATTGCCAGCCTGCGATGGTCACACCGCATCTTTATACCCTCAAACGAAAGTATATGAGACGGGTGCCACATATCCTGCGTGCGCTAAATGCCGAATGTGTTTTAGACAGAAACAATAATGCCAGGTCATACCTGCCCACAGGTACCAAAACTGTGAGTTTTGAAAGAGTTTTTCAGAACCTGAAACATATCCCGGCACTGGTTAAAAATACTTGCTGCAGATGAGACTTTTTCCCTATTACCTAGCGCACAGAATCGATAGCATAAACAGTGCACCCATAGGTCAGAGTGCATAAACACTCGCCACCTCAATGCGCGGTGCACATATCATTCTTCAACCTCACACATACCCCGGACTTAATACATGCGCTTCCTCACCCTCAATACGCACAGCTGGTGCGAAATCCACCAGATTGCCAAGATCCGTACCCTCGCCAAGTTCATCATTGAACAGCAGGTGGACGTCATTGCGTTGCAGGAAGTCAACCAGCTCACTTCCACCCCCGTGGTGAAGGAGCCCCTCAACTACCGCGGCGGCGCGGGCATTCCGGTCCGCGAAGACAACTACGCCCTGCTGCTCGTGCAGGCGCTCAACGAAATGGGTGCCACTTACGAGTGGACCCTCACCGAAACCCACATCGGTTGGGACCGTTACGACGAATGCGTAGCTATCCTCTCGCGCCTGCCGATTCGCGGTATCAAGCCCATCAATATGTCCCCCGGCTACGGCTACCACCAGGTGCAGCGCCGCGCCGCCCAGGCAGCGCTCATCGAGACTGAGACGGGCACCTTCTGGTGCGCCACCACCCACATGTCCTGGTGGGACTTCGACGGCGAACCCCTCTTCGCGCAGGAATACGCACACCTCTCGCAGGAGCTTGCCGAGTGCGCCCGCACCGCCCCGGTACTACTCGGCGGCGATTTCAACTCCGCAGCACACCTGAGCGATGAAGGCTACGCGTTGGTCACCTCCAGCGGCATGATTGACACCCGCTCCCTGGCGGAGCACACCGACGGCGAGAACACCGTCCACCGCGAAATCGCCGGCTGGGAAGGCAGCACGGACGCCAAGCGCATCGACTTCGTCTTCGCCGACCGACTGCTCACGGTCAACTCCCACGCGGTTGTCTTCCGTGACAACTCCCCCGAAGCAATCTCCGACCACAGCGGTCTGCTACTAGAGATTGACCCCTCCAGCTGGGCACCGCAGAGCCTCCTGACGCCCCTCACCACCCAGCACTAAGGTCATCAGACTTTAGCCGCCTATAGGGCGGCCCCGCACAACACTCATCCATACCAAAGGAAGGAAGAACAATGACGACCCAGACCCAGTGGTGGCAGGAACCCGTTGTCTACCAGATTTACCCCCGCTCCTTCAACGACTCCAACGGCGACGGCATCGGTGACCTGCCCGGCATCACCGAGAAGATTCCGTACCTCGCCGACCTGGGTATTCAGGTGCTGTGGCTCTCCCCCATCTACGCGTCCCCGAACGACGATAACGGCTACGACATCTCCGACTACCGCGCCATCATGGCCGAGTTCGGCACCATGGAAGACTTCGATGAGCTGCTCGAAACCGCGCACAAGCACGGCATCAAGCTCATGATGGACCTGGTCGTCAACCACAGCTCCGACGAGCACGAATGGTTCAAGCAGGCACGCTCCTCCAAGGACAACCCCTACCGCGACTACTACATCTGGCGCGACCCCAAGGGCTTCGACGAGGACGACAAGCCGATTCCGCCGAACAACTGGATTTCCTGCTTCAGCCCCTCCGTGTGGGAATGGGACGAGGCGACCGGCCAGTTCTACCTGCACTACTTCTCCGTCAAGCAGCCCGACCTGAACTGGGAGAACCCGAAGGTCCGCGAAGAGGTCTACGACATCATGCGCTTCTGGCTGGACAAGGGCGTGGACGGCTTCCGCATGGACGTCATCAACCTAATTTCTAAGGACCTCTCCTTCCCCGAGGACCCGGCAGTCCTCGCTGGCGGCCTCGACAACTCCCTGGCTGTCGCAGCGAACGGCCCGCGCGTGCACGAATTCCTGCAGGAGATGAACCGCGAGGTCCTGAGCAAGTACCCGGTCATGACCGTGGGCGAAACCCCCTGCGTGACCGTGGACGACGCCGCACTCTACACCGGCTTCGACCGCAACGAGCTGCAGATGGTGTTCCAGTTCGAGCACATGGATGTGGACGCCTCCGAGGGTGGCGTGACCGGCAAGTGGTCCGACCGCCGCTTCAACCTGGTTGACCTCAAGAAGGTCCTCACCCACTGGCAGGAGGGCCTGCACGGCCGCGGCTGGAACTCCCTGTACTGGAACAACCACGACCAGCCGCGCACCGTCTCCCGCTTCGGTAACGACTCCCCCGAGTACCGCACCGTCAGCGCCAAGATGCTCGGCACCGTGCTACACCTGATGCAGGGCACCCCCTACATCTACCAGGGTGAAGAGCTGGGCATGACCAACGTCTTCTTCGACGATGTGAAGGACTACAACGACCTGGAGATTCACGACTCCTGGCGCAAGTACGTTGAAGAGTCGGGCCGCGTCTCCGCTGAGGACATGCTGCGCTACATCAGCGCCTCCGGTCGCGACAATGCCCGCACCCCCATGCAGTGGACCGCTGGCGAAAACGCAGGCTTCACCTCCGGCGCCCCGTGGCTGAAGCTGAACCCGCGCTACACCGAAATCAACGCGGAGGCAGAGCTCGCTGACCAGGATTCGGTGTTCTACCACTACCGCGACCTGATTAGCCTGCGCCGCGAGCACCCGATCATCCTGACCGGCGAGTACCGCCTGCTGGATGAAGAGGATGACCAGGTTTACGCCTACCTGCGCGTGAACTCCGACGAGGACGCCGCCGCAACCGGCGAGCGCGCCCTGCTGGTCGTCGCGAACTTCACCGATGACACCGTTCAGCTGAACTACGCGGGCGGCAACCTGGATTCGGTGGTGCTAACCAACTCGCAGGCGCTCTCCCCGACTGAGCTGAAGGCAATCGAGAACGCCCCGAAGCTGATCAGCTCGAACTACCGCGATGAGAACCGCGAGTTCACCGACGAGGGCACCCTGTTGCGCCCCTACGAGGCGAAGGTTTACCTCTTCGGTAACGCCAAGTAGTCGTACCCCACTCATACTGTGCGAAGGGGGACCAGATACAGACATTCCGGTCCCTCTTTGCCCTATACTTCAATCACAGACAAAATTTGTTCCTCTTTTCGGCTGGATGGCCGGTATAGAAAGGCAATTATGAGCAACTCCGAGGCATACGAGGTTCCCTCCTACGAAGGCCGCCAGTGGTGGAAGGAAGCCGTGGTGTACCAGGTGTACCCCCGCTCCTTCAACGACGCTAACGGCGACGGTATCGGTGATCTGAAGGGCATCACCGAGAAGCTGCCCTACCTGGCTAAGCTGGGCATCAACGTCATCTGGCTCTCCCCCGTGTTCGACTCGCCGAACGTGGACAACGGCTACGACATCTCTGACTACTTCGCGATTATGAGTGACTTCGGCACCATGGAAGACTTCGACGAGATACTTGAAACCGCTCACAAGCACGGCATCAAGATCCTGATGGACCTGGTCGCAAACCACACCTCCGATGAGCACCCCTGGTTCAAGGAGTCCCGCTCCTCCAAGGACAACCCCTACCGCGACTACTACATTTGGAAGGACCCGAAGGGCTTCGACGAGGACGGTAACCCGATTCCTCCGAACAACTGGGCGTCCGAGTTCGGCGGCCCGGCGTGGGAGTGGGACGAGGCGACCGGCCAGTTCTACCTGCACATCTTCTTCAAGGAACAGCCCGACCTGAACTGGGAGAACGAGAAGGTTCGCGAGGACCTGTACTCCATGGTCCGCTGGTGGCTGGACAAGGGCGTTGACGGCTTCCGCCTGGACGCTATCAACATCATCTCCAAGCCCGAGGGCTTCCCGGATGACCCCTCCACCGACTTTGAGAAGCACACTTCCTCGATTCCGTTCGTTATCTCTAACGGCACCATGGTGCACCCGTGGATGAAGGAGCTCACCCGCGAGACCTTCAGCCGCTACGACGTGATGACCGTGGGCGAGACCAGCGCAACCAGCCCCGAGGACGCTAAGCTGTGGGCTGGCTACCACACCGGTGAGCTGAACATGATCTTCCACTTCGATCACATGGGCGTGGATAACGACCCGAACGGCTCCCTGGGCGGCAAGTGGTCCTACGCGCCGTACAAGCTGACCGAGCTCAAGCGCATCCTGAACGACTGGCAGACCACTCTGGAGGGTAACGCCTGGGGTTCGCTGTACTGGAACAACCACGACCAGCCGCGCGTGGTCTCCCGTTTCGGTAACGATTCGGATGAGTTCCGCACCCTGTCCGCTAAGCAGCTGGCGACCACCCTGCACTTCATGCAGGGCACCCCGTACATCTACCAGGGTGAAGAAATCGGCATGACCAACGTGAAGTTCGATTCGATTGAGGATTACCGCGATGGTGACTCGATTCGCTTCTACGAGGACATGCACGTTGACCACAAGCGTCTGAGCCACGAAGAGGCGATGCAGGCTATCTACATCAAGGGCCGCGACAACGCTCGTACCCCGGTTCAGTGGGATGCTTCCGCTAACGGTGGTTTCAGCCCCGAGGGTGTGACCCCGTGGATTGCTGTGAACCCGAACTACCCGGCGATTAACGCTGAGGCTGTTCTGGCTGATGAGGATTCGATCTTCTACCACTACCAGCACCTGGTCAACCTGCGCCGCGGCGAGCTGAAGGACCTGATGGTTTATGCGTCCTTCGCTCCGGTGGATTCGGTTCAGGTTCCGCACAACGAGGACGAGGCCGTGTACGCATACACCCGTACCGGTGGCGCTGACGGTTCCCCGGCGAACGAGTCTCTGCTGGTAATTTCGAACTTCACCGCTGAAGAGCAGGAGCGTGACTTCGCCCTGCTGAACGAGGCTCGTGAGGCTGGCGCTCGTGTTGAGCTGGTGAGCTCCAACTACAAGGACGATGCGGGTTCGACCCTGCGCCCCTACGAGGCGAAGGTGTACCACATCGTACGCTAAGCGCTGTAGCTCGTTGAGTGCTACCGCGTGCCGATAAGGTGAATAGACAGTAGAAGGAGGGTGAGGCTTATGCCCCCGCCCTCCTTTTGCTGTCTTTTTGTTGTCTTCTTGGTGATCCCGGCGTGCTTTCTTGGCTCTGTTTAGCTGGCGAATACGAGCTGCAGAATCGGTACGGCGAGCGCAATCATTCCCACGCTGACGACCGCCCCGGCGGCAATGACGGGGGCCGCGGTTCCTTCGTGCCGGTAGTGGGTTTCTAAGATGACGATGTTCGCGGCTGGCGGCAGGACCGCAAGGATGAAGAGCACCTGCGGATGCGCGAGCAGCTGGTCGAAGTGCACGCCCGCCGTATCGTGTGCCCAGCGGGCAAGCGCCAGCACGCCGACGCTGTAGACGCTCACGAGCCCGGCGCGTAGGAGAGCCCATCCGGCGGCGCGGGTCAGGTCGGCGCGGTGCAGTTTGGCGGCGCCGAGCCACATGCCCAGCACGATCATTCCGATAAAGCTGAAAACCCAGGTGAGCACCCGGTAGAAACCCGCCCCGTGCTGGCTCAGGATGGGCCCGGCGGGCAGGCAGAGCAGTCCCACCACCACGGCGATAACGGGCGGGCTGGTACGCAGACCCCGCAGTACGGTGCGGAGGGTTCCGCCACGGCTCCTAGCGGCTCGTGCATCCGGTGCGTTGCCCTCCCCTACCCCGGCCTCTGTCTTGGAACCACCGCGTAGCAGCGAGGTGCCCAGGATATTGCCCATGATGGAGTTGCCGATATACGCGCCAATGTACACGCGCACGGCTTCCTCGCCCCAGAATCCGGCAACCACAGGGATGCCGAAGAGTCCCGCGTTCAGGTAGACGAAGGCGAGCTTCTGCACGGGGTCGCCGGTGATGCGCCCGGCACAGAGCACGCCGAGGAGCATCAACACCATGGTGGAGGCGGCGACAAAGAACAGTTCGGGACGGCTGGTTGCGACAGTGTAGATGATGACGGCGGGAATGATCCAGCGGGTCAGCAGGGTTGAGGCGTCTTCTTTGAGGCGGGTGCTCCAGCGTTCGGGTAGCAATAGCGCGAGCCCCAGACCTATGCCTAGGTAGATGAGTGGGAGGATAATTCCCATGCTCGTTCCTTTCGCTGTAGCTCTGCTGTTTTTCGCCGCGATGGGGTGTGTCTAATAACCCTACCCTGAACCTTCAGGTTGAGGTTGACTATTTTTTCTCTGTGGTTTTCGGATTTTTCGCGTCATATTGCATCATATTCCGCTAAACCCTCGTTTTTTATGCGGTTCGCTTCTAGTCTTGAAATATAGAAAGAATATGTCCTCACCGTATTCTTTCAATCTATCGCCGACACTCATTTTCTCGCATCATTAGACGCGCTGTTGTTTCTTCTCATGCGAGGGTTAACGCTCAGGAGCCCGCAATGCAGCAACCGTATCTTTCTTCTCCTCCCGAATCTGGAGGCGTCCCCCACCGCTCTGCAAAGAACCCCGCGGAGGCACAGGGGCAGCACGCCGGTGTGCATATTCCGTGGCGCTCTTCTGCGGCCCCCTCAGCAGTGAACGCTTCGACTGCAGTGGCTGAGCCTGTTGTTGCTTCTGCTGCGCCCGTAGCGTCTATGAGCGGTCCTGAACGTACGTTTAGGGTCCCGCACCCGGTGCTGAGTGCTATCTCGTGGCTGATTGCGGCTGCGAGCGCTGCGTGGCTTGTGATTCTGGGCGTCTCGTTGGCGTTGAATGTCGCCTCGGGTGTGAGTCACGATTCTGAGTTTATGATGCTAACCTACGGCGTGTACATGGCGTGCGCGTTTGGGTTCTGCTGTTTTGGCACGTTTTTTGCTCTGCATTTTGGGTTGGGGTCGAGCGCTCATTGGCGTGATTCGATTCGTCACCCGCATCACCCGCATTAAAGGTTTTTCTTTTCCCCGTGTGGTTTTGTGGAGAGTTTTTAGTTCTTTTATTTGAACTCTCGTTTTAAATATTTTGGTGTTTTTCTTTAAAATTCATGCGAAAAATCTAGGCTACGGAGTATTTTCAGAAACGCTCATATGAAAGAAGCCGCCCGGCGCATCACAGCAGGATGCACCGGGCGGCTCCTTACGGGGCTTCAGCCATCTTAGGTTGCACACTCAAAGGGGTTCAGGAGCCGAACATGCAGACGCTCAAAATCTTTGACATTGCGCGTTACGAGAGTAAGACCATGAGTCAAAGCAGTTGCAGCGATCCATGCGTCGTTCTCCGGCGCTTTATCCGGCACGTGAAGCCCTGCACAACAATCAGCTACAGCTCCGTCAATGACAAGAGTTCGTTTCTGAAATTTCTCTCGAACTGCCAAAAACCACTCACGCAGATAAGCACCTTGTATCGGATCTTTACGCTCCATAGCAAGCACACCGCGCTCTAGTTCCATAAGGGTCACGACGCTAATATAGAGTGGCTTTTCTGAATAACGGCGAAACCACGACTCAAAAACAGGGTCAGCCTTACCGCGTGAGAGCTTCCACAACTCAGAAATAATATTGGTATCAAGCAGGTACATCGTTGTCCCCTAGAACTCTACAATGGGGCGCTGATGTGCGGAACGTTCTGCCGTGGGGAATTCTTCGGGCAGGTCCATACCTTCAGCAGGTTGAGGGTAGTTTGCGAAGAAATCATACAGGGAAGAGCTCTCATTCTGGCTACGCGAATACTCTTCATAGGTCATAAGGACATAGGTGGGTTCACCACGCTTAGTGATAATAACGGGTGATTGCTGAGCCTGCTTCTGGGCTTTGGCGAGATTTTGGTTGAACTCGCGGCTGGTCATAACGGTCATAATTTCCCCCTTGCTGCTCACGACATGAAAACATAAATAATGTAACTACGTAGCTACATTATATTTTCCTTTCAGTACTACGACAACCCCTCCATCTTCAGACCCGCTATATATCGTTAGGAAGATACGAAGAAGCCGCCCGGCGCATCACAGCAGGATGCACCGGGCGGCTCCTTCACAGGCTCCCAGCTACAAAGCTAGGTAGCCCACAGCGGGATTACTCCCACTCAATGGTTCCCGGGGGCTTGGAGGTAACATCCAGCACCACTCGGTTAACGTCCTTGACCTCGTTCGTAATACGGTTCGAGATCTTAGCCAGCAGGTCGTACGGCAGGCGCGACCAGTCAGCGGTCATTGCGTCTTCCGAAGAGACCGGGCGCAGAACAATCGGGTGGCCGTAAGTACGGCCGTCACCCTGAACACCCACGGAACGAACGCCAGCCAGCAGAACCACGGGGCACTGCCAGATGTGCTCGTCCTGACCTGCTGCGGTCAGCTCTTCACGCACGATAGCATCAGCGGCACGCAGGGTCTCCAGGTTCTCGCGGGTAACCTCGCCGACAATGCGGATGCCCAGGCCGGGGCCGGGGAACGGCTGACGTGCCACGATTTTCTCGGGAACGCCGAGCTCACGACCGATAGCGCGAACCTCGTCCTTGAACAGGGTGCGCAGCGGCTCCACCAGTTCGAAGGTCAGGTCGTCGGGGAGGCCGCCCACGTTGTGGTGGCTCTTAATGTTTGCGGTGCCGTCGCCGCCGCCGGACTCGACAACGTCCGGGTACAGGGTGCCCTGGACCAGGAACTTGATGTCTGCGCCCTCTTCGCCTGCTTCGGCAATCAGCTTGCGCTGTGCCTCTTCGAAGGAGCGGATGAACTCGCGGCCGATAGCCTTACGCTTCGCCTCGGGCTCGGTGATACCCTCGAGTGCGGAGAGGAAACGCTCCGACTCGTCAATGGTGATGACCTTAATGCCCATGGATGCTGCGTAGTCCTGCTCAACCTGTTCACGCTCGCCTTCACGGAGCAGACCGTGGTCGATGAAGAAGCAGGTGAGCTGGTCGCCAACAGCCTTGTGCACAAGTGCTGCTGCCACGGATGAGTCAACGCCGCCGGAGAGCGCGCAGATAACGCGGTCGCTACCGACCTGCTCGCGAATCTTTGCGACCTGCTCCTCGATAATGTTATTGGTGGACCAGGTGGGCTTCAGGCCAGCCACGTTGTAGAGGAAGTTCTCCAGGGCGACCTGGCCGTAGTCGGAGTGCTTCACCTCGGGGTGCCACTGCACGCCGCCGAGCTTGCGGGACTCGTCCACGAACGCTGCCACGGATGCGCCGGGGGTCGTTGCCAGCACCTCGAAGCCTTCGGGGGCTTCGGTCACGGAGTCACCGTGAGACATCCACACGTTCTGGGTGGTGGGGGTGCCGGTCAGGAAGGAGGAGTTCTCAGCGCAGACGACGGCGTCGGTTGCGCCGTATTCGCGCAGGCCGGTCTGGGCCACGGTACCGCCGAGGGTCTGGGCCATGATCTGGAAGCCGTAGCAGATACCGAAGATCGGCACGCCGGATTCGAAGAGGGCCTTATCACCCTTGGGGGCGCCGTCGGCGTAAACCGAGGAGGGGCCGCCGGAAAGCACGATGGCTGCCGGGTTCTTGGCGAGCATCTTCTCGGTGCTCATGGAGTGGGGGACGATTTCGGAGTAGATGCCGGCCTCACGCACGCGTCGAGCAATGAGCTGCGCGTACTGAGCACCGTAATCCACCACCAGGACGGGACGCTCTTCGAGCTGGTCCAGGTTCACAGAGTTGGTCACGAAAATTACCTCAACGTGTTGGTACTAATCCGCGCACTTGCGCGGGGATATATCTATTTTACGCTATCGCTGTACGCCGCCGACGGCACGTAGCCACTCCCCCATCCCGGGGTTCCGCTACATGCCCTAACGGGAGTAGAGCGTGCGTATAGAAAGCACCGCCCGGCGACCGGCAGGCCAAAACCTACCAACCGCCAAGCGGTGATTCATGAAGCTACATTAGCCACGGTATGCGGGAACCACAGTCAGGTCCGCCTTCTGGAACTTCTTCAGGTCCAGGTAACCGCAGTTAGCCATCGCACGCTTGAGCGCACCGACAATGTTGCTGGTGCCGTCCACGTGGTGCGAAGGGCCGTACAGGACCTCCTCCAGGGAGCCTACAACACCGAGCGGGGTGCGCACGCCGCGCGGGAAGTCCAGCGAGTGCGCCTCGTTACCCCAGTACAGGCCCTGGCCGGGAGCCTCGGATGCGCGAGCCAGCGGAGCGCCCAGCATGACAGCGTCAGCGCCCAGTGCGAGTGCCTTCACCATGTCGCCGGAGCGGCCCAGGGAGCCGTCAGCAATCACGTGCACGTAGCGGCCGCCGGACTCATCCAGGTAGTCCGAACGTGCTGCAGCCACATCAGCGATAGCGGTTGCCATCGGTGCAGAAATGCCCAGGCCCTGACGGGTGGTCTGTGCAGAACCGCCACCGAAGCCCACCAGTACGCCGGCTGCGCCGGTACGCATCAGGTGCTTAGCCTGCGAGTAGCCAGCCACGCCACCAACGATGACCGGAACGTCGAGCTCGTAGATGAACTTCTTCAGGTTCAGCGGCTCGTGCGAGGTCGAAATGTGCTCAGCGGAGACGGATGCGCCGCGGATGACGAACAGCTCAACGCCAGCCTTCACCACGGTCTCGTAGTGCTCCTGGGTGTTCTGCGGGCTCAGGGAGCCGGCAACAACCACGCCGGAGTCACGAATCTCTTCCAGGCGTGCAGTAATCAGTTCCGGCTTGATCGGCTCGGAGTAAATCTGCTGCATGCGGGTGGTTGCGGAGGCGGGGTCCGCCTCGGGCAGCTCAACAATCTCGTCGAGCAGCGGCTGCGGGTCCTCGTAGCGGGTCCACAGGCCCTCAAGGTTCAGCACGCCCAGGCCACCCAGCTTGCCCAGGGCAATAGCGGTCGCCGGGGACATGACCGAGTCCATGGGCGCACCAATGATGGGGGTGTCGAACTTGAAGGCGTCAATCTGCCAGGAGGTATCGACATCGCGGCGGTCGCGGGTACGGCGGGTGGGAATGAGCGCCACATCGTCCAGGGAGTAGGTGGGGCGGGCGTTCTTGGAGAGGCCAATCTGAATTTCAGACATGGGGTGAATCCTTTCGAATTCGGTTTGAGGGGTGCCGCTGGGCGTTATTCGCGCCGATGCCCGCCCCGATACCCGAGCGGGTATGAGGCGGGCTCAACGGCGCATGGCGTGCACGCCATGCGGGGAATCATCGTTGGTGATGCGTATTAGGCGCGGTAGTTCGGTGCCTCAACGGTCATCATGATGTCGTGCGGGTGCGATTCCTTCAGACCTGCGGGGGTGATGCGCACGAACTGACCCTTGTACTTGAGCTCCTCGATGGTGCGGGAACCGACGTAGAACATGGTCTGGCGCAGGCCACCTTCGAGCTGGTGAATCACTGCGGAGAGCGGGCCGCGGAAGGGAACCTGACCCTCAATACCCTCGGGAATCAGCTTCTCTTCGCTGGAGACGTCAGCCTGGAAGTAGCGGTCCTTGGAGAAGGACTTGTGGCGGCCGCGGGTCTGCATTGCGCCGAGCGAACCCATGCCGCGGTATGCCTTGTACTGCTTACCGTTCATGAAGATCAGCTCACCGGGAGACTCGGTGGTACCAGCCAGCAGGGAGCCGAGCATCACGGAGTCAGCGCCGGCAACCAGTGCCTTGCCGATCTCGCCGGAGTGCTGCATACCGCCGTCAGCGATCAGCGGCACACCTGCCGGGATTGCTGCCTTAGCGGACTCGTTGATAGCGGTCACCTGGGGAACACCAACACCGGCGATAATGCGGGTGGTGCAGATGGAGCCGGGGCCAACGCCGACCTTCACGCCGTCAGCGCCGGCGTCGATGATTGCCTGTGCACCCAGGCGGGTTGCAGCCTGGCCACCGATGACGTCCACGTGTGCTGCGGCGGGGTCCTTCTTCAGGCGGGCAATCATGTCGAGCACGCCCTGGGAGTGGCCGTTTGCGGTGTCCACGAACAGTGCGTCAACGCCTGCCTCGACCAGGGTCATTGCACGCTCGTAGCCGTCACCGAAGAAGCCGATAGCGGCGCCGGCACGCAGGCGGCCGTCCTCGTCCTTGGTGGCCTTGGGGTACTGCTCAGTCTTGACGAAGTCCTTGAGGGTAATCAGACCGGCGAGCTTGCCTGCGTCGTCGATCAGGGGCAGACGCTCAATCTTGTTGTTGGACAGCAGTGCGAATGCTTCGTCCTTGGTGACGCTGGGGTGCGCGGTGACCAGCGGCATGGGGGTCATGATGTCGCGGACGCGAATGCCCTCGTAGTCGGAGCGGGAGATGTAGCGGATATCGCGGTTGGTGATAATACCTTCCAGCACGCCCTCTTCGCTGACGACGGGCAGACCGGAGACCCTGTAGTAGCCGCAGACCTCGTCGTATTCGGCGATGGTTGCGTCAGCACCGATGGTGACGGGGTTAATGATCATGCCGGACTCGGAGCGCTTAACGCGGTCCACGTGTGCAGCCTGGTCCTCGATGGAGAGGTTGCGGTGGATAACGCCCATACCGCCCAGACGTGCCATAGCGATTGCCATAGCGGAGTCGGTCACGGTGTCCATTGCGGCGGAAATGATGGGGGTGTTCAGGGTGATGCGCTTGGACAGGCGGGTGGAGGTGTCCGCATCGGAGGGGATGACGTCGGTGTTGCCGGGCAGCAGCAGCACGTCATCGTAGGTCAGGCCGGTGAAGCCGAAGGGATCCTCGGACAGAGCGGTGGGAATGGTCATTGTCTACCTTTCGGATGCTGGCTTCATCGGTGAGAAGCTCAGCCTATACGTTGCGTATGTCAAGATGCGGTACGACCCGTCTGCTCGCACCCCACAAGGTGGTTTGAGCGCAAACGGGAACAGCTTACCTTCTATAGTAAACCGCTAAAGGTTTCTTTGCTGAGAAGCACTCATAGTAAGCGCCCCCCAGCGGGAGGCTGTCGGCAGGTTCTAACGTCCCCACGAACGCGAGCGCATCCGAGCCTACCGACAGCGAGTGCCCGGTACCGCCTCCATGGTGGAGGGGGCGGCACCGGGCACACACACTATTTAGTCTTCTTCAGTTTCTTCGGGCTTCTCAACCACCAGGGTCTCAGTGGTCAGCACCAGAGCCGCGATGGAGGATGCGTTCTGCAGAGCCGAACGGGTCACCTTCACCG
>NZ_KV810736.1:253094-382543 GCF_001812895.1 Rothia sp. HMSC069C04
TGCAGAGCCGAACGGGTCACCTTCACCGGGTCAATCACACCGGCTTCGATGAGGTCCACGTACTCGCCGGTCTTGGCGTTGAAGCCGTGACCCACGGGCAGTTCGGAGACCTTGGAGACGATGACGTAGCCGTCTTCGCCAGCGTTCTCAGCGATCCAGCGCAGCGGCTGAACCAGGGCGCGGCGAACGATCTGTACACCCACGTTTGCGTCGTGGTTGCCCAGGTCCATGCCGTCCAGTGCCTTCAGCGCGTGAACCAGTGCGGAGCCGCCACCGGAGACGATGCCCTCTTCCAGGGCCGCACGGGTGGAGGACACAGCGTCCTCGATGCGGTGCTTGCGTTCCTTCGCCTCAACCTCGGTTGCGGCGCCGACCTTGATGACGCCCACGCCGCCGGCGAGCT
Organism: Rothia sp. HMSC069C04; assembly: GCF_001812895.1. NCBI lineage: Bacteria > Bacillati > Actinomycetota > Actinomycetes > Micrococcales > Micrococcaceae > Rothia > Rothia sp. HMSC069C04. The sequence goes on from NZ_KV810736.1 coordinate 253,498, forward strand.
TAGCCAGGCGCTCCTTGAGCTTCTCGCGGTCCCATTCGGAATCCACGCGCTCAATTTCGCGGCGCAGCTGCTGCACGCGGTCCTCGATTGCCTCGGGGTCGCCGCCGCCGTCCACGATGGTGGTGTGGGACTTGGTGACGGTCACGCGGCGTGCCGAGCCCAGGTGCTCCAGGGTGACCTGCGGCAGGTCAATGCCGAGCTCGCCGGTCACGACGGTACCGCCGGTCAGAATTGCCAGGTCCTGCATGATTGCCTTGCGGCGGTCACCGAAACCGGGAGCCTTCAGAGCGACCACGTTGATGGTGCCGCGTAGCTTGTTCACGACCAGTGCGGAGAGCGCCTCACCGTCAACGTCTTCTGCGATGATGGTCAGCGGCTTCTTCGCCTGAACGATCTTCTCGAGCACGGGCATGATTTCTGCGATGGTGGAAATCTTGCCCTGGTAGAGCAGCACGAGGCTGTTCTCCAGCACTGCTTCGCCGCGCTCAGCGTCGGTGACGAAGGAGGGCGAGAGGTAGCCCTTGTCGAACTGCATACCTTCGGTGATGTCCAACTCAATTTCGGTGGAGGAGCCGTCTTCGATGGTGATGACGCCGTCCTGGCCGACCTTCTCGAAGGCGCGAGCCAGCAGCTCACCGATCTGCTCGGACTGGGCGGAGATAGCGGCAACGTGCGCCACTTCGGGGCCCTGCACGGGGCGTGCGTTCTCGAGCAGTCGTGCGGAAACAGCCTCCACAGCAGCCTCAATGCCGCGCTTGACGTCGGCAGGTGCCGCGCCGCTGGTGACGTTGCGCAGACCCTCGTTGACCAGTGCCTGTGCGAGCACGGTTGCGGTAGTGGTGCCGTCACCGGCTACGTCGTTGGTCTTGGTGGCGACTTCCTTCGCCAGCTGGGCACCCAGGTTCTCGTACGGGTCATCCAGTTCAATTTCACGGGCAATGGACACGCCGTCATTGGTGATGACGGGTGCACCCCACTGCTTGTCGAGCACAACGTTGCGCCCGCGCGGGCCGAGGGTTACCTTGACCGCGTTTGCCAGCTTATCGACGCCAGCCTGCAGGGACTTGCGGGCGGCATCGTTGAATTCAAGCTGCTTAGCCATGTGTTCGCTACTCCTAGTGCGTCACAGAAAGGAAAATTTGAGGGGCAGATGATAGCTCATGCGCCGTACCGGATGAGCGGTACGGCGCATGAGCATCTGAAAGTATTAGTCGACGATTGCCAGAACGTCGCGTGCGGAGAGAATCAGGTACTCTTCGCCCTGGTACTTGACCTCGGTGCCACCGTAGCGGGAGAACACGACAACGTCGCCTTCCTTGATGTCTACGGGAATGCGGTTACCCTTCTCATCCACGCGGCCCGGGCCAACGGCGACAACGCGTGCTTCCTGCGGCTTTTCCTTCGCAGTTTCGGGGATGACCAGACCGGATGCGGTGGTCTGCTCAGCCTGTTCGATCTTGATAACGACGCGGTCTTCCAGCGGCTTGATGGCCATAATCGGTTCCTCCGGGTTGTGGATTTACGTTTGATGCGAGACAGCGGCGCAGTGGCGCGCCCGATGGCTGTCTCGAGTGCTACCTCAACTCTAGTTTCACCTGTGCTTTCGGTCAAGAAAAGCGCCCCTCTACCGGGGTGTTTCACCGCAAGGCGAACGCTGAGCAAAAAGCTGGGCAAATCGGGCTCCTCACCTCTCAAAACCGGCACCCCCGTAAAATGAGGAGCATGCCTATTCCCGCATCCCCTTTTACACCCGTCGCCGAGCTTCCGTTCAGCGCCGAAGCGCTCGCGGCAGCCGACGAGCTCTACCCGCTGGGCTCGGATACGCTCAGCGCCGTTACTTCTTTGCGTTCGCGAGGTTTCAGCCCCGAGGAGTCTGCACAGATTATTTCGCTGGCGCAGGCTCGTACCCGTGCGCGCGCCAAGTTCGGCGAGCGCGCCCGCACGCTTATGCTGACTCAGGAGGCGGCGGAGCAGGCGACCCGCCCGGTGATTGCGCACTATCGCGCCCAGCGTCTGCGCCCGGTTGCCGGCACGGTGGCTGATTTGGGCTGCGGTATTGCGTCGGATTCTGCCGTGTATGCGGCGGATCGCGGTGCCGTGGTTGCGGTGGAGCTGGACCCGTTGACCGCTTCTTTTGCGGCGAAGAACCTTGAGTTTTGCCCGCAGGCGCGCGTGTATTCGGGGGATGTGACCGACTATGTGCACGGTGAACTTCTGGACGCAGCCGGTGAGCCGGTGGGCATTGTGTGGATGGACCCGGCACGCCGCGAGTTGCGGGGCGCGAAGAAGGCTCAGACGGAGCGTCTTTTTGATCCGGAGGCGTTCTCTCCCCCGTTCTCGTTCGTGCTGAATCTGGCTCGTACGGGCGTGCCGATGGGCGTGAAGTTGGGCCCCGGTTTTCCGCATGAGGGCATCCCCTCACCCGAAGATATTGCGTCGGAGGCGAACCCCAACCCGCGCGTTGAGGCGGAGTGGATCCAGTCGGAGGGTTCCCTCGCCGAGTTGGTGCTCTGGTTTAACGCGCTGGCTCAGGAGGGGGTGGCTCGCACGGCGACCTCTGTGCATGAAACCCCTGCGCGCGAGATGCCTGCGGAAGAGGCTACCCCCAACGAAGGCTCCACCGAAGGATCCACCGGAGGCACCGCCGAAACCTGCGCCCTACTGCCTCCCTACGAGGCGGTGAACTTCCGCAGCCCCTTGACGGCGGAAGAGGCACAGCAGAGCGTTGACGTTCCGGTGTCCCTACCTCAGCCCGGTGATTACCTGCTGGAGCCTGCCCCGGCGATTGTGCGCTCGCACCTGGTCGCTGAGTTTGCGCAGAGTATTGGCGCGCACCTGCTGGATGAGCACCTGGCGTACCTGTGTTCTGCCGAGCCGGTGGCGCATCCGCTGGTTGCCTGCTACGAGGTGCTGGAGGAGATTCCCCTGCAGGAGAAGCAGCTGAAGCATTGGGTGCGTGAGCAGGGCTTTACGGCGCTGACTATTAAGAAGCGTGGCGTGGATATTGTTCCGGAGCAGTTGCGGGCGCGACTACTGGGTTCTGCGGGTTCTAAGCCTTCCAAGAAGAAACAGAAAAAGAACGCTAATTCTTCTTCGGGTACTCAGGAGTCCTCGTACCGTCCGGCAACGCTGGTCTTTACCCGCATCGGTTCGGGTAGGGATTCACGACGCGTCGGCTGGCACGTGCGCCCGCTCCAACCTCGCCAGCCCTAACTAACCAGCCTTGACTACTCAACCCTGGCTACCCAACCCTGACTGCCCAGCCCCGAGGACAGGTTACCGTTCATGACGATTCATTACGGTACCGTTCCGGATTCTGCACTCGACAGGGCACTGGGAACCGCAAGACCGTACACTAGATACGGTGCCGGATAAAGATACTGTGCCTGATCAAAGATACGCGGCCTAGTAGAGGTACTCCCTCAAGGAGCCAGCTCTCACAGGCTAGCGCACAGCCGGGCAGAGCCCACCGATAATAACTTCCATAGTCGGCACCATGCACGACCCTATTTCCAGACGCAGGAAAGGCAATATGATCGACTTTGCTACCTCCCCGCAGTCCACTCTCGGCGTGGAATGGGAGATTGCGCTTATCGACCGTGAAAGCGGCGCACTGACCCAGCGCGCCAGCGAGGTGCTATCCATCCTGCGCGAGCGCCGCCCCGAGCTGCTTGAGCCCGCCTCCGACCGGGCGCACGTGACCGGGGAATTCCTGGAGAACACCATCGAGGTCATCACCGGCGTCTGCACGACCGTGGCGCAGGCCTGCCGCCAGCTGCAGGAGTTGACCGACACCATTCGCGAGATTACCGACGGGCTGGGTATCGAGTTCTACCCGGCGGGCACGCACCCGTTCTCCCGCTGGTCCGAGCAGCCCGTCGTGGCCAAAGAACGCTATCGGCGCGTCGTGGAGCGCGCCCAGTATTGGGGCCGCCACATGGTCATCTACGGCGTGCACGTGCACGTGGGTGTGGATTCTCGCGATAAGGTTCTGCCGCTCGTTGACGCGCTCACCAACTACGGGCCGCACCTGCTGGCGCTCTCCTGCTCCTCCCCATACTGGGAGGGCATCGACACCGGTTACGCCTCGCACCGCACCCAGCTCTACCAGCAGCTGCCGACCAACGGCCTGCCCTTCCACTTCGACACCTGGGAGCAGTACAGCGAGTACCTGGATTCACTGGTGGCGACCGACGTGATTAACGACCCGAGTGAGGACCGCTGGGATGTGCGCCCGGTTCCGCGCTACGGCACCATTGAGATGCGCTATTGCGACGGCCTGGCCTCCCTGCCGGATGTTGCCGCGGTTGTGGCGTTCACCCAGTGCCTGGTGGAGTACTTCTCCCGCCGCATTGAGGCCGGCGACAAGCCCGAGGTGCTGGCCCCCTGGCACGCGCAGGAGAATAAGTGGCGCGTGGCCCGCTACGGCCTGGACGCAAAGATCGTGGTTTCCAACGCGCCGGAGCAGCGCACCTTGCGCGAGGACTTTGAACTGCTGCTGCCCGAGCTGGAGCCGGTGGCCCGCGACCTGGACTGCGAGGTGGAGCTGGCACAGGTGCGCCGCATCCTTGCGGAAGGTACGGGAGCCGACCGCCAGCGTGCAGTGTTCGAGCGCACCGGCTCGATGCGTGAGGTGGCACTGGATGTGGCCGCGCAGTCTCGTGCGCGAGCGCTGCGCTAACCCCTCGCGGGAAGAAAACTTAGATACGTAAAATGCCTCGGCGCAGTCATCATGAGACTGTGCCGAGGCATTTCTACGAGCTTTTTTAGAAGCAGGCAGTTTAGAAGCAGACGGTGGTCACCGGCAGCGAGGAGTCCGTCGTGAAGTCCACGCCCGAGGGCTCGCGGCCCGCGGCGACCAGGCGGGCGCCCAGGGCGGCAACCATCGCGCCGTTGTCGGTGCACAGGGTGAACTTCGGAATGATTAGGCGCACACCCTCGGAGGCGCATCGGGCGGCCAGCAGCTCGCGCAGACGCGAGTTTGCCGCCACGCCACCGCCGAGTAGCAGGGTCTTCATGCCCTGCTCGCGGCAGGCGAGCATCGCCTTCTTGGTGATGACGTCCACGACCGCTTCTTGGAAGGAGGCGGCGATATCAGCAACAGGGATCTCTTCACCGGCGGCTTCGAAGCTCTCAATCACGCGCGCCACTGCGGTCTTCAGGCCCGAGAAGGAGAAGTCGTAGCGATGCTCTCCGGGGTTCTCGGCGGTGCCCATGAATTTGCGGTTCGACAGGCCGCGCGGGAACACGAAGGCGTTGCGGTTACCTTGCGCGGCGGCGCGGTCGATGGCGGGGCCACCCGGGTAATCCAAGCCGAGCAGGCGGGCGACCTTGTCGTAGGCCTCGCCGGCGGCGTCATCCAGGGTTGCGCCGAGCAGGCGCACATCGGAGGTAATATCGCGCACCTGCAGGATTTCGGTATGACCGCCAGAGACTAGTAGCGCACCCAGGCCACCGGATCCGGCATTCGCCAGCAGGTCGGAGCCGTCTTCGGTGCCGTTGTCCTCCAGCAGGCCAACGCCAACGTGTGCGACCAGGTGGTTAATGCCGTAGAGGGGCTTGCCGGTGGCAATAGCGAGCGCCTTCGCCGCGGAGACACCCACCATGAGTGCGCCCGCTAGGCCGGGACCCGCGGTGACGGCGATAGCGTCCACCTGATCGAGGGTGATGTCCGCTTCGGCAAGTGCCGCTTTGAGGGCGGGAATCATGGCGTCCAGGTGAGCGCGGGAGGCGATTTCGGGGATCACGCCGCCAAAGCGTACGTGCTCTTCCATGGAGGAGGAGATGGTGTTGCTGAGCAGCTGTGCACCGTGCACAATGCCGATTCCGGTCTCGTCGCAGGAGGATTCGATGCCCAGAACGAGGGGTTCGCGAGTGCTCATAGTTCATCTTTCTGTTGCGCTGTCTGCGCGTAGTGCTTCTAGTTGCAGTGAGGTAAGGATGCCGTGGCGTAGGGATGCTGTGGCGTAGAGGGCAAGTGTAGAGAGCGGCGAATGCTCGCCCCTATTGAGGGGATTGCCGTTTAGCTCCACGGACTATTTAGAACGTGCATTCCATAATGATGGCGTCGGTTCCGTCATCGTAGTAGCCGCGGCGTACGTGAATCGCACGGTAGCCGTTGCGTTCGTAGAGGCGCTGGGCGCGCGGGTTGTCGGCACGCACCTCCAGCAGGATACGCTCGGCTCCCTGCTCGCGGGCGCGCTCGTGCATCTGCTCGAGCATGGCGCGACCGAAGCCGTGACCCTCGTACTCGGGGAGCACGCCGATGGTCTGAACGTCGGCGGTGTCGGCTACGACCATGGTTCCGCAGTAGCCGATGGCGCGCCAGCTGCCCTCGTTATCTTCCGAACCTTCTGCAGGCAGTTCGAGCATGTAGTAGGTTCGGGTCGGGTGGGTCAGCTCTTCGAGGAACATGTCGATGTGCCAGGCGTCGGCGGGGAACAGTGTGGTTTCCATGCGGTGCATGGTCTGCACGTCGGCAAGTTCGGCAATGCGCAGGCGGGCACCCTGTGCTAGGTCGTCTCGCACGATATTTTCGGTAGCGCTCATTTAGTTCTCCTTCTGCGCGGCAGTCTGTGCAGCTGCCTGTGCGCCCTGCTTCTGCTGGCGGGCGAGCATTGCGGCGGGGACCTTTGCGTCCGAGTCGCGCAGGTACTGGGCGGAGGTGTCCTCGCTCAGGTTCTCTACGCCCAGGCGTGCCGCGGCGGCAACCAGGTACTCGGCGTGGGGGTGAACCTGACGGGCAGAATCGACGATGGTCCAGCCGTGCTCTTCGAGGGCCTCGGAGTACAGGCCGGCGCCGTAGCCGTAGGCGTAGGAGGGATCCCCACCGGGCAGAATTTCGGAGGCGGGGCATACGTTCGGTCCGTCCACCAGGCTGTAGCCTTCGGCGTTCACGCGGTAGCGGGCGGAGTAGACTTCGCGGCGGCGCGCATCGGAGAGTACGAGCAGCTCAGCATCTTCGATAAGATCAGCAGAAGCGAACGCTCGTTCTACGTTCTCTTCCTCGGCAACTGCGCCTGCTTCCCCGGCAGCCGCACCGGATACAGCGCGCTCAGCCAGGGCGGTCAAGCTCATCATGCCGTACACCGGCACCGACCAGGCAAAACCCAGAGCGCGCGCAGTAACGATACCGGCACGCAGACCCGTAAAAGGTCCCGGACCGGTACCGGTCAGAATCGCATCCAAGTCTTCGCCGCGCACGCCAGCGTCCTGCAGGGCAGCCCGCGCGTAGGGTCCCATCACCTCGGCATGGGAGCGGGTATCTTCGCTCTCGTAGCGGGCGAGGATTTCGAAGGACGCACCGGCTTCGGAGCCGTGCACACGGGCGAGCGCCACAGATGCGGTGGCGGATGAATCAAGGGCAAGTACTAGCACCCTATCATTCTAACGCGCGGGCTCTAGGCGCTCTGCAGGGCCTCTTTCAGGGCGTCAAAAGCGTGCTCCCAGCGGGGGCCGAAGGCGCGCACCCGCAGCAGGCGAGGTTCGGGGGTGTCCGCGTCCTCGTCGCTTTCGTCCTCGTCTTCGTCGTCCCAGCTGAACTCTTCGGCGCCCGAGTAGGCGAAGCGTGCATCCGCGCCGGTCAGGCGGGTGAAGTCCAGCTCCAGGCGGGAATCGCTCAGGTGCTCAGCTTTATCGCGGCCCCACTCAATGACGGTCACAGAGCGCGGCAGGGAGAACTCCAGATCCAGGTCGTCGAGCTCTTCGGCGCTGGAGAGGCGGTAGGCGTCCACGTGCACCAGGTCGGGGCCGCCGGGGCGGGGGCCGTCCGGCAGGTTCGGGTGCACGCGCGAGAGCACGAAGGTCGGTGAGATAACGCCTTCGCGCACGCCCAGGCCTTCACCCAGGGAGCGGGTGAACGTGGTCTTACCCGCACCAAGCTCGCCCGAGAGCAACAGTACGTCCCCGGCGTTCAGGTGCTGCGCCAGGGTGAGCGCCAGGCGGCGGGTATGGTCGGGGCCGGTCACATCCAGATCGAGTGCGGCAGAAATGTACTCAGCGCTCATTAGCCCTCCTGCTCCTGCCCGGTACCCCACAGCTCGTTCAGCTCAGCTTCAACCCAGGAGCCGCCAACGTAGAGGCGCTCCACGCGGGACGAAATGCGGGTCACGATTTCGTAGTTAATGGTCTGCGCGGCATCCGCCCACTCTTCCACGGGCGGGTTCTCACCGGCACCAAAAAGGATGGCGGGCGCGCCCAGGTACCCCAGGGCGGGATCGCTCAGGCCGGGTTCGCCCAGGTCAACGACCATCTGGTCCATGGCGACGCGGCCAACCACGCGGTAGGTCGTACCCTCCGCGTTATTAGGCACGGAGCCGTTCTCCACGTTCTGCGCGCCCGGGTAGATGCGCACCGGCGCGTTCTCCGCAATGCGCGGCACACCGTCAGCGTAGCCGAGCGGCACAAGCGCCAGGGTGGTTGCCTTGGGAGTGTGGTAGCGCAGCCCGTAGGAAACACCCTGACCTGCAGGAACTTCCTTCACGGCGGCAATGTAGCTGCCCACCGTCATGACGGGCTTTAGGCCCAGGTCCTCAGCGGTCACCCCCGGCAGCGGGGAAAGACCGTACAGAGCAAGGCCGCAACGCACACCGTCACCGAGCAGACGCTCCTCCGTATCCCAACCCTCCAGGGAGGCGGTCAGGGTCGCCGGCGAGTTCGCCAGGTGCACAATCTTCGGGTCCAGGCCAGCCTCACGAGCCTGAGCCACAAAAGTATCCAAAGTATCGACCTGCTGCGCAGTCTCGGCGCGGGTCGGCTCATCCGCAACCGCCAGGTGGCTAAAAATACCCTCAACCGTAATCAGACCGGCATCCTCCAGGGAAGCGGCGCGAGCCACCAGCGCAGGCCAATCCGCCGCGGTGGCACCGTTACGGCCCAGACCGGTATCAGCCTTCAGATGCACGATAGCGCGCTCGCCGGTGCATTCAGCGGCGGCGGCAACCGCCTCCAGGTCCCAACCGGAAACACCCAGACGAATCTTCTCCTGCAGTGCAGCCTCAAAATCGGTGGAGGGGGTGTGCAGCCACGCCATGAGCGGCGCATCAATAGCGTCAGCACGCAGTTCCAGCGCCTCGTTCACGTGCACCACACCCAGCAGGTCAGCGCCGGCTGCAATAGCCGAACGTGCCACCGGGTACGCGCCGTGACCGTACGCATCCGCCTTAATCACTGCAATGAGCACGCGGTCGCCAATGAGTTCCTTGAGTCGGCGCACATTATGTTCCAGCGCGTCAAGATCAATCGTGGCGCTACGTTCCACCTGGCCGGGAGCGCAGGGCGGGCAGTAAAGCGGTTCGGCAGGCTGCTGAGGGTGAGTCATGGTCCTTCGTTTCTGACGGGCGGTACTACAGGCTGTACTTGAGCAGCCTCTCTTCTACTAAATTCTAGACCTCCCGCTGTGCGAAAGTCCTGTCGCGCTACACTAGGTCAGGTACCCCTTTAGAGAGGAAAGCATCGATGAGCACTCTGCCGCCGGTTCGGACGGTTCACGTGTATTCCATGCACACCGACCCTTTTGCGCAGCCCGGTAGCGGAGATGCAGGCGGCATGAACGTCTATATTGCCCGGTCGGTGCATGCCATGCTGGAACTGGATCCGGAGCTGCGGGTTGAGGTTTTCACCCTGGATCGCGGTGAGGCGCTTCCGACCGATTCGCCGTTCCGTCAGCCTCCTCAGCCCGGCGAGCGCCTTGTGCGCCACAGTCTTGATCTGCCCTCCGCCCGTGGTCTTTCGAAGAACGAGCTGGCTGCGGTCACCGATGATTTTGCGCAGGCGTGCGTCGAGCAGGCACTGTACACCCCGGATATTATTCACGCCCACTATTGGCTGTCGGGTCAGGCTGCGGCTCGTGCATCCGACCTGTGGTCGGCTCAGGGCGTTGGCTTCCCGGTTCCTGTTCTTTTTACTCCGCATACGACGGCTGCTGCCAAGGATGCGCGCCGCGGCGAAGGTGAGGCGCCCGAACCCGAGGAGCGCTATGCCGCCGAGCGCCTGATGAGTAGCTCCGCGAGCCGGGTGATTGTGAATACTCCCCTGGAGGCGCAGCAGATGGGCGAGTATTACGGTACGGACGCGCAGAAGCTTGCCACTATCCCGCCGGGTGTTGACACCTCGATTTTCCATACGATTCCTGGCGTGCATCCGCTCAATGACACCTCTGAGACTCGTTGCCGCATTGTTTTTGCCGGTAGGCCTCAGCCGTTGAAGGGCCCGCATCTGCTGGTGGAGGCACTCGCGCTGCTCCCCGATGACTTGCAGGTGGACGTAGATATTATTGGTCGTTCCGATTCGGATTATGAGCGCCGCCTGTTGCAGCGTGCAGCTGAGCTGGGTGTGGCGGATCGGGTGCATTTGAAGGACCCGGTTCCGGCGTCTGAGTTGGCGAACATTTTCCGTGCCGCCGATATTGTGGCGTCCCCGTCCTCATCTGAGACGTTCGGTTTGGTGGCGCTGGAGGCGCAGGCATGCGGCGCGGCGGTGCTCGCTACGGATGCTGACGGTCTGCGCTATGCGGTGGAGAACCACCGTACGGGTCTGCTGGTGGCGCCTCGTACTCCGCAGCGTTGGGCTGCGGCTATTGAGCGTCTGGTGCGTGCCCCGTATCTGCGTCATTCGTTGGGTGCGAACGCCGCGGCGCGTGCCCGCACGATGGGTTGGGATCAGACGGCGCGCCGAACCCTTGAAGCTTATGCCGAGGTACGTGAAGGTATCTCGCAGTAATGTATTTTTCACGTTGTGAGGAGTTTTAATGTCTTTCTCCATGAGCCGCGATGAGTTCGCCGCGTACCTGGATTCGGTGCGTATTACCGGTGAGGTAGCGACCGCCCGAGAGAATAACCTGGACCATATTCAGGGTTTCCTGGATGGTAATGAGCACCTTGAGTTTGGTGTGCAGTGGACCCGCGAGTGGGATTACGATTCGGTGTTTGAGGTGATGGTCCGCCGCGCGGGTCTGAACCCGGACCGTTCGCATACTCACGGTCAGGACACTATTGGTGCCGAGCAGTGCATCAGCGCGCTGGAGGAGTACGCCCGTATCTTTGGCGAGGCGGTGCGTGCGGGTTCTCGTATTCTGTTTGCGACCGGTCACCCGGCGGGTCTGTTCCCCATGTACGCGGTGATGGCTGCGGCGGCGAAGGCTGCTGGTGCTGAGGTTCTTCAGATTGAGGAGGGCGAGCGTTTCCTGGACGGCGACGTCCGCCAGATTATGGATGTCGTGATGTTTGAGCAGTACGGCAACCTGCAGCATACGCATTTCCCCGGCCCGATGCGCATCGCTTTGGATCAGCTGGAGGCGCGTGGCGTGACCCCGGACCTGGTGGTTTCGGATCACGGTATGGGTGGTTATGCGGCGTCTACTCGTAAGCTGCTGACGATTGGCATTGCGGATTGTAATGATCCGGGTCTGTTTGTTGCGGCTGAGCAGGGAGATTTGCCGGTGTGCGTGCCGATGGACGATAACGTTCCGCCGCGCCGTTATGAGCCGATGATTGATTTCATTTTGGATCGTGCGGGGCTTGAGCGTCCTTAATGTCCCTTTTACGCCGTGTGCGTAGGGTTTGTTATTGAGCCTCCGGGGTTTGTCTTTTTATATGCCGGTTATTGTTTTTCTGCAGGTGCGTGAAACATACCGGTAGTTTTGGGAGTTTCTTAGCTCCACTAGGCATTCTTCCCGGAGGCTCTTATTCTCTTCTTTTTCTGTGATTGATTTCATCACACCGGAGCGACTTTGCCTCTTCATTCTTCGAGACGGAAGACCCCCGACCCCGTAGAATAGTTTACGGAACACGTTTATGCGCTCTGTGGGCTCATATAACGCTCCACTAGGCGTCTTACCAGCGCCTTTGCCGTAGTCTCTGCCATTATTTTCACTCAGTAAGATTAAGGGTTCACTCATTCATCAGGACAAAGACTAGGACACGATTCCCTATTCACCGATAATTAGGGGTAAATGTGCCTATTCGCCGCTCTCAGTCCACGACACAGGACAAATTTCCGGGGAAGATTACACCGTTGAAAGTACAAGATCGTCTTAAAAAAATGTGGGGTTCAGACTTCGTCGTCAAGCGAAGCTGGCATCCCAAGGTTCAGCGTGCCCTTTACTTTGGCGATTTTCTCGCCATTGCTATTGCGGTTGTCGCTGCGCATCTGATTCGTTTCGGGTGGGAGAATGCTGACCTGCCCTATGTGAACGTTTGGCCTATTAACGCCCTGGATGGCCGTATTCCCGCTATTGATTACATCTTCCTGGGCGTTGGTATGGTTGTCGGCTGGTGGTTTATCCTCCAGGTGAACGGCTCCCGCAGCCTGCGCATCATGGGGTTCGGCACTGAGGAGTACCGCCTCATTACTCGCGGTACTACTTACTTTTTCTGCCTGCTGATTATTGTGGCGTTCTTCCTTAAGGTTGACGTCACCCGCATGTACCTACTGATTGCTTACCCGCTGGGTCTGTTCCTTCTGCTCGTTGAGCGTTGGCTGATTCGTCAGGGTCTGGTGCGTTCGCGTACTCGCGGTCGTGCGTTGACTCGCGTCATGATTATTTCTGATGTGACGACTGGTCAGCACCTGTACAAGAACCTGAAGGATGTGGTTGCTTCCGGCCTGTCCCCCGCTGCGTTCTACCTGCCCGGTTTCACCCCGGGTACTACTGTTGCTGGCGCTCCGATTCCGGTCCTTGGTTACAGCACTTCTCCGGCTGACATTATGGAGGCCATCCGCGAGAACGATATTCACATGGTCGCGGTTACGAATGGTCACCACTTGAGCCCGGATCAGGTTCGTCTGCTGGGTTGGAAGCTTGCTGACGCGCATATTTCGCTGATTATGGCTCCTGCGACGACCGATATTGCTGGTCCGCGTATGCACATGCAGCCGCTGAATGGTCTACCGCTGGTGCACGTGTCGACGCCGCGTATTACCGGTCTGTCGGCGTTCTTCAAGCGCGCTGTGGATGTTGTGTCTTCGGGTCTGGGTTTGATTCTGCTGTCTCCGCTGTTCCTGGTGGTGGCGCTGCTGGTCAAGCGTGATGGCGGTCCGGTCTTCTTCCTGCAGAACCGTGTGGGTCTGAACGGTGAAATGTTCAAGATGGTGAAGTTCCGTTCGATGCGTACTGACGCCGAAGAGGTTAAGAAGCGCCTCCTGGAGCAGAACGAGGGTAATGGTGTGCTCTTCAAGATGAAGGACGACCCGCGTATTACCCCCATCGGTAAGTTCATCCGTAAGTACTCGATTGATGAGCTGCCTCAGCTGTGGAACGTGTTCATTGGCGATATGTCGCTGGTGGGTCCGCGTCCTCCGCTGGTTGAGGAAGTTGAGCAGTACGAAGATATTGCGTACCGCCGCCTTCTGGTGAAGCCGGGTATTACCGGCCTGTGGCAGGTTTCGGGTCGTAGTGACCTCTCTTGGGAGGAGTCGGTTCGTCTGGATCTCTACTATGTTGAGAACTGGTCGCTTACCGGTGACTTCATTATTCTTCTGCGTACTGTCCGTGCGGTTTTCGCTAAGGAAGGCGCGTACTAAGAAAGATGGTGGGAGTTTCTCCCGCCGATGCGTATGCCGGTTTTTAGTGATGCTGTCCCGGCACAGGCAGCTCGGTATCGTGCATTGATGTAAACGCGTTGAAGGGGCGTGAATCCATTTCCGATGGATTCACGCCCCTTCTGCATACCCAGGGTGTCTGGGGGCTTTTCTCTTCGTCTTGAGACGAGTGTCAGAGCTTCAGTGTGCTAGCTTTGTTCCCGCTCCCCTATTCTGCGATGAGTCGGGCGATAACTTCGGGGAGCATCTCCGCGACGCGGGTTGCGGGTGCCGGGCCGGGCCGGGCGTCCTTGACGCTTCCGGTGGCGCTGGCGCGTGCGGCTTCGCCGTGCAGGTAGACGGCGAGCGCACCGATGGAGGCGAAGGTGCAGCCTTCCAGCGCTTCTCCGCGAGCATCGAAGGCTGCTACGGTCTGGGCGAGCAGTGCTCCGTAGATGCCGGTGAGGGTGTCTCCGCTGCCTGCGGTGGCGAGCCAGGGGCTTCCGCCAGCAATGCTGTAGGTGGCGCCGTTGGGCGCCGCGATGAGCGTGTAGCCGCCCTTGAGCATGACGGTGGCGCCGGAGAGTTCGGAGGCGGCGCGTACCCAGCGGAAGGGTTCTGCGTCGATATCCTTGCGGCTGGGTACGATGGCGTCACCCAGGTGCTTCTTCCAGGTTTCGGGGGCGAGCTCGTGCACGATACGCAGGAAGCGTTCGAGCTCTGCGGCATGCGGAGTGAGGATCTTGTGGGAGCCGAGGGGCTTGCCGGTTGCCAGGTATTCTGCCGCCAGGTCGCAGGCGCCCGCGTCGATGATGGCGGGTTCGGGCGAGTGGAGCAGGTAGCGGTTCTTGTCCAGCGAGTCGTGGCTAGAGCCAGATCCGCCGGCCCATACGGTGACCCTCTGCAGGGCGGGGGCGCCGCTGAAGTAGACGGTTTCGGGGTTGTGGGCAATCATGAGCTGGCGTAGCTCGTGAGAATTGGCGTTGAAGCGGACCATGCCCACGCCGGTGTTGAGGGCTGCGCGTACACTCATGAGGGCTGCGCCGGGGTATTCGAGGCTACCGGTGAGCATGCCCAGTACGCCGCGGGTGTACTTGTGGGAGTGCTCGTCGGGTACTTCGATGAGTTCGCGGTAGTCTTCGCGGTCGAGAACGCGCAGGGCAGGCTTGTGGGAGTTGAGGGCTTCGGGAACGCCAAGGTCGTAGAGTTTGATGTCTCCGGAGTGGACGCTGTGGCTGGTGCCTGCCGGCAGCTTGTGACCGATGAAGGTGACGGTGCGGTCGGCACGCAGGGAGGGTTCGTGCACGGTTCCGCGGTTGTTGTCGACTCCGGAGGGGGTGTCGACGGCGAGGACTGCGCCGAGCTTACCGTCGAGCTGCGCGGCGCGGAGTACGCCAAGGTATTCACCGGCGCTACCGCGTACGGCGCCGCTGGAGCCGGTACCCAGGATGCCGTCAATGGTCAGGTCGTAGCCTGCAAGCTGTTCGAGGGTATGTTCGGGGTCGAGCACGCGGGTGCCTTCGCCGCCTTCGCGGGCGATGAGTTCGAGGTTCTTTTCGCTGGAGTCGAAGATGACTGCATCAACGCGGTGTCCCTTGGCGCTGAGGCGGGCGCCGGCGTAGATGGTGTCTGCACCGTTGTTGCCCGGGCCGATGAGCAGCAGGATTTTTGCTGTGTCTTTGCCGTGGAGTAGCTCCTGTGCTTCGGCTGCGACGGCGTCTGCGGCGCGTTGCATGAGGTAGCCGTCGTAGTCGGCGGCTTCGATGTAGGGCTTTTCTGCTTCGCGTACCTGGGAAGCAGTGTAGATGAGCTTCATTGCTGTCTCCTTGGGTGGCACCGTGCGGGCCTTAGGGGTCACCGGGTGTGGTGTTGATGTGGCTCTGCGTTAATCGTCGGTGGCGTTAGTTTTCGTCGGTGTCGTCGCCGGCGATGACGCTGAGTCGGTAGCTTTCGGGGTTGAACTTTTGCAGGTGCGCCAGTTCTGCATCGCTGAGGTATTCGGCGGTTGCGATGGCGATGGCGATGGGTTCATCGTGGGTCAGCGAGAGGTGGATGCGGTTGATGCCGAGTTCTTTAGCACGGCGGGCGATGGTGCCCTGAATGATGAGGTAGGGTTGGCCGCTTTCGGCGGTGGCGACTTCGCAGTCTTGCCAGTTGAGTCCGGCGGGTGCTCCGAGTACTTTTGCGACGGCTTCTTTGGCGGCAAATCGTACGGCTTGGGAGCGTACATTCCGGGTACGTTCGTTGGGGGTGAAGACGCGGCGGACGAAGGCTGGTGTTTCGGTGACGATTCGTTCGAATCGTTCGATGTTGACGGTATCTACGCCGATTCCCATGATCATGAGCTTCACCTTCTGGGCTAGGGGTGGTGCCGCGTCCTGTTTGCGGTTTCTCTTGTTTTAAGTCTAGCGAGATTCGTTTCTTTTAGATGGGATAGCGGCAAATATGACGCATAGTTGATATCTGTTTCACAGCGTCTATTTTTGTTGGATCATCCACGAATAACCGCCTGAGTAAACGACAAGGGCGGTGGTTGAGTTCTCTAAGAACTCAACCACCGCCCTTGTCGTTATCGCCGAGGCGATTTCCGAGGATTACTCCAGAGGATTACCCTAGAGAATTACTCCACGGTCACGGACTTTGCGAGGTTACGCGGCTGGTCAACGTCCAGGCCCTTAGCTTCTGCCAGTGCGCATGCGAAGATCTGCAGGGGCACAGTTGCCAGCAGGGGCTGCAGCAGCGAGGGGCATGCCGGGACGGTGATGAGGCGGTCTGCGTAGGGCTTGACGGCCTCGTCGCCTTCCTCGGCGATGACGATGGTGAAGGCGCCGCGAGCGCGCACTTCCTGGATGTTGGAGACGACCTTGCCGTGCAGGGAGTCGCGACCGTTTGCGGAGGGAACCACTACGATGACCGGCTGGCCTTCATCGATCAGTGCGATGGGGCCGTGCTTGAGCTCGCCTGCTGCGAAGCCTTCAGCGTGGATGTAGGTGATTTCCTTGAGCTTGAGTGCGCCTTCCATTGCGACGGGGAAGCCCACGTGGCGGCCAAGGAAGATCACGGAGGAGGCATCCTTCATTTCGACGCCCAGTTCCTTGACCTGGGTGTCGTTGTCGAGGACCTTCTGGATCTTTGCGGGCATGTTCTGCAGCTCGGCAAGGATCGAAGCAATTTCGTCCTTGTACTTGTTGCCGCGCAGCTGTGCCAGGTACAGGCCAAGCAGGTATGCTGCGGTGATCTGTGCCAGGAATGCCTTGGTGGATGCCACTGCGATTTCGGGGCCTGCGTGGGTGTACAGCGCAGCGTCGGATTCACGGGGCAGGGTCGAGCCG
The DNA here is from genome assembly GCF_001812895.1 of Rothia sp. HMSC069C04. Classification (NCBI taxonomy): domain Bacteria; kingdom Bacillati; phylum Actinomycetota; class Actinomycetes; order Micrococcales; family Micrococcaceae; genus Rothia; species Rothia sp. HMSC069C04. Next base: position 270,348 of record NZ_KV810736.1, read on the forward strand.
TGGGTGTTGCAGATGGAGACAACCTTTGCGCCCTGTTCGCGTGCGTGGCGCACTGCCATCAGGGTGTCCATGGTTTCACCGGACTGCGAGAGTGCCACGATGAGGGTCTTCTCGTTCACGATGGGGTCGCGGTAGCGGAACTCGTGTGCGAGCTCAACCTCGGTGGGGATGCGGCACCAGTGCTCGATGGCGTAGCGTGCCACCTGGCCTGCGTATGCTGCGGTACCACATGCGACGACGATAATCTTGTCGATCGAGCGTAGCACCGAGTCGTCGATGTTCAGCTCGTCGAGGGTCAGGTTGCCGTTCTCGTCGAGGCGGCCCATGAGGGTCTGCTCAACAGCTGCGGGCTGCTCGTGGATTTCCTTCTCCATGAAGGAGTTGTAGCCGCCCTTTTCGGCTGCTGCTGCGTCCCACTCGATGTGGAAGGGCTTGCCCTCTGCGGGGTTACCTTCGAAGTCGATGATGGAGTAGTCGGTGCCGGTGATGGTCACGATCTGGTCCTGACCCATCTCGACGGCTTCCTTGGTGTAATCAATGAACGCGGAGACGTCAGAGCCGAGGAAGTTCTCGTTCTCGCCCAGGCCGATAACCAGCGGGGAGTTGCGGCGGGTTGCCACAACGCGGTCCGGGTGGTCGGCGTGGATAGCCAGGATGGTGAATGCACCTTCGAGGCGGTTGGATGCGACGCGTACTGCCTCGGTGAGGTCACCGGTACCGAGCTTGTTGTAGATGCTTGCGATGGTTGCTGCAGCTACCTCGGTGTCGGTCTGAGATGCGAACTCTACGCCTTCGGCGAGCAGTTCGGCACGCAGTTCGGCGAAGTTTTCGATAATACCGTTGTGTACGACGGCGAGGCGGCCGTTGTCGACAACGTGGGGGTGAGCGTTGTTGTCGGTGGGTCCACCGTGGGTAGCCCAACGGGTGTGACCGATACCAATCTGGGAGTCCGGCAGGGGGTTTTCCTTAACCTCGTTTTCGAGGTTCAGGAGCTTGCCTGCCTTCTTACGGAATACGATGCCGTCGGGGCACACGAGTGCCACGCCAGCAGAGTCATAGCCGCGGTATTCCTGGCGGCGCAGACCTTCGAGGACCACATCGTATGCGTTGTGGTCAAACTTGTTACCGTCCGGAGCAGTGTCCAGACCTACATATCCTACGATTCCACACATGCTATAAGTTTATCCCACAAGTATCCAGATATGCGCACGGTGAAATACCGTTATACGTCACGTTTATTGTGGCTTTCCTGGCTTTTTCAGGTTTTACCCTTTTCTTTCCATACATTTATTTCTTCAGACATACCGTGAGAGTAGATATTTTCCCCACGGGCTGAAAGTTCGTACACTTAGATAAATGAGCACCGCACCGTATTTTTCTGGCGATGACCGCTTCATGCATCTTGACCGTTCCCGTTGGTCGCACCTAGCCGATGAGATTTCTGTTCCCCTCAGTGCTGAGGAAATTGAGTCTCTTCGAGGCCTGGGTGAAACTGTCGACCTTGAGGAGGTGCAGCGTATTTATCTGCCGGTTTCTCGTCTTCTTAACCTGTATGTGACTGCTGCTTCTTCGTTGAACCATATGACGAATGATTTTCTGCATGTGTCTCAGCGCCGCGTCCCGTTCATTATTGGTGTGGCGGGTTCTGTTGCTGTGGGTAAGTCGACGACGGCACGTATTTTGCAGGCTCTTTTGAGCCGTTGGCCTTCGACTCCGAAGGTTCAGTTGGTGACTACGGATGGTTTCTTGTACCCGAATGCTGAGCTTCAGCGTCGCGGTATTATGCACCGTAAGGGTTTCCCGGAGTCTTATGATCGCCGTGCTCTGTTGAATTTTGTGTCGCAGGTGAAGTCCGGTGCCGAGCGTGTGGTGGCGCCGAAGTATTCACACCTGTATTACGACATCATGCCGGATGAGCATATTGAGGTCACCGCACCGGATGTTCTGATTCTTGAGGGTTTGAATGTTTTGGCGCCTTCGCAGGCTGAGGGTCCGGAGACTTCTGATCTGACGCTGAGTGATTTCTTTGATTTCTCTATTTATGTAGATGCCCGCACTGAGGATATTGAGCGCTGGTATGTAAATCGTTTCTTGACTCTGCGTTCTTCAGCTTTTGCGAATCCGGAGTCATATTTCAAGCGTTATGCGGAGTTGAGCGATGAGCAGGCGGTTGAGGTAGCGACCGGCATTTGGAAGAGCGTGAATGAGCCTAATCTGGTGCAGAATGTTTTGCCGACTCGTGCTCGTGCGCATTTGATTCTGCAGAAGGGCGCCGAGCATACCGTGGAGCAGGTTCTTCTGCGTAAGAACTAGAGGTTCTTTAGGTTTTTAGTGTTCGCATGCGGCTTTTAGCCGGTATTGTGGTGCATTCTAGTAGAAAGCGCCGGAGGCTCCACTCCCTCGCGGGGTGGGTTTAGGCTTCCGGCTCTTTTTGTATGCACCTACGCCATGATGAGGAGTTATTGTGAAGTCCCTGCACCGTACGTCTACCGCTCAGGAGTCTCTTAATAGTTCTGCGCTGAACCGCCGCACTCTCTTGGGTGCCGCTTTGGGGGTTGGCGGTACCGCCTTGTTGGCGGCTTGTGGCTCGCAGGGTCAGGGTGCCTCCTCTTCATCTTCTGCAGCGAGCGCTTCTGCGTCTGAGTCTGCGACGGCTTCAACGGCTTCTTCTAGTGTCTCTTCCACTGCGGCGACCTCTTCTGCCGCGCCCTCCCCTGTTGCTTCTGCTACCGGTGCTTCTGCAAGCGCTTCGGCTTCTGCGAGCGCGTCTTCGTCCCCGTTGGCTCTTGCTCAGCCCAGTGTTGAGTCTCAGCCGGACTCGTTGCGTTGCCTCGTAAATAAGATGCGCCCCTTTGAGCAACAGGACTGGGAGCCGAGCGACCTGGTGGAGTTCTATGGTCATCAATTGCGTGCTGAGGCGGCTAAGGCGGCGGACACGATGATTGATGCGGCGGCGACCGACGGCGTGACTCTGCTTGTTTCTAGCGCATATCGTTCGTATGCGGTGCAGCAGCAGACCTATCAGTATTGGGTTTCGGTGAACGGCCAGCAGGTGGCGGATCAGTTGTCGGCTCGTCCCGGCTATTCGGAGCATCAGACTGGTTTGGCGATTGACTTTGCTTCTCCTGAGGGTTGCCGTCTGGAGGAGTGTTACCGCGATACACTGGCTGGTCAGTGGTTGGCTAAGAATGCTCCGCGTTACGGATATATTTTGCGTTTCCCTGATGGTCGTCAGTCGGTGACCGGTTATCGTTTTGAGCCGTGGCATTACCGTTATGTGGGTGTGCAGATTGCTCAGGAGTATGTGTCTTCGGGTGCGAAGACTTTTGAGGAGTTTATCGGTACGGGTGCGGCACCCGATTATGCAAATGCGAGCTAGGGTCTGGGCTAAGCTTTCGGCTTTGCCCGGTGCGCTGAGCGGTGATGTGTATCGTCTTTCTAGCTTCCATGTCGGAAATAAATAGGCACAGTAGATGCATATTTTTTCGCGTATACACCTTGTAAATCCGCGGTTTTTCGCGGGTTTCAGAGATTTTTACTCAGCTTCATGTGACCTAGACCTTAAGTATTGGGCGCCATAAAACCACTGTGAAGAAAAACACATGCTTTACAGTGAAAATTTTCTCAGAATATGGCATTTTCTGAGGTGAAAAGGCGCTATTCTATATCTCATGCTTAAGGGTTTTAAAGATTTTCTGATCCGCGGTAACGTCATCGACCTCGCAGTTGGTCTGATTATGGGTACCGCCTTCACCGCTGTGGTGACCTCGCTTGTCCAGGCCGTCCTGATGCCGGCTATCTCCATGCTGGTTGGCTCCCCCAACTTCGACGAGTTCCTGGTCTTCGGCCAGATCAAGGTTGGCGTGTTCCTAACCGCTATTGTCAACTTCATCCTGATTGCAGCTGCTGTCTACTTCGCAGTTGTTGTGCCCACTCAGAAGCTGACTGAACTCGCACTGGCTAAGAAGAAGGCTGAAGACGAGGCTGCTGAAGAAGAGGAAGAGACCGAGCTTGACCTCCTGAAGGAGATCCGCGACGCTCTGGCAAAGAAGTAATTTCTCTGCTCTCTACCACTAATTTTTTAGACCCCCGTATCCCCTGTGGATACGGGGGTTTTCCGTATCCTCGTCCCCCCCCCTCCCCCGCCCAAGATAACGAAGAAGGGCTGGGAAGGTAACACCTTCCCAGCCCTTCTCTATCCTCCACTGCGGTCTTCGCACCGGAAGAATACGTTTAGAGTGCCAGTTCCTTAGCTACAACGTCAGCCAGCTGCTGAGCAACCTCATCAGCCTGCTCCTGGGTTGCAGCTTCAACCATGACGCGAACCAGAGGCTCGGTGCCGGATGCACGCAGCAGCACGCGGCCGCTCTCACCCAGTACACCTTCAGCCTCGCTCACAGCGGTAGCGAGCGCCTCATTGGTCTTCACAGCCGCACGGTCAACGCCCTTGACGTTAATCAGGCGCTGCGGGGTGGGCTGCATACGGGATGCCAGCTCCGAGAGGGTCTGACCGCTACGAGCCACCTCTGCAGCCAGCTGGATGCCGGTCAGAACGCCGTCACCGGTGGTTGCGTAGTCGCTCATGATAACGTGGCCGGACTGCTCGCCGCCAAGGTTGTAGCCGTGCTCGCGCATGGACTCGAGGACGTAACGGTCGCCCACAGCAGTACGGCCCAGGGTAATACCGTGCTCGCGCAGGTACAGTTCCAGACCCAGGCTGCTCATCACGGTTGCGACGAGAGTGTCCTTTGCGAGCTTACCTTCGCGCTTAGCGGCAACAGCCAGGATAGCCATGATCTGGTCGCCGTCTACCAGGTTGCCCTTTTCGTCAACTGCCTGGCAACGGTCGGAGTCGCCGTCGTGGGCGATGCCGAGGTCCGCGCCGTGCTCAACGACAGCCGCCTGCAGCTTCTCGGGGTGGGTGGAGCCCACACCGTCGTTGATGTTGGTGCCGTTGGGCTCTACAGCCAGTGCGATGACCTCTGCACCCAGTGCCTCGAAGGTTGCCGGGGACGCCGCGTAGGCTGCACCGTTTGCGCAGTCCAGAACAATCTTCATGCCGTCGAGGGGCTTGCCTTCGGGCAGGGTGGAGACCAGGTGCTTCACGTAAGCCTCGGTACCGTTCTCCAGGGGCTTGACGGTACCCACAGCACCACCGGTCGGGTAGCGGAAGGACTTCTCGCGGTAAACGCGCTCAATAGCGTCCTCAACGGAGTCTTCCAGCTTCTGGCCGCCACGAGCCAGGAACTTAATACCGTTGTCCGCTGCGGGGTTGTGCGATGCAGAAATCATCACGCCAAAGTCAGCACCGGTGTGTGCCACCAGGTAAGCTGCTGCGGGGGTGGGGACAATGCCGGCATCCAGCACGTCAACACCTGCGCTAGCGAAGCCAGCCTTCATCGCAGAGACAATAAAGTCTGCAGAGGATCGGGAGTCATTTGCAATCACGGCACGGGGGCGTACGCCCTCTTCTACCGTGTCAAAGCCCAGAACAATAGAAGCCGCCTGCGCGAGCTCCATAGCCAGGGCGGGAGTAATTACATCGTTTGCCAGACCGCGTACGCCGTCGGTTCCAAAAAGTCGTTCAGTCACCCTTTTATTTTACGTTGTGCGTAACTCTGCTTAGGCGCATACACCGTAAATTCTTCATAATCAGAAAGTGATTTTCAGCGGCTACATATCTGCTTCATAGCTAATATTTCTGCAGACGCGCAAAGGTGCCTGCTCTCCGTTCCCGGGGTTGGGAAAAGAGAGACAGGCACCTTCATAATGCAAGCTATTTGGCGGCTCTATCGCCGTAGGGTTGAGTTTTTATTCTCCCCTATTTATCCACGCTTACTTGACGACGGGGAAGCCGTCGGGCGAGTCGCCAGACTCATCCTCAAAAACGTCGGATGCGGAGCGAACGATCAGCGAGTCGAGCTCGCCCACGACTGCCTCGTCCTTGGAGGGGTAGTCGAACTGGGAGAGCACGTAACGCATTGCTTCCAGACGTGCGCGCTTCTTGTCGTTGGACTTGATAACGGTCCAGGGGGCGTCACCGGTGTGGGTGTAGAAGAACATTGCTTCCTTTGCCGCGGTGTAGTCGTCCCACTTGTCCAGGGATGCCAGGTCGGTGGGGGAAAGCTTCCACTGGCGAACCGGGTCGGTACGGCGGGAGGTGAAGCGTGCGAGCTGCTCTTCGCGGGTGACGGAGAACCAGAACTTGATGATGTGGATACCGGAGTTCACCAGCATGCGCTCCAGGTCCGGAACTTCGCGCATAAACTCGAAGTACTGTGCCTGGGTGCAGTAACCCATCACGCGCTCAACACCGGCACGGTTGTACCAGGAGCGGTCCATCAGGACGATTTCGCCGCCGGAGGGCAGGTGCTTGATGTAACGCTGGAAGTACCACTGGGTCTGCTCGATGTCGGTCGGCTTCTCCAGCGCCACAACGCGAGCGCCACGGGGGTTCAGGTGCTCGGTGAAGCGCTTGATGGAGCCGCCCTTACCTGCTGCGTCGCGGCCTTCGAAGATAATCAGAATCTTTTGACCGGTGGACTTCGCCCAGAGCTGCAGCTTCAGCAGCTCAATCTGCAGGGCGCGCTTTTCCTTCTCGTATGCCTTACGGCTGAGCTTGGTGTCGTAGGGGTAGCCCTTCTTCCATGCCTGCGAGGTTTCGTCGTCCTTCTTGTCCTTGCCGAGGGCGCGGGTAAGGGAAGCCATTTCGTCCAGCTCTGCCGAGTAGTCCTCGACAACGGAGGTGCGGCGTGCCTGGGGCTTCAGGGCTTCCTTGATGGCTTGTTTCTTCTCAGAACCGGTGTGTGCGTGTGCGCCTTCAGCTACGTGGTGGTGGGATTCAGTCTGAGGAGCCTCCACTGCCTTCTCTTCGGGCTGGGTGGAGGGATTCTGCTCTGCCATGAGTACTCTTTTCTTCCTGTCTGCTTTGACTCTTTAACTCTACCGGTGTGCTCTTCGATGAACAAACGTAACAGTTAGGGGCACCCTATACCCTAGAGAGGAAATCGTCCGAGAGCTCTCGGTGGAGCAGACGAGACCCCAGTTCCTCCCCCAGTTCTCAGAGTTCAATCCGGGTACGCAAAACGCCCCGCTCTCTAGGGAGAGACGGGGCGTAACGCTTCGTGAAAACCAGCGATTAACGCTTGGAGAACTGCGAAGCCTTGCGTGCCTTCTTAAGACCAGCCTTCTTACGCTCGATGACGCGTGCGTCACGGGTCAGGTAGCCAGCCTTCTTCAGTGCGGGGCGGTTGTTCTCGCGGTCGATCTCGTTCAGTGCACGAGCGATACCCAGGCGCAGAGCACCTGCCTGGCCGGAGGGGCCACCACCGTTGATGCGTGCGATGACGTCGTATGCGCCCTCAAGCTCGAGGAGCTTGAAGGGCTGGTTGACGTCCTGCTGGTGCAGCTTGTTGGGGAAGTAGTCGTCCAGGCTACGGCCGTTGATGGTCCAGTTGCCGGAACCGGGCACAACGCGAACGCGTGCCACTGCTTCCTTGCGGCGACCAACTGCTGCGCCTGCAACAGTCAGGGCCGGGCGTGCTGCCTTAGCCGCTGCGGGGGCAGCGGACTCCGAGGTGTAGCTGGTCAGCTCTTCCTCGACTACGATCTGCTCTTCGTTCTGAGCCACGATTTCTCCTATTGTTTCTCGTAGGCCCGAATTACTGGGCGACCTGGTTGAATTCGTAGGTCTTGGGCTGCTGTGCCGCGTGCGGGTGCTCGGGGCCAGCGTAGACCTTCAGCTTCTTGAGCTGCTGTGCAGCAAGCTTGTTCTTGGGCAGCATGCCCTTGACAGCCTTCTCAACCGCGCGAACGGGGTTGGTCTCAAGCAGCTCTGCGTAGTTCACGGACTTCAGACCGCCGGGGTAACCCGAGTGGCGGTATGCACGCTTCTGCTCGAGCTTTGCACCGGTCAGGGCGACCTTCTCAGCGTTCACGATGATAACGAAGTCACCGGTGTCAACGTGGGGAGCAAAAGTCGGCTTGTGCTTACCGCGCAGCAGGATAGCGGTCTGGCTTGCGAGGCGGCCGAGAACAACGTCGGTGGCGTCAATGACGTGCCACTGGCGCTCGACTTCGCCGGGCTTGGGAGTATAAGTGCGCAAAATATTGGCCTTTGTCTCGAAATGTACATACGGCGCTTAGTTGGGTATCGCGCCTTTTACTTACGTGCATGACGAACACCCGGGTGAGGACCGAGCTGCCGCCCGTTCTGCCCGTACTCTAGACCGCCTTAACGTCCTGCAACTAGACAGCGATTTAGAGCGCGCTCGGGTAGAACACGCACAACATATCAAGACTATACAGGACGTCGAGTGCTTAATCCACCGCCAAAGCCTTAAAAATAGGGCTTTTTTGTCTTAAACACATTTTAAATTCCATCCGTGTAATTCACCCTCGACGATTGCGCTCCTCCGTTGAGCCCCTCATCACTTCCGGCGTGTGACGGGGCTCAATATATACAGGGCGTTAAGCGCTCTGCGCTTCGTGGTCCTCTCGCTTTGCTCGAGCACGTTCCGCCTGCTCTCCATACAACTCCGGGGCAGGGTAGTAAATCTCAGCTAGTGCCAGAGCATGCGGAGGCGCAAGAGTCAGCGAAGCTTCGCGTCCCGGGTTCTCGATCCGCTCACGCAACCAGGCCGCGTCACGTTTACCCGTGCCGTAGAGCACCAACGCACCCACAAGTGAACGCACCATGTGATGACAGAAGGCATCAGCCACCACACGCACCTCAATAAGGCCACTTTCAGCACGAGTGAAGCTAAGCTCTCGCAGCTCACGAATCGTGGTCGCGCCTTCACGCGGCTTGCAGAAGGAGAGAAAATCACGCAGGCCGAGTAGCTGCTGCGCCGACTGGTTAAGATCAGCACAATCCAGGTGCTCAGGTACCGCCCAGGTGTAGGTACGGTGCAGAGGATTAAGACCGTCCGCCGCGCCATCTGCAATGCGATATACGTAGCGGCGACCGGTAGCCGAGAAGCGCGCATCAAAATCGAAGGGAACCCCAGTCACGCGGTGGATCTGAATAGCGCCCTGCAAAATGCCGCGGACATTCTTCGGCAAGTTCAACTGCTCTTCCGCATCGTAAAGACAACGCTGAAGAGCGCCGGTGAGGCGGCGCCCCAGGGCAGCCGTCGGGTCGTCCTCCCCCGTTCGACCTTGCAGGCGAGTCCAATCCTCATCGTTCAAATCGCAATGCAGGGTCTGGGCTTCCGCATGCACACCGGCATCGGTTCGGCCCGCGACCACCACGCGGTGAGGCGCCCGCAAAATCAGTTCAAGGGCGTTCTCAATGACCCCCTGCACGGTAACTAGGTTCGGTTGGGCAGCCCACCCGCTAAAAAGAGAACCGTCGTAGGCACAATCAATACGCACGCGGTGCGTAGCAGTGAAGGGCTGCGCTTCACGGTTCTCTAAAGCAGTAGCGTTATGCATTGGTGTGCCTTTCAGCGGTAAAGGACGGTTGAAGAATACGGGCCGGCTCTTGTATAGCGAATGCGCAAAGAACCGTCTCCTCGTTAAGTATGCAGATACACCAATCCGCCGCCCACAACAGTGGACGGCGGATTGACATATTTTAGGCTTAGCCTAAATCAGCTGGGATCCGTATTACTCGGAAACCTTCTGTGCTGCTGCGCCACCTGCGGGGGCGTAACCTGCAGCCTCTGCCGACTCAGCGGAGTCGAACCAGATTTCAGCCTTGGTGCTGGAGTACCAGCGGGAACCGGGCACGTGGTACTTCATGGAATCGGCGTTACCCTTAACCTCGAAGCCCTCGGGAGCCTCGCCGGACTCCAGGGGTGCGTGAGAACCTGCGGGCAGGCCCTCAGCTGCTTCAGCCTTGGGAGCCTCAGCTGCCTTCTCAGCAACCTTGGTTGCCTCAGCAACTGCACCCTTGGTTGCAACGGGCTCCATGACGAGCTCGATGACTGCCATGGGAGCGTTGTCACCCTTACGGTTACCGATCTTGATGATGCGGGTGTAACCACCGGGGCGCTCTGCCATTGCCGGAGCAATAACGGTGAAGAGCTCGTGCACGACGGACTTGTCGGTGATGGAACGCAGCACGCGACGGCGAGCAGCCAGGTCGCCCTTCTTACCGAAGGTGATGAAGCGCTCTGCCACCGGACGCAGGCGCTTTGCCTTGGTCAGGGTGGTGGTGATGCGCTTGTGCTGGAACAGCTGCGCCGACAGGTTGTTGAGCATGTGGCGCTCGTGGGTCGGGGAACCGCCGAGGCGGGGACCCTTAGTGGGAGTAGGCATAGTTAAATCTCCATAGTTGCGTTCCCTAACGCCCCAGCAGCGGAGCCTCTTAGGGAATCAAGTTTGACTGATCCCGGTGGAACCGGGTGAACTATTCGGTCGAAATTATTCGCCGGAACCGTCTTCGTCATCAAGCGGGCGTGCAGCAGGCTCGAAACCGGGAGGGGAGTCCTTCAGGGCCAGGCCGAGCTCGATGAGCTTTGCCTTGACCTCGTCAATGGACTTAGCACCGAAGTTACGGATGTCCATCAGGTCAGCTTCACTGCGGGTCACGAGCTCACCCACGGTGTGGATACCCTCGCGCTTGAGGCAGTTGTAGGAGCGGACGGACATGTTCAGGTCCTCGATCGGCAGCGCCAGATCAGCGGCCATGGACTCGTCGGCGGGCGACGGGCCAACTTCGATACCCTCAGCTGCAATGTTCAGCTCACGTGCCAGGCCGAAGAGCTCGACCAGGGTGCTGCCTGCAGAAGCAACGGCGTCACGCGGTGCGATGGCTTCCTTGGTTTCGACGTCCAGGGTCAGGCTGTCGAAGTCGGTGCGCTGCTCAACACGGGTCGCGTTCACGCTGAAGGTAACCTTCAGAACCGGGGAATAGATGGAGTCAACCGGGATACGGCCAATCTCGCCATCGCCGACCTTGTTCTGAGCTGCAGTCACGTAGCCGCGACCGCGCTCGATAACCAGCTCAGCGTTGAAGTTTGCCGAGGCGTTCAGGGTTGCCAGGTGCAGTTCCGGGTTGTGGATCTCCACGCCAGCGGGAACCTCGATGTCGCCTGCGGTCAGTTCACCTTCGCCCTGCTTGCGCAGGTAGGCCACGACGGGCTCGTCGTTCTCAGAAGAGATGGAGAGCTTCTTGATGTTCAAGATGATCTCAGTGACGTCCTCGGTCACGCCGGGAACGGTGCTGAACTCGTGCAGTACGCCATCAATGCGGACGCTGGTAACAGCGGCGCCGGGGATGGAGGACAGCAGAGTACGGCGGAGGGAGTTACCCATGGTGTAGCCGAAACCGGGCTCCAGAGGCTCGATGGTGAAGCGCGAGCGGTTGGGCGCTACGACCTCTTCAGTCAGAGTGGGGCGCTGTGCAATAAGCACTTTGTTTCCTTTCGGTGAGCTCCGCTATATGAGCCCACAGGTTGGGGAAAACATATCTTAGGAAGCAGACGGGTGTCTGTACTCTCCGGGTACAGCTCCGTGGAGCGTACCCGTCGAGGGATTAGGTCAGGGACCTAATTAGACGCGGCGGCGCTTCGGGGGACGGCAACCGTTGTGTGCAACGGGGGTAACGTCCTGGATCGAACCGACCTCGAGGCCTGCAGCCTGCAGGGAGCGGATTGCGGTTTCGCGACCGGAACCAGGGCCCTTGACGAACACGTCAACCTTGCGGACGCCGTGCTCCTTGGCGCGGTTTGCAGCAGCCTCAGCAGCCAGCTGTGCGGCGTAGGGGGTGGACTTACGGGAGCCCTTGAAGCCCATGTCGCCAGCGGAGGACCAGGAGATCACTGCACCGGTGGGATCGGTGATGGAGACGATGGTGTTGTTGAAGGTCGACTTGATGTGAGCCTGACCAGCAACGATGTTCTTGCTAACCTTGCGGCGGTTGGTCTTACGAGCTGCCGCAGCGCGAGTCTTGGGAGGCATTTTTGATTCTCCTACAAAGGTTTTCTAATACGTTGGTCGGATAGAGATATCCAACAGAGCAACGTTGCTTACTTCTTCTTACCTGCGACGGTACGCTTCGGGCCCTTGCGGGTACGTGCGTTAGTCTTGGTGCGCTGACCGTGAACCGGCAGGCCGCGGCGGTGGCGCAGACCCTGGTAGGAACCGATTTCAACCTTACGGCGGATGTCAGCTGCAACCTCGCGGCGAAGATCACCTTCAACCTTGTAGTTGCCTTCGATGAAGTCACGAAGTGCCACGAGCTCCTGGTCAGTCAGGTCCTTGACGCGGGTGTCAGGGTTGACGCCGGTAGCAGCGAGGGTTTCGTGTGCACGGGTCTTGCCCACGCCGTAGATGTAAGTGAGAGCAACTTCCACGCGCTTTTCGCGGGGAATATCAACTCCAGCGAGACGTGCCATACTGGCTTCTCCTTGTTGTTTTCCAGAGGTCTATAGCATCACTGCCCGGGTTGTTCTGACCCGGTCCCCGGCCTCTGAGTCCGGAGGTATCCGAAGTCGCCTCGTGGGCGTTGCTTCGGAGCGGTGCCTATGACAATTCCGCCCCCTGTTGGGGCGGTTATGAAGTCAGCTGCTAGGGATTAGCCCTGGCGCTGCTTGTGGCGCGGGTTTTCGCAGATCACCATGACCACACCGTGACGGCGGATCACCTTGCACTTATCGCAGATCGGCTTAACGCTCGGCTTGACCTTCATCGCATTCCTTTTGATTGCAACTTGATTACTGGCGAGATAAGAGGTTCCCTCACTTACGTTGGGGAACTGCGTTATCCCTTTGAACACGATTTAAACGCCGCCAGGGGCGACGTTTATCTCGGGTTTACTTGTAACGGTAGACGATACGACCTCGGGAAAGGTCGTAGGGGCTCAGTTCCACTACTACTCGGTCCTCAGGCAGGATGCGAATGTAGTGCTGACGCATCTTGCCCGAGATGTGTGCGAGAACCTTGTGGCCGTTATCCAGCTCAACACGGAACATCGCGTTGGGCAGAGCTTCAACCACAGAGCCTTCAATCTCGATGACGCCGTCTTTCTTAGCCATATCCTCCGCTAACGTCGGTGCCCGTCGCAGGTGCGGCGGGCAATTGTATCTTCTGTTTGTGAGCTCACCTCGGTGAGGCGATAGGGCGTTTTAAGGCGCACTTAACACTGGCACAAACAACCAACTGTTAACTCTACGGCAAAGGCCGTGGAAAAACAACCGTGATTTTTATGACATCAGGCACTTAATGTTTAAAAGGAAGAAGCCCCTCCCCCACGTTCCTGAAAGTCTTATTGACTTCCCTCCGCAGGAAAGGGGCACCGTTCACCGGTCACAGCTCAACTGCTTAGTCTTCCTTAGCGGCAAGCTGACCGCATGCTCCATCAATATCGGAACCGCGAGTATCACGAATAGTCGTCGGAATACCGTGGGCACGCAGACGCTCCACAAAGTTCTGCTCAACGCCCTTACGGGATGCCGTCCACTTCGAACCCGGGGTCGGGTTCAGCGGAATCGGGTTCACGTGCACCCAACCACGGCCGCGCTGCGCCAGCTTCTTACCGAGCAGATCCGCACGCCAGCCCTGATCGTTAATATCGCGAATCAGCGCGTACTCAATGGAGACGCGGCGGCCGGTCGTACGGTAGTAGTCGTACGCAGCGTCCAGAGTCTCGTCGACCTTCCAGCGCTGGTTAATCGGGATCAGCTCATCACGCAGCTCATCATCCGGAGCGTGCAGAGACAGCGCCAAAGTAATGGGCAACTTCTCCAGCTCAAACTTACGAATACCCGGCACCAGGCCCACGGTCGACATGGTCAGACCGCGAGCAGAAATACCGAGGCCCTCGGGCGAAGGGTCAATCAGGCGGTGCACAGCACCCATGGTTGCCTTGTAGTTAGCAAGCGCCTCGCCCATACCCATGAAGACAATATTGGAAACACGCAGCGGACGAGTATCCTCAGAACCGCCTTCTGCTTCTTCCAGGCCCTTCATCTGCTTCAGGTAGCGGGCACCGGCAACGACCTGCTCCACAATTTCCGCGGTGGACAGGTTGCGAGTCAAACCCTGCTGACCGGTCGCACAGAAGGGGCAGTTCATACCGCAGCCAGCCTGCGAAGAGATGCACATGGTCACGCGGTTGTCATAACGCATGATGACAGACTCAATGAGCGCACCATCAAAGAGGCGGTGCACAACCTTCAGGGTGTCGCCACCGTCAGCCTCGAGGGTACGGACCGGGGTCAGAAGCTGAGGCATCGCCTGTGCAACCATCTGCTCGCGGTCCTTAGCCGGCAGGTCAGTCATCTCAGCGGGGTCAGTGACCAGACGCTCAAAATAGTGCTTGGACAGCTGGGATGCACGGAACGACTGGTAGCCAAGTTCCTTCAGAAATTCACGGCGGCCAGCCATGTCGAAGTCAGCGATATGCTTGGGCGGCTTCGCACGGCGCGGTGCTTTCAGGGCAATCTGGCCGGGTGCGGGGCGAACGTTCGAGATTTCAACCGGCACCTTGGTCGCAGCGGGTGCGGTTGCCTCGCCGCTATTGAGAGTTTCGCTCATGGAGCTTCTTCCTTGTGATGTGGATGCTTTCGGATGCGCTATCACGCACCGGACCGGATTCGCCGGTTTCTTCGGGTGGAGGTGGGGCAGCTAAAGGTGGATACCCCTCCCCTAGTGGTGGGACTTAGGCGGGGATCGGAACCGGGGTTACGCCAAAGCGAGCAAGTTCGCTTGCACCACCGTCTTCTGCAGTCAGGACCCAGATACCTTCGCTATGCACAGCAACGGAGTGCTCCCACTGGCAGGCATCGGAGCCGTCAACGGTTACAACGGTCCAGTCGTCGGAGAGCACCTTGGTCTCGATGGAACCAGTCACAAGCATCGGCTCAATAGCGAAAGCCATGCCGGGCTTGATCTTCGGCCCCATGTCACGCACTGCGTAGTTCAGTACGTCCGGTGCCATATGCATCTGGGAACCGATGCCGTGGCCCACGTAGTCTTCAATAATGCCGTACTTATCGCCGTATTCTTCGGTCACATATGCTTCGATGGCAAGGCCGATTTCGCCGACCTTCTTTGCGGTTGCCAGAGCGGCGATGCCGTGCCACATTGCCTCGCGAGTGACGGCGGAGAGCTCTGCGCGTGCTTCGCTCACATTGTCACCGACCAGCACAGTACGTGCCGAGTCGCCGTGCCACTGGCGGTTGGTTGCGGGGTCGATAACGTATGCGCCACCGTCGATAGAAAGGATGTCGCCGTCCTTGAGCACGTAGTCGCCGGGGATGCCGTGAACGACCTCATGGTTGACGGAGGTGCATACGGTTGCCGGGTAGTCGTAGTAGCCGTAGAAGTTGGAGGTGCCACCCAGTTCCAGCATGGTGCGTTCAAAAGCGGCGTTCACCTCTGCGGTGGTTGCGCCGGGGCGAGCTGCCGCCACTGCCGCATCGAGCGCGCGGCTGGTGATGACTCCTGCACGAGCCATCTGCTGAAGCTGTGCATTGGTTTTAATTTCGACTCGTGCCATTCTGGCTCCTTAGGTATAGGGGCGGTGCGCCCAAGCTTAGAACTCTACAGACAGCACTGTACCCCCGCAAGTCTTTGTGATGCATCATGCACCTCAAATTGCGGGGGTACAGCAGAAGATTACTTCAGAGCGTCGAGGATGCGCTCGGTGACTTCAGCAATCTCGCCGAGGCCGTTAACTTCCTTGACGATGCCGCGTTCGCGGTAGATTGCGATCAGCGGTGCGGTCTCTTCTTCGTAGACCTTCAGGCGGTGACGAATGACCTCTTCGTTGTCATCGGTACGACCCTGCTCTGCTGCGCGGTTGAGCAGACGCTCAACGAGTTCGTCGTTGTCTGCAACCAGCAGGAGAACTCGATCGATCTTCTCACCCTTGGCTTCGAGGATGGAGTCTAGCTCGTGCACCTGGGAGGTGTTGCGGGGGTAGCCGTCGAGCAGGAAGCCGTTGACGACGTCGCTTTCCTCCAGACGTGCGCGCACCATGTTGTTGGTGACAGAGTCGGGAACCAGGTTGCCGGAGTCGATGTACGACTTCGCTTCCTTGCCCAGCTCGGTCTCTTCCTTGATGTTCTTACGGAAGATATCACCGGTGGAAATCGCGGGAATCTTCAGCGCTTCAGCGATCTTGACGGCCTGGGTGCCCTTACCTGCACCGGGAGGGCCGACGATGAGCAGACGGTTCATCGGAGCAGTCCTTCGTAGTTTCGTTGTTGGAGCTGAGCGTTGATCTGCTTGAGAGTATCAAGACCAACACCCACCACGATCAGCAGCGAGGCGCCGCCGAACGGGAAATTCTGGTTTGCGTTGAATAGGATAAGCGCTACCAGGGGAATCATGGAAATTACACCCAGGTAAAGTGCGCCAGGCAACGTAATTCGGTTGAGTACGTAGCTGAGGTAACGCGCGGTGGGCTTACCCGCACGGATGCCGGGAATGAAGCCACCGTACTTCTTCATATTGTCCGCTACTTCTACCGGGTCGAAGGTGACCGCCACGTAGAAGTACGCGAAGCCAATAATCATGAAGAAGTAGAGAGCAATGTACAGCGGGTGATCGCCGCGCACCAGGTATGCGTTAATCCAGTTGACCCAGTCCGGCGGGGTGGAGCCGTCGGTGGGGGTGTTGAACTGGGCAATCAGGCCGGGCAGGGTCAGCAGGGAGGACGCGAAGATCAGCGGGATCACGCCGGCCATGTTGACCTTCAGCGGGATGTAGGTGCTGGTGCCGCCAATGGTGCGTCGACCAATCATGCGCTTTGCATACTGCACGGGGATACGGCGAACGGACTGTTCCACGTAGACCACGGCAAGCATGACCAGCAGGCCAATACCGCAGACAGCCGCGAAGATACCCCAACCGTGGGTGCGCTGGATGGAGCCCAGAGCGCTCGGGAAGGAGGAAGCGATGGAGGTGAAGATCAGCAGGGACATACCGTTGCCGACGCCACGCTCGGTAATCTGCTCACCCATCCACATGATGACGGTGGTACCTGCACACAGGGTGACGATAATCAGCAGGATGTGCAGTACGTCGTCCTGGGGGATGATGCCCGGGCAGTTACCCAGCAGAACGCCAGAGCGTGCCATCGAGACGATGGTGGTTGCATTCAGCAGAGCAAGAGCGATGGTCAGGTAGCGGGTGTACTGGGTGAGCTTTGCCTGACCCTGCGCGCCCTCATCGTGCAGCTCCTGGAATCGCGGGATGACCACGCGTAGCAGCTGGATGATAATGGACGCGGTAATGTACGGCATCACGCCGAGGGCAAAGATCGAAAGCTGCAGCAGTGCGCCACCACTGAAGAGGTTGACGATATCGTAGACGCCACCGCTTGTAACATTGGCGTTCAGACACTGCTGTACATTTCCGTAGGAAACGCCTGGCGCGGGGATGAAAGTGCCCACGCGGTACAGCACAATCATTGCCAGGGTAAACAGCAGCTTACGCCGCAAATCGGCGGTCTTGACGACTCGCCCGAATGCGCTCAGCACATGTCCTCCTGTAAGTCTATGGGGCGCCCATCCCTCTCAAAGAGTTTTAGGGCGCAGTAAACACATCTTCCAGTCTATCGTGTTTGGAGCGGGTAACGATAACTCCCTAGCAGATTATGTAGCTTTTATATTCTCTTAGCGTGATTTTTGAACGCCAAATGTGGCGCACACCAAGCGTTCAAATATACGAATACAGGAATATATCCCGTTGTGAGTCTTTCCGAGCAGCAAAAAGCCCCCGCCGTACAGTGTACGGACGGGGGCTTTCTCGTCTTGAAGACTACTTAACGGTTACAGAACCGCCAGCGGCCTCGATCTTCTCAATAGCGGAAGCCGATGCCTTGTCAACAACAACGTTCACCTTGACGGAGATTTCGCCGTTGCCCAGAACCTTCACGAGCTCGTTCTTGCGAACGGCACCCTTAGCAACCAGTGCCTCGACGGTGACGTCGCCACCGTTGGGGAACAGTTCCTGGATGCGGTCCAGGTTAACAACCTGGTACTCGGTGCGGAAGGGGTTCTTGAAGCCGCGCAGCTTCGGCAGGCGCATGTGCAGCGGCAGCTGGCCGCCTTCGAAGCCTGCACGAACCTGGTAACGTGCCTTGGTACCCTTGGTACCGCGACCTGCGGTCTTACCCTTGGAGCCTTCACCGCGGCCAACGCGGGTCTTTGCCTTGTGGGCACCCGGTGCCGGGCGCAGATCGTGAATCTTGATAGCTTCTGCCATCTTTACTTGACCTCCTCAACCTTCACCAGGTGAGCAACGGTGTTAACCATGCCAACGGTGACGGGGTCAGCAGTGCGGACTACCTTGTTGCCGGGGCGCTTGAGGCCCAGGGAACGCAGGGTGTCGCGCATGTTCTGCTTCTGACCAACATAGGACTTGACCTGGGTGATTTCCAGCTTTGC
Source organism: Rothia sp. HMSC069C04 (assembly GCF_001812895.1). Lineage (NCBI taxonomy): Bacteria > Bacillati > Actinomycetota > Actinomycetes > Micrococcales > Micrococcaceae > Rothia > Rothia sp. HMSC069C04. The sequence continues at coordinate 288,692 of NZ_KV810736.1, forward strand.
GTCGCTGGGCTGAATACGCTTGGCCATTACTACGCACCTGCCTTTTCAGACTTGGTGTTGCGCAGGTAGCTGGGGATAACCTCATCGGTGGGCAGGCCACGGCGGGCTGCCACTGCCAGGGGCTCCTCGAGCTCCTTGAGTGCTGCAACAGTTGCGTGAACGATGTTGATCTGGTTGGAGGAACCGAGCGACTTGGACAGCACGTCGTGAATGCCTGCGCACTCGAGTACTGCACGCACGGGGCCACCTGCGATAACACCGGTACCAGCGGTTGCCGGGCGGAGCATCACAACGCCTGCAGCTGCCTCACCCTGCACACGGTGCGGGATGGTGCGGCCTTCGATGCGGGGAACGCGGAAGAAGTTCTTCTTTGCTTCCTCGACACCCTTGGAGATTGCTGCGGGAACTTCCTTAGCCTTACCGTAGCCAACGCCGACCAGGCCGTTACCGTCACCAACGACGACCAGTGCGGTGAAGCTGAAGCGACGACCACCCTTGACGACCTTGGAAACGCGGTTGATGGTCACAACGCGCTCGATGTACTTGTCCTTCTCCTCCTCGCGAGCGCGGTTGTTACGGCGCTCACCACGGCCACGACGCTCGCCGCGGTTGTTGCGGCGCTCCTCGCGCTGGTTGGAGGTCTCAGCGGTTTCAGCTACTACTGCTTCGCTCACCTGAGTTTCCTTTACGTTCTGCTCGCTCATTAGAGTGCAAGACCTCCCTCGCGTGCACCGTCAGCAACGGCTGCAACACGGCCGTGGTACTTGTTACCACCGCGGTCGAACACGACTGCCTCAACACCAGCTGCCTTGGCGCGCTCTGCTACGAGCTCACCAACGCGCTTTGCCTTAGCGGTCTTGTCCAGGTCAGCTGCACGCAGCTCTGCTTCCATGGTGGAAGCGGATGCCAGGGTTACGCCCTTGACATCGTCGATAACCTGAACGAACATGTGACGGGTCGAACGGGTGACGCACAGGCGCGGACGCGCAGCGGTACCCGAAACGTACTTGCGGATGCGAGCGTGACGACGTGCACGCTGCGCTGCCTTCGACTTGATAGCCATGTTTACTTACCAGCCTTTCCGACCTTGCGGCGGATGTGCTCACCTGCGTAGCGAACACCCTTACCCTTGTAGGGATCGGGCTTACGCAGACCACGAATGTTTGCTGCAACCTGACCAACGAGCTGCTTGTCGATACCCGACACGGTCAGCTTGTTAGCACCCTCCACTGCGAAGGTAATACCCTCGGGAGCGGTGATGTTGATCGGGTGGGAGTAGCCCAGAGCGAACTCCAGGTCGTTACCCTTCGGGGTCACACGGTAACCGGTACCAACGATTTCCAGCTTCTTTTCGTAGCCGGAGGTAACGCCGATAATCAGGTTCTGAATCAGGGTACGAGTCAGACCGTGCAGCGAGCGAGACAGGCGCTCGTCGTTCGGACGAGATACAACGATCTCGTTTTCGTTCAGAGCCACGGTGATGGGGGAAGCTACCTTGTGGGAGAGCTCGCCCTTCGGGCCCTTAACGGTAACCAGGTTGCCATCGACCTTAACCTCAACGCCGGCGGGAACCGAGATGGGGAGACGTCCAATACGTGACATTATTCTCTTCCTTTCTCTTCTAACCGACTACCAGATGTAAGCGATGACTTCGCCGCCCACGCCCTTCTTCGCAGCCTGCTTGTCAGTGAGCAGACCCGAAGAGGTGGACAGGATTGCGATGCCGAGGCCACCCAGAACCTGGGGCAGGTTGGTGGACTTTGCGTAGGTACGCAGGCCCGGCTTGGAAATACGACGCACGCCAGCGATGGAACGCTCGCGGGACGGACCGTACTTGAGGACGAGGGTCAGGGTCTTGCCGACCTTTGCATCCTCAACCTTCACGTCGGCGATGTAGCCCTCAGCCTTCAGGATCTCAGCAATGCGAGCCTTCAGCTTGGAGTAGGGCATGGATACGGTGTCGTGGTATGCGGAGTTTGCGTTACGCAAACGGGTCAGCATATCTGCGACCGGATCAGTCATAGTCATTGTGGGCTTTAGCCCTTCCTCGTTGTGGTTTCCCTACCCCGCGGTAACGGGGTCTGGACCTACAACGTAGTCGTTAGTTGGTCTTGAACGGGAAGCCCAGTGCCTTCAGGATTGCACGGCCTTCTTCGTCGGTCTTCGCGGAGGTCACCACGGTGATGTCCATACCACGCACGCGGTCGATCGAGTCCTGATCGATTTCGTGGAACATGGACTGCTCGGTCAGACCGAAGGTGTAGTTACCATTACCGTCGAACTGGCGGTCCGAGAGGCCGCGGAAGTCGCGGATTCGGGGCAGCGCCAGGGTGACGAGGCGGTCCAGGAATTCCCACATGCGGTCGCCACGCAGGGTGACGTGTGCGCCGATGGGCATACCTTCGCGCAGCTTGAACTGTGCGATGGACTTCTTAGCGCGGGTAACAATCGGCTTCTGACCGGTGATTGCGGTGAGATCGCGGATTGCGCCGTCCATGAGCTTTGCGTCGCGAGCTGCCTCGCCAACACCCATGTTTACGACGACCTTAACGATCTTCGGGGTCTGCATGACGTTCTCGTACTTGAACTCTTCCTGCAGAGCGGGAACGACGACCTCAGCGTACTTGGTCTTGAAGCGGGGGGTGATCTTGGTTTCGGTCATTAGATGTCCTTACCCGAACGCTTAGCAACGCGCACGCGAACGGTGCGCTCCTTGCCGTCACGCTCTACAGTCTCGAGGCGGAAACCAACACGGGTCGGCTTCTTGGTCTCGGGGTCAACAATCGCAACGTTAGAAACGTGGATCGGTGCCTCAACCTTCTGAATGCCGCCTGCTGCGCCGGTCAGGGGGTTAGCCTTGGTGTGCTTGGTGACGACCTTGACGCCCTCAACAATCACACGGTTTTCCTTGGGGAGAACCTTCAGAACCTTGCCCTGCTTGCCCTTATCTGCACCGGAAATAACCTGAACCAGGTCGCCGGACTTGATCTTAGCCATGAATTAGAGCACCTCCGGAGCCAGCGAAACGATCTTCATGAACTTCTTGTCGCGAAGCTCACGACCCACGGGGCCGAAGATACGGGTACCACGGGGATCACCATCAGTGTTCTTCAGGATCACTGCGGAGTTCTCGTCGAACTTGATGTAGGAGCCGTCGGGACGACGGGTTTCCTTCTTGGTGCGGACGACGACTGCCTTAACAACGTCACCCTTCTTTACGGTACCGCCGGGGATTGCATCCTTGACGGTTGCGACAATGATGTCGCCGATGCCTGCGTAGCGACGCGAGGAACCACCGAGAACACGGATGGTCAGGATTTCCTTCGCACCAGTGTTGTCGGCGACCTTCAGTCGCGACTCCTGCTGAATCATATTTCTCCTGTCGTCTCGCCGGTTCCGACTCGCTTTAGGCGCGAGCCAGCCTTGCGGAACATTTTTACGGGATTGGTTGACGCCCCGGGCCCCAACTCTATGGAAGGGGTTAGCGGAAACGCCTGGGGCAAACCCATGCCAGAAGCATTTGGACCCGCGTGAAGCGGGCGTATCCCACCCGTAAATAGCGGCATTATGCACTGGCACGAGAAGCCCGTGGTTGTGCGGCTATTTGGATACAGCCACACAGTCTTAACACTGTACAGGAAGCAGGTATGTAGCGCAAGAGTTTGCCGACTATGATTTCAGTCTCCTCCACCCTATCTCTGGGGATAGCCGGGCTTAGAGAGCAAAAACCCCATACCCCACATCACCATCGATTGAGAAGGCCCCTTATTTGACACTTAAAGCAGGAGGCCCCTTCGTGTAGTTCCTGACGCATAAGAAACTGAAGGGGCCTCGAGAAATCTATCAAACAATGTGTCAAACAAAGAAGATAGATATTAATATTTTACTACGCTTTAATGTCCCTCCACGACAGACTTGCCGCGGGGCTGGCGGGAGATCACCGCGGTTCCGCTCCTTACACAAACATGCATACGACGCGAGAGCACAGCAGACACGACATAGGCGGCTCAGCCGCTCTTCACTCATCAGCTAGGGCATATATACTTTCGCGATACCGTCACGAACGATAGGGCGAGGAGGTTCTCCCGGTCGAGTCTCTTCTGCAGCCTCGTAGTATTCGCCAGAGTTTGCATCCAGCACGTAGGGAACCTCAGCTGCGGGGTAGTCTCCTGCTTTATCGACAGCAATGACACTCCCGTCCTTCAACAGGACCTGGTGGTTAATGCGGGTGGGAGCCACCTGCACGGTGTCAATAATGGCTCGATTGAGCGTATTAATGACGGTAATAGTTCCGCCACCAGCAACTGCCGCCTCCCCCTTGCCACCGAAATCAGCAACATAGAGCAGGTGACGTTCTGCATCGAGCAAGATATCGGTGGGCATCTTTCCGAACGGAAGATAAGCGAGGTGCTCACCCTCAAAGCTCAGAACATACAGACCGCCATTCTTACCCTCGCGCCCTTGCGCAGAGACATATAGTTCACCGCGCGTCGAAACAATCTCCACACCGTGAACACCGACTGGAGTATTGGCGTCTTCCCCGCCAATTACGGGCAGCTTGCGTGCAAGCTCCCAGGTATTCATATCCACAACCCAGATTTCATCTCGCATAATATTCGGGATGTACAGGAGGCTACGGCTTTCGTCCGCTACGGGTCCTAGTAGCATGGCAGGGCCTTCCCCTTGAAGGGGGCTAACCCTACGTTCCCCCTCTGCGGTGGGTGCAGAAATCACCTGGTAGCCGCCCATTCCGGTAACGAGTACGGCACCGTTGGGTGCGACGTATAGCTCACGCGGAGTCAGCATCTCTACTTCTAGAACGAGAGAATCCCATACGCGCGATAGGTCCTTTTGGGAGTATGCGGTAACCGAGTTTGTGTGGGTTCCTCCGGTCCAGAGAAGCCCCCGTTCATTGTCTGCGGCTAACCCATAGGCAGCTTGAACCTGGAAGAGGTTTGCTAGTTCGGGGTTATTTTCCGGGATAACGGGCAGAGTAGCCGTCTGCTCAATCTGCAGGGTATCCGCGTTTATGCGAGCAATTGTGGCGCAGAGAGTGCCGTGGGTCTTTGTGTGGTTATAGCTTCCACTTACAAAAAGAACGTTCTCTTCAGGGTTGTATGCCACTTGATACTGGCCAGCAAGTCCCGCGGAACGATCCACGGAAAAACGCTTAGCATCCGGCACGTTCTTCTGCTCTTCTCCTGCGACAGGGGGAACCATAAGTATCTCCAGAGTTGTGTAGTTTGGAGGCTAGCTCACCTTATATTTTGCGGGCTTAGCATCCGGAGCTTTCTGCTGTATATCTTACGCTTTGCCCACCATTTTGAGGCTTTTCTAGTGCAGTCCATGCACTACGAAATTCATCCTCAAGAGGTCCTATATTGGCATCCGGAGCTGTTCTCCCCTCCGGCTCTGAGCGGGGCAAATTTACCCCATGAAAGCTTTACAATCTAAACATAATTAGCATAAAAGACATATATCTAGAACTATCGGCATCTTCTAGAACTAAAAGACTTATATCGAGTCGACCAGAGCCATAGATTTTGTAATATTTCTTCACCTCTGACCCCCTCAAAACAGCGTTCTGAAAAAATCTGCTTAAAAATTTAGAAATTAAGGGTTGTTTTTTCAAAAATCAAGTTTTTTAGCAAAAATCGCGATTCAAGGTGCGAAAATCAGCGAGATGTACCATAATAGAAGAGACGCATGCGTCAAACAAGAGGTTCGGTCCTTATCGGACAGATTTCTTGGGTCCCTTTTTCCTCGCTAATCCGTTTGTCTAGGGACCGAACCTCGCTTTGACACTAAACCCGCACTTCGGTGCGGGTTTTCTTCGTATTTGAGGCGTTAGAATCCCGCACTTCATTCTTCAGGCTGTTAACTCGTCAAATAAGGGCGGGCGAGCGCAGAGGGTGCGCTTCACCCTTCCTCCGCTTCTCTTCCGCTCTCCCCCGCTACTACTTCTGATCCTGGTCTAGGCCTTCCGCTCGAATACAGACGTATAGGCAAAACGATAGGGGCGGTACCCATCGGTTCGATGGGTACCGCCCCTTTCAGCGCCTATCGGCAGTTTCAGAGAGTCAAGCGGGTTCTTGAATATCTAGCAGATCCCGCTCTACCTCTTTCGCTACCGCCAAGCGGTAGTATCGTGGGCTGCCGTGGGGTACGGGCTATGCCTTGCGGCGACGTGCTACCAGCACGGTTGCGCCAACGACCAGGGCAAGAACGCCGATTCCTGCAGCAACGACGACGCCCGAAGCACCGGTGTTAGCCAGCGAAGACTTCGAGGAGCTCGAAGCGGTGGAGCCGTTGTTGGAAGAGGTGACGTTCTGCGACGAAGAGCCGGAGGTCTTCGGTGCAGTGCTGTCCTTCTTCTGAGCATCAGACTTCAAAGAATCCGCGGGAGCCTTGGACTGATCCTTAGCGTTTTCCTTTACCTGTTCCTTGGAGTCTGCCGGTGCGGAAGGCGCCTCAGAGGGGTTAGTTACAGGTGCATTAGCCGATTCGGATGCCTTCGGTGCAGGTGCCTGGTTGTCAACGCTGAAGGTGTATTCTGCAGCCACACCACCGCGCACGTTATCGTTCTCGGTCAGGGAACCGGAGAGCAGGTAGATAGCAACGCTATCGCCGGTCTTCAGTTCTTCAGTCAGGTTAGAGTTTGCCACGGTGGGGCGGTCGATGGTTGCGGTGAAGTTACCGTTTTCGTCCGCCTTGATGTATGCCCAGATGCCTGCGCTATTGCCTTCAACGCCTGCGAGCTTAGGCTCTACCTTCGCAGAAATAGCGCCCTTGTTCAGCTTGACGGCGATAACGGAGCCCTTACCGTCCAGAGTCTTGAAGCCTTCACCGCGGAAGGTCAGCTTCTGGCCGTCCCAAGTCTTGGGGAAGTAGACCTTAGCGCCGTCCTTGTACTCGTGCACAACCTCATTGGAATTTGCGCTTTCGGAGGGTGCCGGGGTGCTCGGCTCGGGCTTAGCAGACTCGCTCGGAGCCGGAGTAGTCGGCTCAGGCTTAGCAGACTCGCTCGGAGCCGGAGTGGGCTGTTCGCTATCCGGCAGGCTCAGCTTAGTGCCGGCGGGGTAAGTGGTAATCACGCCAGAGGGAGCAGCAGCGACCTGGGTAGTTTCTGCCGGCGCGCAGGTCGTAGCGGTGTCTGCCTTCTTCTCTGCAACAGTTGCGGAGAGCGCTTCACCACCACGTGCGGTATCGCCTTCAACCATGGAGCCGGAGAGCAGGAAGACAGATACCTTATCGCCGCTCTTCAGGTTTTCCTTCAGGTTGGAGTTTTCAGTGGTCGGGTACGGCAGCTCAGCGGTGAAGTTACCATTCTCATCTGCCTGGATGTACGCCCAGACGCCGGCGCTGTTGCCCTCAGCACCGTTGAGCTTCGGCTCTTCCTTCGCGGAGATGCGGCCCTTGTTCAGCTTGACTGCGAGTACGGAGCCCTTTGAACCGTCCTGAGTCTTGAAACCTTCGCCACGCAGCTTCAGGGTTTCACCGGTGGTCCAGTCCTTCACGGCGTAGAGCTTAGCGCCGTCGGCGTAGGTCTTCACCAGTTCTTCAGAAGAAGTCTGTGCAGCAGGCTTCGCGGTGGTTTCAACGGTGGTGTTGATCTTCACCATGACACCGGGAGTAATCGGGGAGTCTGCGTTGTCCTTACCCTTGGGCTCGGTGCTAGAGGTGCGGTATTCGCCGGTGGTCTTATCGATGGTGTAGTCGGTTTCGATAGCGGAAGCGCCTTCGATGCTGCGTGCTACAGCGTATACACTGCCGTCTGCAGCGACCAGAACATCATTTGCGCCGCTGGTCGCACCGGTAGACACCTGAGAAACAACGGTGCCGGTTCGTGCATCAACAACACCGACGTTGCCGGTACCGTAATCGGTCACGTACAGCAGGTCACGGGCTTCGTCGGAGGCGAGGGCGAGGGCCTGGTTGCCGAAAGGAATGGTCTTCTTGTAGGCACCAGTTTCCAGGTCGTAGACGGTGATACCGGAGTTAGTGCCCTTACGGTCACCCTGGGTGCTGACGTAGATTTCCTTCAGGGACTTGTCGATAGTGACGTCCGAGGGGTTCAGAGCAGCTTCAGCATTTTCCTTGTGCAGCTGAATGGTCTTCTCGACTTCGTAGCTCTTGGTGTCGATCACCTTCACGGTGCCGGCACTCAGGGAGGGTGCGTAGAGCTTGCCATCAGCGGAGTCTACGTGCATGTTCATTGCAATGTCAGATTCGCCCTTGGCATCGGTGAATTCAATCTTCTTGACCAGGGCGTGCCGAGTGGTGTCGAAGACACTAATGCCGCCGGAGCCAGATACAAAGACCTTGCCGCTGGAGGGGTCGATGCGTACCTCACGAGGGTGGTTGACGTCGCCTTCTGCGCTACTCCAAATAATCTTGTTGGTCGCGGGATCGAAGACAGATACCTTGTTGACGCGGGTCTGGGTCACCCATACGTATCCGGTTGCTTCATCGTAAGCGATACCGTAGGGAGATTCGATCTGCTTACCGGTCGGTGCGGTAGCACCACGTGCGGTGAAGTCGGTGGTCGGGAACTGGTAGACAGTGGCAAGGCTCGGGGTGGATGCAACGTTCCAGGTGCCGACGCCACCGGTCAGAATCGGCGGGCGTCCGGAGGAGAAGGAAGTATAGAGGGAGGAGGTTGCTGCCGAGTATGCCAGCTGGTACTGGCCGGGCAAGCCCTGGTACTGGGTAGCACTCACTGCAATGTGGCGGCATTCCTCAGCGGAGTTCTGGGAGTTCCCGCCGGGAACGGATGCGGAGACGTTTGCCGCAAAGGTAGCGGGAACGGTAGCGAAAGAGCCTGCGACAACGGAAAGTGCGCCAGCAATGGCGAGCAGCTTACGTGAGGGCTTGGGTGAAGAAGTCATGCTGATCCTCAATGATGTGTAGTGGTACTTCTCCAAAGGTCGTGCAACCTCCGGAAGGTGCAAAGCCACCCGACTGATTATTAGGCAAGGTTATGCTAAGCAACTATAAAGTTGATAATAAGTCCCTAATCAGGTTGTTTTCAAGTGCTGCTCATCGGATTCCGCAGTCCCCATGCGCCTTACTCACGTATTACTTTTCATTTTTTCGCCCTAATTCCGCCTCCACATGCGCTTTCTTCTCTAGTAGCATCTACTCGTGGATTGCGCCATCAACGCGAGAGAAAAATATTGTTTTCTCGTATGACATATCAAGACATTTATGACAGATATTGTCTTAGCGTCTGTTATTAGCCCATGTCATAGGGCGCCCGCCCTAGTTTTCCCTAACAAAGGTTAAAACACAAAGAACCCCTCTCCCACCGAAGTAGGAGAGGGGTTCTTTTACTGCTCTAGCAGAGAGTCATGAAAAGGGCTTACTTAGCCTTCTCGATGATCTCCACGATACGCCAGCGCTTGGAAGCGGACAGCGGACGGGTCTCTGCAATCAGAACGAGGTCACCGATGCCAGCAGCGTTCTGCTCATCGTGTGCCTTGATCTTGGAGCTACGGCGAACGACCTTGCCGTACAGTGCGTGCTTCACGTGGTCCTCGACCTCGACGACAACGGTCTTGTCCATCTTGTCGGAGACAACGTAGCCGCGGCGGGTCTTGCGGTAGCCGCGCTCTTCGTTCTTTACTTCACTCACTTGGACTCACCTTCAGTTGCGGGACGAATACCGAGCTCGCGCTCACGCAGCACGGTGTAGATACGTGCGATGTCGCGCTTGATAGTGCGGCGACGACCTGCGTTAGCCTGACCGGTGACTTCCTGGAAGCGGATGTTGAAGAGTTCCTTCTTCGCTTCGCTCAGCTTTGCAGCCAGCTCTTCGTTGGAGAGCTCTGCGAGCTTATCGATGCTCAGGTCCTTGGATCCTACTGCCATCTCGCTTATTCACCACCTTCGCGGCGACGCACAACACGTGCCTTCATCGGGAGCTTGTGGATTGCCAGGCGCATTGCCTCGCGAGCCACTTCTTCGGACACACCGGAGAGTTCAAACATGACTCGACCCGGCTTGACATTTGCGACCCACCACTCGGGCGAACCCTTACCGGAACCCATACGGGTTTCAGCGGGCTTCTTGGTCAGCGGACGGTCGGGATAAATGTTGATCCAGACCTTACCGCCACGCTTGATGTGACGGGTCATTGCGATACGTGCAGCCTCAATCTGGCGGTTGGTCACGTATGCGGGCGACAGGGCCTGAATGCCCCACTCACCGAAGCTAACCTCGGTGCCGCCCTTTGCGAGACCACTACGCTTGGGGTGGTGCTGCTTGCGGTACTTTACTCGACGGGGAATAAGCATTTATGCCTCACCGTTCTCTGCAGTCTTGGCCTCGACCTTTGCCGAAGCGTTCTCGTTGCGGCGCTCGCGACGAGGACCACGGTTGCCCTGGCGGCGGCGGTCACCATCGCGGCGGTTGCCACGGCGGTTGTTTGCTGCCTGCTGAGCTGCCAGCTCCTTGTCGGTCAGGTCGCCCTTGTAGATCCAGACCTTCACGCCGATGCGACCGAAGGTGGTCTTAGCCTCGAAGAAGCCGTAGTCGATGTTCGCACGCAGGGTGTGCAGGGGCACACGGCCTTCGCGGTAGAACTCGGAACGGGACATTTCAGCGCCACCCAGACGGCCGGAGCACTGGATACGGATACCCTTTGCACCTGCACGCTGTGCGGACTGGATTGCCTTCTTCATTGCACGGCGGAATGCAACACGCGATGCGAGCTGCTCTGCGATGCTCTGTGCAACCAGCTGAGCGGAGAGGTCGGGGTTAGCAACCTCGAGGATGTTCAGCTGAATCTGCTTGTTGGTGAGCTTCTCGAGCTCGCCGCGGATGCGGTCTGCTTCTGCGCCACGGCGGCCAATCACGATACCGGGACGAGCGGTGTGAATGTCCACACGCACGCGGTCACGGGTACGCTCGATCTCGACCTTTGCAACGCCTGCGCGATCCAGGTTCTTAGCCAGCAGCTCGCGGATCTTTACGTCCTCGCGGACGAAGTCAGCGTAACGCTCGCCGGGCTTGTTGGAATCAGCGAACCACTTGGAGACGTGGTCAGTGGTGATGCCCAGTCGGAAACCGTTCGGGTGAATTTTCTGACCCATTTAGCGGTCCTCCTCCTTCTCCGGGGTAGCAACTACCACGGTGATGTGGCTGGTGCGCTTGTTGATTCGGTATGCGCGACCCTGAGCGCGGGGCTGAATGCGCTTCATGGTCGGGCCCTCGTTCACGAATGCTTCGCTGATGAACAGCTCTTCCTCGCGGAAGGGCAGACCCTGCTGGGTTGCCTTCTGACGAGCGTTAGCTACTGCCGAAGCAACGATCTTGTATACCGGCTCCGAAGCTGCCTGGGGGGCGAACTTCAGAATCGCCAGAGCCTCTTCCGCCTGCTTACCACGGATCAGGTTGACGACACGGCGGGCCTTCATAGGCGTAACGCGAACGAAACGCGCTGATGCCTTGGCTTCCATTGCCTATCTCTCTTTCGTCTATTGCCGAAAGGGAAACGTTAGCTTATCGGTGTGAACCGATTAGCGACGCTTGCCCTTACGGTCGTCCTTCACGTGGCTGCGGAAAGTGCGGGTCGGAGCAAACTCACCGAGCTTGTGACCAACCATCGACTCGGTGATGAACACCGGCACGTGCTTGCGACCGTCGTACACTGCGATGGTGTGACCGAGCATGTCGGGGATAATCATCGAGCGACGCGACCAAGTCTTGATTACGTTCTTGGTGCCCTTCTCGTTCTGAGCTGCAACCTTCAGGTAGAGGTGCTGATCAACGAAAGGGCCCTTCTTCAAACTACGAGGCATGTTTCAGGCTCCTTAGCGCTTCTTGCCAGTACGACGGCGACGAACGATGAGCTTGTCGCTTTCCTTGTTGGGACGGCGGGTACGACCCTCGGGCTTACCGTTGGGGTTAACCGGGTGACGACCACCGGAGGTCTTACCTTCACCACCACCGTGCGGGTGGTCAACCGGGTTCATGACCACACCACGGACGGTCGGGCGGATGCCCTTCCAGCGGTTACGGCCTGCCTTACCCCAGTTGATGTTGGACTGCTCAGCGTTGCCAACTTCACCAACGGTTGCGCGGCAGCGAACATCCACGTTGCGGATTTCTCCGGAGGGCAGACGGAGCTGACCGTACTTACCTTCCTTAGCAACCAGCTGTACAGAAGCACCTGCGGAACGAGCCAGCTTTGCGCCGCCACCGGGGCGGAGCTCGACACAGTGAATCACGGTACCAACGGGGATGTTGCGCAGGGGCAGGTTGTTACCGGGCTTGATGTCAGCTGCGGGGCCGGACTCGACGATGTCGCCCTGAGCGAGCTTGTTCGGAGCGATGATGTAGCGCTTGGAACCATCGAAGTAGTGCAGCAGCGCGATGCGAGCGGTACGGTTGGGATCGTACTCGATGTGTGCAACGCGTGCGTTAACGCCGTCCTTGTCGTGACGACGGAAGTCGATCAGACGGTACTGGCGCTTGTGGCCGCCACCCTTGTGACGGGTGGTGATGCGGCCGGTGTTGTTACGGCCGCCGGTCTTGTGAAGCGGACGAAGCAGGGACTTTTCCGGGGTGGAGCGGGTGATCTCGGAGAAATCAGCAACGCTCGAACCGCGGCGACCCGGGGTCGTCGGCTTGTACTTACGAATACCCATTTAGATATTTCTTCCTTCGTTAAAGTGGTCTCCGCGGGGCTTATGCCTGCGGACCGCCGAAGATGTCGATGGTGCCTTCCTTGAGGGTCACAATCGCACGCTTGGTGTTCTTGCGAGCGCCCCAACCGAAACGGGTGCGCTTGCGCTTGCCCTGACGGTTGATGGTGTTGACGGAAGCAACCTTGACGTCAAAGATCTTCTCGATGGCCTGCTTGATTTCCAGCTTGTTGGAATCGGTAGCAACCTCGAAGGTGTACTTACCTTCGTCGAGCTGACCGTAGCTCTTCTCGGAAACGACGGGAGCGATGATCACGTCGTATACAGACTTGGTGGAAACGCTCATTACTTAGCGCCCTCCTTCTTCTGAGCTGCAGCAACGAATGCGTCGAATGCTGCCTTGGTGAAGACCACGTCGTCAGAAACCAGCACATCGTAGGTGTTGAGCTGATCTGCGTACAGAACGTGGACGTTCTCCAGGTTACGTGCGGACAGAGCCACAACGTCCTCTGCACGAGCAATCACAAGAAGGATGTTCTTGCGCTCGGTGATAGCTGCGAATGCAGCCTTTGCAGCCTTGGTCGAGGGGGTTTCACCGGAGATGAAGTTCTCGACAACGTGGACGCGGTCGTGACGAGCGCGATCAGAGAGAGCACCGCGCAGTGCAGCGGCGATCATCTTCTTGGGGGTGCGCTGTGCGTAGTTACGCGGGGTCGGACCGTGAACAACGCCACCGCCGGTCATGTGCGGTGCACGGATGGAGCCCTGACGTGCGTTACCGGTACCCTTCTGCTTGAAGGGCTTACGGCCTGCACCGGAAACCTCGCCGCGGTTCTTGGTCTTGTGGGTGCCCTGGCGTGCAGCAGCGAGCTGTGCAACGACAACCTGGTGCAGCAGGGGCACGGATGCCTGCGCGTCGAAAATCTCTGCGGGCAGGTCTACCTTAAGGGTCTTAACAGCCATGATGTATTAGGCTCCCTTCACAGCGGTACGAACCAGAACAACGCCGCCCTTGGGACCGGGGATTGCGCCCTTGATCAGCAGGACATTGTTCTCTGCGTCCACACCCTGGATAGTCAGGTTCAAGGTAGTGTGACGTGCTGCGCCCATACGGCCAGCCATGCGCATACCCTTGAACACGCGTGCGGGGTAGGATGCGCCACCGATGGAACCGGGCTTACGGTGGTTCTTGTGCTGACCGTGAGACGCGCCAACACCCTTGAAGCCGTGACGCTTCATAACACCTGCGAAGCCCTTACCCTTGGTCTTACCAACGACGTCGACCTTCTGGCCTGCTTCGAAGAGCTCAACGGTCAGTTCCTGACCGAGGGAATACTCAGAAGCATCTGCGGTACGCAGCTCGACGATGTGGCGACGGGGGGTAACACCGGCCTTCTCGAAGTGACCAGCCAGGGGCTTGGTAACCTTGCGAGAGTCGATTGCACCGAAACCGATCTGAACAGCTTCGTAGCCGTCAGTTTCCTGGTTACGGATCTGGGTAACAACGTTAGAATCAGCCTTGACGACGGTGACGGGCACGAACTTGCCGTCCTCGTCCCAGACCTGGGTCATGCCGAGCTTGGTGCCCAGCAGGCCCTTCACCTGGCGCTCGAATTTGTTAGTCATTAGATGCGATCCTCTACAGCTTGATCTCGATGTTTACGTCTGCCGGCAGGTCGAGACGCATGAGGGCATCAACAGCCTTGGGGGTCGGATCAACAACGTCGATCAGACGCTTGTGCGTACGCATCTCGAAGTGCTCGCGGCTGTCCTTGTACTTGTGGGGAGAACGAATAACACAGTAGACGTTCTTCTCGGTCGGCAGCGGCACGGGGCCAACTACAGTTGCGCCTGCGCCCTTGACCGTTTCGACGATTTTCCGTGCCGAAGAATCGATGACCTCGTGGTCATAGGACTTCAGACGGATGCGGATTTTCTGTCCCGCCATCTGTCGGACTCTCTTTCTTGATGTATTCCCTGTATCGGAGCTTTTGCCCCTTTGTTATAGCGCTTAAGGAACGCGATATATTCATCACGTGCGCCACTCAGAACGGACTGAATCCGGCTTTGCCGGGTTCCTCACCCCGCCTGAGTACCGACCCCCGAACTCGGGCGTGTCGCCTATTTTCTAGACAAACTCGTCCCGTCATCCTTCGGACCGGGTCATACGTGGGCCTACCTTTAGTGCAGGTAGACGCTTTGACAACGTCGTCAATTCTCTCAGAGTTAGAGCCCTGATGCAATACGAACACAAGTTAAGTGCTTAAGAACACTTAACTGTCGCTGTCAACCTGAGGATACTCCCGCGATGTAACTCTCAGGGAGCTTTCAATCTACTTTCAGTAAGTTCCATGCGCTTTATTGCTCTTAATAAAGCTTTTAGGCCTAAAGACTCTCGTATCGTAGAAGTATCACTACAGCCTAAGGAGAAACCATGTCTCAGCCGACACAACCTCATCAGGCATCCTCTAGCTCTCACTCTTCGTCTCAGAGCCCTCAGTATGCTCAGCCGCAAGGTCTCGGCTTGTACGTTCCCCCGTCCCTATCGAGTCCGTATCCTCAGCCTCCTGCGCAGCGACGCCGGGTCAATGAGGATATCTTCCTCAATATTGTTCTGTACATCGGCTCGCTCCTGCTCATCGGCGCTGCAGGTCTTTTTGTCACCTCGGTGACTTCTTCTCAGGATGAAACGGCTATCTTCCGTGTCCTCGCAATGGCGCTTGGAGCAATTGTCTTCTACGGAGCCGGTCTGCTCACCTACCGTTTCGTAGAGCGCCTGCGTATTGCCTCCTACTCTTTTGCAGCAACGGGTCTTGCGTTTATTCCTCTGACCGGCGTTGCTATCTATGTCCTCAAGATTTGGACTGAAGGACGCTACATCTGGCTCCTCACGTCTCTGGTTGGCACTGCAGCTATTGTTGGAGCCTGCGCCCTCATGCGTAACCGTGTGATGGCGTACCTGCTGATTTCGTTCATCGTTTCGGACTCGTTGGCAGCTACGAAGGTGGCGGCTCTGCCTTTCGTTTGGTATTTCGTTTCTCTGACTGCCGTTGCCACTGTTCTGGGTTTGATTCTGCACTTTGCCCCGAATGCTGCCCCGAAGGGTATCCGCGAAGGTCTTGTTGATTCTTCCCGTATTTTCGTCCCGGCTACTGCCGTCGCCATTTTCTTCTTTACCAACGATCTGAGCTACACGGATGCAGGTATTGCCTTTGCGGTCATGTCTGTGCACGCCATTCTGTTCACCTGGCTGAACGGCACGGCGGATTACTACGCCCAGGCACGCATCTACCCGATTGCATCCATTCTCTCCTTCATCATGGACTCGGATCACGGCCCGTGGTTCCCCAGTATCTTCTTCGTCTCTGTTCTGGTTGTTAACCTGATTTCTGCCTACGTATTTATTCCTCGTCTGCAGAAGACTATTGCTGGTTCCGCTCCTGCTGCCGCTGAACAGTCCGAGCAGGTGCAAAGCACCCCGGCTATCCCCTGGGCGAAGGAAGCTCCTCACCATCCCGCTCACAAGATGGAGTGGTTGCCGGCAATTGACGCATGCGTCGGCGTATTCTTCTCCTTCTTTGCTCTCCTTGATGCCTTCTACACTGCTCACGTCGCTGATAGCGTTACCTACGCAACGCGCTGGAGCACTTTCCTTCCCTATGCAGAGGGTAATCAAGGTGTCTTCCCCGCGCCCTGGGTTATTGGTGTCCTCTGCATTGTCAGTTTCTTGCTGTACCGCAAGGCAATTCAGCCTCTGGTGCTCATGAGTTTTGTAGCGCTCATTCCTGTTATTGGCATGTACGCCTCCCCTGGCAACCAGGGAACGTTCTACCTCTTCTTTGCCGCGGCTGTAGTCATCTATCTGGTCAGTGCTAAGGCTCCCGAGGCACGTACCGCTGGAGCGGTACTGAGCAACATCGGTTATGCCATTGGTATGATTCAGCTCTTCCTCGCTCTCATTCCTGAGATGCAGACTTCTGAGTCGCTTTTGATGTTTGCGTTGGTCTGCGCCGCTATTGCGCTGCTGACTTTTGTCCTCTCTCAGGGCGTTGCAGTACAGAACGCAAGCTACCGTCTTGTAGAGATGTCGGTCTACCTCTTCTTGGGCGTTTTTGCTCTCTTCGTTGGGTACGTAGCTAACCATGCTGATGGCGGAGCACATGGCCGATTCTGGGTTGGTTTCCCGCTCTTCTCGGGTGCCGTCCTCTTCTTGAGCGTCCTGAGCGCTCTTATTCTGGCCCGCGCGCTACGACTTTCGGACGTTGGTTCCTTCCGCTCCACGCTTGTCATGTTTGTCCGTATCGCGTTCTACGCGACTCTGCTTATCGCGACGATTGGCTCGCGACACTACCTGCTGTACGACTTGCAGAAGGAGTACATTGCTGTAGCACTGCCGGCGCTCCTAACCGTCGTTTATGGTGCGCTTGGTTTCTTTATGCCGGTTGGCTCTTCGATTCGTTCGGAGCTACTCACCGTTGCGCGATTCCCCATCTGCTGGTCGGTCATTCTGCTCGCGATTACCGGCAATATGAAGGAATCGCTCGTAGACTTCCTCGTACTTGCACTGCTGGCGGTTCAGGCGCTGTGCAGCGTGCTACTCTATGCGTACTCCAAGCGAAACTACGAAGCATACGCGGCGGCGATTTTCTTCACCCTTGGTTCTGTCCTGAGCGCAGGCCGTTTCATTGGCGATTTTGATAATCTTCTGTTCGCGGTAGCAACTCCTGCTATCTTCATCGCTGTATGGGTGCTTGCCCTTATCTTCAGGGTCTCCCGCATGCAGATTGGTGCCTCCATCAGCATCACGACTTTCTGCATCGGTGCTCTGTGGAATCTCTTCAACACGAGGGAAAGCACAATGGAGATGACTCTTCTGGGCTACTACGCTCTGATTGCCGTCATCATCCTGTTCGTTCTGAAGGTCACGCTCCCGATTGAGGTCTTCGGTGTGAACGCTAATGTTCGTCCGCGCATCGCTGTCCCGGTTGGTAATACGATGGTTGATTTGCCGATGCACGGCCCGTTGGGTGCCCCTTACGCGCGTTTCCTGTCTCGTCGTCCCCTGAGCCAGGGTATCTATGCACCGGTCAATACGCTGCTGATGATTCCCGCTCTGGCGACGCTGGGATTCTACACTTTCGTTGGGCTGGTTTTTGAGCCCAGGCAGGTGGAGCTCAACGCACTTCTCTGGGGTCTAGGCGCTCTGTCCTTCGTGTCTGTCACCAAGGCGAAGAACCTGCCGACCGTCTGCACTACGGCGTTCAGCCTCTTCATCGCCCGTCTGGTCATTGATTACTCAAAGTCCAATCCCCTGAGCGTCATTCTTGAGGTTGCTCTCCTGATTCTGCTGGCTGTTGTAGCTGCCAAGGTTCTCAAGAACTTCATCGCAAAGAGGCCTGTAGACGAGCAGGTATCGGATTCTCCTCTGTACTGGGCTTTGGGCCTGCAGGTGTTCCTCACCCTGGTAACGTGGGCAGTTCCCGCTGACGGTCCGGATATCGTAGTGCTGGTACTCGGCATTGCCCTGACTCTCCTGAGCGCTCTGCTGCTCGACCGAGTCTGGACCTATATCGCAACTGCGCTAGTCACCCTCGACCTGGCGATTTTGCTCAACGGTCTGAACCCGCTGACCTTGCTGATCATTTCTATTCTGCTCATTGCCGGCGTTATCTGGCGCCTGCTGGTGCGACAGAACAAGCAGGATGCAGCAGCTCCGCACCAGGATTCTGAGCAGCTCGGGAATTTCCCGCACACTCAAGATCAGCCGGATATGTATCCGCAGGGCAACGTCCAGATGCAGCAGCCCCCGGCTCCTCAGCAGGGCTACCAGCCTCTCCACGAGGAAAACCTCTAGCGATCAGCACACATAGGTTCTATTCCTACGGCATTCTGTAGTAGGATTAGCTATGTCCCTTCCGAGGGGCAGTCATTCGAATTGCGGTTCCCAGCCTTCGGGCTGGGAACCGTTTTTCTTTGTCCGCAGATTCTATATTCCATCTACAGGGTCTGTAGTCGCTCCCCCGCCGCAAGCCGGTCCGCATGACCCAGATTCTGTCTCGAGCCAGCAGATCTCTGAACGGAGTAGGCAATCGTTCCCCTACCCAGGTTCTTTCCATGTCCAGCTTCTTTCCATATCCAGGAGTTCAGAATCTACGGCTAGAAGGTACGGACATGTCATACCGCCGCCGAGGAGGGTGTTCCCTGCCGCTACAGATTCACCATGAACTCCGCTATCGGCCACGTATACCCCTTCAGAAGCCTTGAGCGGCTGCTGAGACGAACTGATAACGCTCAGAGCGGGGTTTTTATACAGCCCAGCAGATAATGTCGCTCTCTCCTTCGCCGGAGCCTTCAGCAACCCGCAAAAGGGCATAACAAAAGGACCCCCGCAGATGCGGGGGTCCTTGAGTATCGCTACCTGATGGAGAGTTACCTCTCCGGCAGATCTTTAGCGAATTGTCGTAAATTTACGGCAATTACTTGATGATCTTGGTAACGCGACCCGAACCAACGGTGCGGCCACCCTCACGGATAGCGAAGCCGAGGCCCTCTTCCATTGCGATGGGCTGGATCAGGGTAACGGTCATCTCGGTGTTGTCACCGGGCATAACCATCTCGGTGCCCTCGGGGAGGGTGATAACGCCGGTCACGTCAGTGGTACGGAAGTAGAACTGAGGACGGTAGTTGGAGTAGAAGGGGTTGTGACGGCCACCCTCATCCTTGGAGAGGATGTAGACGTTTGCCTCGAACTCGGTGTGGGGGGTGATGGAGCCCGGCTCCACGACAACCTGACCACGCTCAACATCGTCACGCTTCAGACCACGCAGCAGCAGACCACAGTTCTCGCCTGCCCATGCTTCGTCGAGCTGCTTGTGGAACATCTCGATACCGGTAACGGTGGTCTTCTGAATCGGACGGATACCGACAATCTCGACCTCGGAGTTGATCTTCAGGGTACCGCGCTCTGCACGACCGGTAACAACGGTGCCACGACCGGTAATGGTGAAGACGTCCTCGATGGGCATGAGGAAGGGCTTGTCCTTCTCACGCACGGGGTCCGGAATGTAGGTGTCGACTGCGTCCATGAGCTCCTCGACCTTAGCAACCCACTCGGGGTCGCCTTCGAGAGCCTTCAGTGCGGAAACGCGAACAACGGGAGCGTTGTCGCCGTCGAACTCCTGCGAGGAGAGGAGGTCACGGACCTCCATCTCGACGAGGTCGAGGAGCTCTTCGTCGTCAACCATGTCTGCCTTGTTCAGTGCAACCAGCAGGGTGGGGACGCCAACCTGGCGAGCGAGCAGAACGTGCTCGCGGGTCTGTGCCATGGGGCCGTCGGTAGCAGCAACCACGAGGATTGCGCCGTCCATCTGAGCCGCACCGGTAATCATGTTCTTGACGTAGTCAGCGTGGCCGGGAGCGTCAACGTGTGCGTAGTGGCGCTTCTCGGTCTGGTACTCGATGTGAGCAATGTTAATGGTAATACCGCGCTGGCGCTCCTCGGGAGCGGAGTCGATCATACCGAAGTCGCGCTTCTCGTTCAGGTCCGGGTACTTGTCAGCCAGAACCTTGGAGATTGCTGCGGTCAGGGTGGTCTTACCGTGGTCAACGTGACCAATGGTACCGACGTTAACGTGAGGCTTGGAGCGCTCGAACTTAGCCTTAGCCAAGAGTGTTCCTCCTAGAACGATTGAAAACATGCACGCGGATCTTCGCTCCGGCGCATCCCGTTATAAAACGGTCTAGCGTCTACAATAGCGGATTACGCCGCAGAGATGAAACTGTTCATGCTCTCAATAATGGATTTAATTGAAAATTTTAGCGTGGGCCACAGGTTTTTAGCCCGTGGCCCACGGGTGAGACGCGAAAATTACTCGCCGCGGCTCTTCTGAATGATCTCGTCAGCGACGTTCTTGGGAACCTCGCCGTAGCTGTCGAATGCCATCGAGAACACTGCACGACCCTGGGTCTTGCCACGCAGGTCGCCAATGTAACCGAACATTTCGGTCAGGGGCACGATAGCCTTGATGATCTTAACGCCGGATGCGTCCTCCATGGAACGAACCTGGCCACGGCGGGAGTTCAGGTCGCCGATAACGTCGCCCATGTACTCCTCGGGGGTACGAACCTCAACGTCCATCAGCGGCTCGAGCAGGACCGGGTTAGCGCGCTTAGCGCCTTCCTTGAAGACCATCGAACCAGCGATCTTGAACGCCATTTCGGAGGAGTCGACGTCGTGGTAAGCACCGTCGATCAGGGTTGCCTTCACGCCCACCATCGGGTAGCCAGCGAGGACACCGAACTTCATAGCGTCCTGGATACCAGCGTCGACCGAGGGGATGTACTCGCGAGGAACGCGGCCACCGGTGACCTTGTCCTCGAACTCGTACAGCTCTTCGCCATCCAGGGGCAGGGGCTCGAAGGAGACCTGCACCTTTGCGAATTGACCGGAACCACCGGTCTGCTTCTTGTGGGTGTAGTCGACCTTCTCGACTGCCTTCTTGATGGTCTCGCGGTAAGCAACCTGAGGCTTACCAACGTTAGCCTCAACCTTGAACTCACGCTTCATACGGTCAACGATGATGTCCAGGTGCAGCTCACCCATACCACCAATTTCGGTCTGACCGGTTTCTTCGTTCAGCGAAACGGTGAAGGTGGGGTCCTCAGCGGAGAGCTTCTGGATAGCGGTGGACATCTTCTCCTGGTCACCCTTGGTCTTGGGCTCGATAGCCACGAAGATCACGGGATCGGGGAAGGTCATCGACTCGAGAACAATCGGGTGTGCGGGGTCGCACAGGGTGTCACCGGTGGTGGTGTCCTTCAGACCGATTGCAGCGTAAATGTGACCTGCGGTGATCTCCTCAACAGGGTTCTCCTTGTTGGAGTGCATCTGGAAGAGCTTACCGATGCGCTCCTTCTTACCCTTGGTGGAGTTCAGAACCTGCTGGCCCTGAGCTGCGGTACCGGAGTACACACGGGTGTAGGTCAGCTGACCATAGAACGGGTGAGCTGCAACCTTGAACGCCAGTGCTGCGAAGGGCTCCTCAGCGGATGCCTTACGGGTCAGCTTCTCTTCCTCGTTGGAGGGGTTGGAGCCGACAACGTCCGGAACGTCCAGCGGGGAGGGCAGGTACTCGATCACAGCGTCCAGCATGGGCTGAACACCGCGGTTCTTGAATGCAGAACCACAGAGAACGGGGAATGCCTCACCGGAGATAACCAGCTGACGGATACCAGCCTTAATCTCGGGGATGGTCAGCTCGCCCTCTTCGAGGTACTTCTCCATGAGCTCTTCGCTAGCCTCAGCAACAGCCTCAACCAGCTCAGCGCGGTACTGTTCAGCCTTCTCAACCAGGTCAGCAGGAATGTCCTGAACCTCGTAAGAGGAGCCCATGGTCACGTCACCCTTGGCGTCGCCGGGCCAGACGTATGCCTTCATTTCGAGCAGGTCAACAACACCGAGGAAGTCGCTCTCAGCGCCGATGGGGAGCTGAACAACCAGCGGGCGTGCGCCCAGGCGGTCGATGATGGTCTGAACGGTGAAGTAGAAGTCAGCACCCATCTTGTCCATCTTGTTGACGAAGCAGATACGGGGGACATCGTACTTGTCAGCCTGGCGCCAAACGGTCTCAGACTGGGGCTCAACACCTTCCTTGCCGTCGAACACAGCAACTGCGCCGTCGAGGACGCGCAGGGAGCGCTCAACCTCAACGGTGAAGTCGACGTGACCGGGGGTGTCGATAATGTTGATCTGGTTGTCCTTCCAGAAGCAGGTGGTTGCTGCGGAGGTAATGGTAATACCTCGCTCCTGCTCCTGAGCCATCCAGTCCATGGTGGAAGCGCCGTCGTGAGTCTCACCAATCTTGTGGTTAATACCGGTGTAGAACAGAATGCGCTCAGTGGTGGTGGTCTTACCGGCGTCGATGTGCGCCATAATACCGATGTTGCGGACCTTGTTAAGGTCGGTGAACACGTCAAGTGCCACGTTATTCTCCCTAAATGAGATACTCCGAAAGCCTGCCGACTCGAATCGACTCGGCAGGCTCTAAACGGAGAATTACCAGCGGTAGTGTGCGAAGGCCTTGTTGGACTCGGCCATCTTGTGAGTGTCCTCGCGACGCTTCACAGCGGCACCGAGACCATTGGATGCATCCAGGATCTCGTTCATCAGACGCTCAGTCATGGTCTTCTCGCGGCGCTGCTTGGAGAAGCCAACGAGCCAGCGAAGAGCCAGAGCGGTGGAACGGCCGGGGCGAACCTCAACCGGAACCTGGTAGGTTGCACCGCCAACGCGGCGGGAGCGAACCTCGAGAGAAGGCTTAATGTTGTCCATAGCCTTCTTCAGGGTTGCGACCGGGTCAGAACCGGTCTTCTTCTCGACGCCCTCGAGGGCACCGTAGACGATGCGCTCTGCGACGGACTTCTTGCCGTCCAGCAGAACCTTGTTGATCAGCTGGGTGACCAGAGCGGAACCGTAAACAGGATCGTTTACGAGGGGACGCTTGGGAGCGGGACCCTTACGAGGCATTACTTCTTCTCCTTCTTAGCGCCGTAGCGGGAGCGAGCCTGGCCGCGACCCTTAACACCCTGGGTATCCAGAGCGCCACGAACGATCTTGTAGCGAACACCGGGGAGGTCCTTCACACGACCACCGCGAACGAGCACAATCGAGTGCTCCTGCAGGTTGTGACCCTCACCGGGGATGTATGCGGTAACCTCGACGCCGCCGTTGAGCTTGACACGAGCGACCTTACGCAGTGCCGAGTTCGGCTTCTTCGGGGTGGTGGTGTACACACGGGTGCACACGCCACGCTTCATGGGGTTGCCCTTCAGTGCGGGCGCCTTGGTCTTAACGACCTTGGGAGTCCGGCCCTTGCGGACCAGCTGCTGAATAGTAGGCACGTTTTCTCCGTTGCTTGATCAGGTTTCTCGTTAGAGAAGCCCGTATAAACTTACTGGCCCCCATCACGTTGGATGGGTGCTCTCGGTTATCAGAAACGCTCGGATGCATATCCGGTTGGTTTCTATAGGTTCCTCGACATCTCGGCGAGTTCTCAGGGCTAAAATTCCCCACCATCAGAGGTGAAAAAGTTTTTGGGCACGCTTAAAAATGGCATTTAGGCGTCAGCAAAAAGCAACGCCAAAGGACGGTATCCATACTGCCATTGATTCATCATGCCCGTGCCCTCGGGAAATATCCCGCGTAAACCCACCGGGGGTGGATCCTTGTGCACCGAGCTCAAGTACTTCGGATAAGACTATACAGGTTAAATCCCGCTTAATCTAGCGCCAGAGCGGAGATTCTTTGCTTTTAAGCCCCCATCCAAGGGTAAAAGCTGATGATTTGCCTCACTTAAATTACATTGTTGGGATTCACCCCTCCCCTGCACCCTCTCTGAGGCGATCCAAAGCAGAAAGCCGCCAAGAATCACACACACGATTCTTGACGGCTTCAATACTTGCGGGAGGCGAGCACAGAACCGCGCCCGCCTCCCGCAAGAGAATATTCAGTTATAGGTCCGCCACAGCAGCTACTGGACTACGCCACCTGGAAGACTCGAGTCTGCCCCTCAAACGGGGTGATAGTCTTCGAATTCTTCTTAGCATTGCCGTAGTAGCGGATGCGGTACTGCCCCTTAGGAGTATTAGCCGGCACCTTCCAGCGAACCGTCACCTGAGACGCCGAAACGCCAATGCGCTTCCATTCAAAGAAGGTATCCGGGTTGTTATCCCCGGTGTAGTACTTCCAGGTATTACCCACACGACGCTCAATCACGAAATAGCTACCGTCGTGATGAATATTGTTATTCGGGTGAGCACCCGCAAAACGAGCCGTTACCTCTTCGCGGCCGGCAATAGCGTCCTGAGGCTGCTGAGTGACCTGGCCGTAACGCATACCGAACATGGGGGTATCGTAGACGACCTTACCCTGCAGGCTGGCTACCGGGCGACGATCATTCGGACGGTCACCAATACCCAGCGGAGTGCCATTCTTGAGCGAAGTTCCGACAATATTAATGGTCTGGCGGAACGCGCTGGAGGTGTAACGACCGAAGAGGGTCGCGCCACCTTCATACTGCTGAGAGTCATATTCTTCAGGGGTCGTCACGTAGTGGTCGTAGGCGTTGGTGTAGCCCTGCAGAATAATATGCGATTCGGGAACACCGAAAAGCTTGGCAGCATCCTGGCGGTATTGCACACCTACCGCACCGGTGAACTCACCGGGCATACCCAGCAGGTAGTAGTCACCGAAGCGCATAATCTGCACCGGATACTTTTCCTGAATGATCGTTCCATTTTTTGCAGAGAAGAGAATACCCTTCGGCTGCTGGCAACGCGCCTGCGCGGCGCTCGGAGTGAACACCAAAGTACCCAGAATAGAGGGGCGACCAGAGCCTTCCTTATAAACAGCCCAACCACCACCGCCGTCCTCAGTGGAACCGGCACCAAACGGAGTACCCAGGAAGCCCTGGCAGGTGCGCTCATTATGGCCGCTACCGGTGTACTTGGCATCCACGTTCATACCCGAGAAATTGAAGTACGAAATACGCGAATCCAGACCCTTACCCACCGGAGTACCCGCGCTCTTGAGCTGAGAACGCACAGCATTAGCCTGCTTCTCACCCTGAATCTTCACATTCTTGAACTGGTCATTAGTGGGACCCTGACCAGGCCTCAACCAAGTATTCGGGGAAACATCACCAGCATTAGCATTTGCAAACGCCGCAACGAAACCATCACCGCTACCGGGAACATTGCGATCAACACCATGATCCTGAGTCTCCAGCAGATACTCCGCATAACCCTTGTTATCACTCGAAATCAGAGTATTCTTCGAGGTCAAAGACGTCGGATGAATCGCATACCAGTTCAACACCGCACGAGTCTTACCGTTGCGCTCCAGACGCAGAGTCATATTGGTCGGATCGGTACCGCCGGGCAACTTAGAACGCAACTGGGGAGAATCCAGATTAAACGCCTCGCGGGAACGGTTAGCACCAACACCGGTCAGCTTCGAAGAAGAAATCGTCAGGTTACCCGGAGCCAGGTCCTTAGTTGCCTGGCGGATTGCCTTCAGCGAACCATCCACCTGAGCATTGAAAGTGTCCTGATGGAAACCCAGAGTGGTGATGTTGTACAGGCTCTGGTGCGTAATACCACCGGGGGTCGCATGGGTGTGGGTAGCGGTAATCATAATGTTCGACTCATCGTACGCAGAACCAAACTCAGCGCGGATACGCTTCACCAGCTCATCACGCAAAGACTGCCAACTGGTCAACGTATCGAGTACAACAATGAGGTTGCGCTTACCCGAAGCTCGATCCACAGCGATGAAAGCGCGTGCGTACTGGCGAGTATGCACACCGCTACCCTTCTGAGAGGTCTCACCGTAACCCATGAAGCCGACCTCACCGGGCTCACCGGTAATATCCGCTGCCCCCGCACCCACCAGGTAGGGGGTGGCGCTAGAGCTCTGAGAAGCAGGGGCTGCGGTCGCAATCTGACCGGCAGGAAGAACTGCGGAAGCCGCAATAAGGCATGCCGCACCAATACGAGCGAGAGAATGCACGGGCGTCTTAAAGCGCGAAAAAACAGAGGAGCGCTTTTGCTCCCCTGCAGTCGAGGAGGGGTTCTGTTCAGATTCGTGAGACTGTGCCGCCCCGGAAGACAGTCGGGTGCCACCAGTAGTCACCCGTCCGGAAGAGATTGGAGTGATATGCATGCCTTCAAGAATAGAACCTAGTCAAAAGGCTTTCCAAGTTGAATTAGCATTGTTCAAATGAAGAACGTTCATTATTTTTAAACCCCAAAAGAAAACGAGCAAATATTCTATTTATGGCGATATTGGGGCGGATTACAAGGGGTCCCACAATATTTGACCACCACCTAGCTTCTTGCCCAGTCAAGAAATTTTCCCAGTTTGAAAAATAATGCGCTCCAATGATTTTTTATAAATAAATTCGTCCACTAGGCAAAAAATATACAACCTTCCCCTGAAGGATAAAGAATATTAAAGTACCATTTAAAGGAACGCCACCCCTCCCCCACCTATTCGTTAAACACAGAACGCGGATACCCGAGACAACTCGAGTATCCGCGTTCTTTATCAAGGACCAGGCCGGGGCTCTAAACCCTCAACCTGCCCCTCACGGCAGAAGCCTTAGTCCAGACCACGACCGTACTCATCCAGCGAAACAGCCATAAAGCCGCCGTTGCCGTAAGTGTACACCTCGTTATCCATCTGGAATGCGCTCTGGTAACCACCGAAAGTGTCCAGAGCCTGCATACGCTCAGCAGTAGCCTGGGCGCTGGGCTCAACCTCAATATCGTTGTAACGTGCCAGACCGGTACCGGCGGGAACCAGCTTACCGATGATCACGTTCTCCTTCAGGCCGAGCAGCGGGTCAGTCTTCGCCTCCATAGCAGCCTGAGTCAGGACGCGGGTGGTCTCCTGGAAGGAGGCCGCCGACAGCCAGGACTCGGTAGCCAGCGAAGCCTTGGTAATACCCATCATTTCCGGACGGCCAGCTGCGGGCTTCTTACCCTCAACCAGTGCCTTACGGTTAGCAGTCTGGAAAGCAATGTTATCAACCAGCTCACCAGGCAGCAGATCGGTATCACCGGACTCAATCACGGTCACGCGACGCAGCATCTGGCGAACAATAACCTCAACGTGCTTGTCGTGGATTTCCACACCCTGCGACTTGTACACGCCCTGAACCTCGCTCACCAGGTGCTTCTGAGCCTCACGAGGACCACGAATACGCAGAACCTCCTTCGGATCAACAGAACCGGTAGCCAGCTGATCGCCAACCTGAACGTGATCGCCGTTCTGCAGCTTAGAAGCTGCACGACGCAGAACAGTGTAGGACTGGGGCTCGGAACCATCGTCCGGGGTCACCACAATCTTGTAGGACTTCTCGGTATCCTCAATAGTCACGCGACCAGACACCTCAGAAATCGGGGCAACACCCTTGGGAGTACGAGCCTCGAACAGCTCCTGAATACGGGGCAGACCCTGAGTAATATCGTCAGCCGAAGCCACACCACCGGTGTGGAAGGTACGCATGGTCAGCTGGGTACCGGGCTCACCAATCGACTGAGCCGCAATAATACCAACAGCCTCACCAATGTCCACCAGAACGTTCGAAGCCATCGAACGGCCGTAGCACAGTGCACACACACCAATAGCGGATTCACAGGTCAGAACCGAACGGACGCGAACATCCTTCACGCCTGCCTTGAAGAGCTTCTCAATGAGCTCATCAGAGACATCGGAACCAGCAGCAGCCAGAACGTTGCCAGCCTCGTCCTTCACGTCAACCGCAAGGGTACGACCGTGAATCGAAGTCTCAACATCCTGGTGCAGACCGCCATCCTCATCAATCAGAGGCAGAACCAAACCGCGGCGAGTGCCACAGTCGTGCTCGCGAACGATAACGTCCTGCGAAACGTCCACCAGACGACGAGTCAGGTAACCCGAGTTAGCGGTACGCAGCGCGGTATCAGCCAGACCCTTACGTGCACCGTGGGTCGCGATGAAGTACTCCAGAACCGACAGGCCCTCACGGTACGAGGACTTAATCGGGCGAGGCATAATCTCACCCTTCGGGTTCGACACCAGACCACGGATACCCGCAATCTGACGGACCTGCATCCAGTTACCACGTGCGCCGGAGGTCACCATACGGTAAATGGTGTTCAGACCACCGTGAGAGCTCAAGTTCTCACGCATAGCCTCTGCAACCACGTCGGTAGCCTCGGTCCAAACCTTAATCAGCTCCTGACGACGCTCTTCGTCATCGATGGTACCGATCTCGAAGTCGTCCTGAATTGCAGCAGCCTGCTTCTCGTAGCGCTCCATAATTGCCGGCTTCTCAGCGGGAGTAGCAATATCGGAAACAGCCACGGTCACGCCCGAACGAGAAGCCCAGTAGAAACCGGAGTTCTTCAGGTTGTCCAGAGCACGAGCCACAACATCCATTGGGTAACGCTCAGCCAGATCGTTAATCAGGCTACCCAGGCCCTTCTTATCTGCCACACCGGAGAACCAGGGGTAATCCTTCGGCAGAGCCTGGTTGAACAGAACCTGACCAACGGTGCAGTCCAGCAGCACGGGGTCGCCAGCCTTGTAACCCTCAGGAGCTTCCCAGCCCTCAGGAGCAACAAACTGGTCACCTTCAAGGCGAATCTTCACCTTGGTGTACAGCTCAATCTCGTGACGATCCATCGCCATCAGAGCCTCAGACACCGAAGAGAATGCGTGACCCTCGTTCTTCTGGCCCTCGCGAGGAGTAGTCAGGTGGTACAGACCAATGATCATATCCTGCGAAGGAACAGCCACAGGGCGGCCATCCGACGGCTTCAGGATGTTGTTCGAGGACAGCATGAGGATACGAGCCTCAGCCTGAGCCTCGGGAGACAGCGGCAGGTGAACTGCCATCTGGTCACCATCGAAGTCAGCGTTGAACGCAGAGCAAACCAGCGGGTGCAGCTGAATAGCCTTACCCTCAACCAGCTTCGGCTCAAACGCCTGAATACCGAGGCGGTGCAGGGTAGGTGCACGGTTCAGCAGAACCGGGTGCTCAGCAATAACCTCTTCCAGAACGTCCCAAACCTGCGGGCGGAAACGCTCAACCATACGCTTAGCGCTCTTAATGTTCTGAGCGTGGCTCAGCTCCACCAGACGCTTCATGACGAAGGGCTTGAACAGCTCCAGAGCCATCTGCTTGGGCAGACCACACTGGTGCATCTGCAGCTGAGGACCAACCACAATCACGGAACGACCCGAGTAGTCAACACGCTTACCGAGCAGGTTCTGACGGAAACGACCCTGCTTACCCTTCAGCATGTCAGACAGAGACTTCAGGGGGCGGTTACCGGGGCCAGTCACCGGGCGACCGCGACGACCGTTATCGAACAGCGAGTCCACAGCTTCCTGCAGCATACGCTTCTCGTTGTTCACGATAATCTCGGGAGCACCCAGCTCCAGCAGACGCTTCAAACGGTTGTTACGGTTAATCACACGACGGTACAGGTCGTTCAGGTCGGAGGTCGCGAAACGGCCACCGTCCAGCTGAACCATCGGGCGCAGTTCCGGCGGAATAACCGGAACAACATCCAGAACCATACCCAACGGGGAGTTATCGGTGGTCAGGAAGGCGTTAACAACCTTCAGACGCTTCAGAGCGCGGGTCTTCTTCTGACCCTTACCGGTCTGAATGATCTCCTTGAGAGCCTCAGCCTCAGCCTCCAGGTCGAAGGACTCCAGACGCTTCTTAATAGCCTCTGCGCCCATCGCGCCCTCAAAGTACAGGCCGTACTTATCAATCATGGAACGGTACAGCGCCTCATCGCCCTCAAGGTCAGCGACCTTCAGGTTCTTGAAGCGATCCCACACGCGCTCCAGGTGCTCAGCCTCACGCTCGTAACGCTTACGCACCGACGCGAGCTGACGCTCAGCGTTATCGCGCAGCTTACGCTTCTCAGCAGCCTTGCCGCCCTCAGCCTCAATACGAGCCAGCTCCGCCTCAACCTCACGGCTAATAGCGTTCACGTCAGCGTTCAGAGCAGCCTCAAGCTCCTGCTTCTCACGGTCGTGAGCAGCCTGCAGCATCGGCAGATCCTCATGACGAGCTTCCTCGTCAACCTTAGTGATCATGTACGCAGCGAAGTAAATGACCTTCTCCAGGTCCTTCGGAGCCAGATCCAGCAGGTAACCCAGGCGGGAAGGAACACCCTTGAAGTACCAAATGTGGGTAACAGGAGCAGCCAGCTCAATGTGACCCATACGCTCACGACGTACCTTAGAGCGGGTCACCTCAACACCACAGCGCTCACACACAATGCCCTTGAAGCGCACGCGCTTGTACTTACCGCAGTAGCACTCCCAGTCCTTGGTGGGGCCGAAGATACGCTCGTCGAAGAGGCCGTCCTTCTCGGGCTTCAGGGTACGGTAGTTGATGGTCTCGGGCTTCTTAACCTCACCAAAGGACCAACGACGGATGTCGTCGGCGGTGGCGAGGCCAATTCGCATCAAACCAAGCGAAGATTCGTTGGACATATCGGTCCTAATCTCTTTCTGTAAGTTTCTGAAGACTTGGGTTAGCGGGCGGGAACCCCACAACGCACGCGAGCGCATGCGGGGTTCCCCACCCTAGAAGGAGGCGGTGCTTATGCCTCGTCGACGGAGCTAGGCTCGTCGTGGGTCAGGCTCACGCCCATATCTTCTGCTGCCCGGAAGCCTTCTTCCTCCGAGTCGCTCATCTCAATAATCTTGCCGTCGGTGGAGAGCACCTCGACGTTCAGGCACAGAGACTGCATTTCCTTGATAAGAACCTTGAAGGATTCGGGGATACCCGGCTCAGGGATGTTCTCGCCCTTCACGATAGCCTCGTAAACCTTCACACGGCCCGCCACGTCATCGGACTTGACGGTCAGGATTTCCTGCAGGGTGTATGCGGCGCCGTATGCCTCCAGCGCCCACACTTCCATCTCACCGAAGCGCTGACCACCGAACTGCGCCTTACCACCCAGGGGCTGCTGGGTAATCATCGAGTACGGACCGGTGGAACGAGCGTGAATCTTGTCATCCACCAGGTGGTGCAGCTTCAGGATGTACTGGTAACCAACCGAAATCGGGTCCGGGAACGGCTCACCGGAACGGCCGTCAATCAGACGTGCCTTACCGGAACGGTTGATCAGACGGTCGCCATCGCGGTTCGGGTTCGAGTGATCCATGAGGTCGAACAGTTCGTCCTCGTGGGCACCGTCGAACACCGGGGTTGCCAGGCGGGTCGGGCCGGATTCCTTCGGGAAGTTCGGCATGTGCTTGAGCCATTCGGGCTCGCCCTCAATCTTCCAACCCTGCTTAGCCAGCCAACCGGTGTGGACTTCCAGAACCTGACCAATGTTCATACGACCGGGCACGCCCAGCGGGTTCAGGATGACATCCACGGGGGTACCGTCTTCCAGGAAGGGCATATCCTCAATCGGCAGAATCTTGGAAATAACACCCTTGTTACCGTGGCGGCCTGCAAGCTTGTCGCCGTCGGTAATCTTACGCTTCTGAGCCACGTACACGCGGACCAGCTGGTTCACGCCCGGGGGCAGATCGTCCTCATCGTTGCTCTCGCGGTCGAAGATGCGGATACCGATGACGGTACCGGACTCGCCGTGAGGAACCTTCAGGGAGGTGTCGCGAACCTCGCGAGACTTCTCGCCGAAGATTGCGCGCAGCAGGCGCTCCTCGGGGGTCAGCTCGGTCTCGCCCTTGGGGGTGACCTTACCGACGAGGATGTCGCCAGCCTCAACCTCAGCACCGATGTGGATGATGCCGCGCTCGTCCAGAGCCGAGAGAACATCCTCGGACACGTTCGGAATGTCGCGGGTAATCTCCTCGGGGCCCAGCTTGGTGTCGCGGGCGTCAATCTCGTGCTCCTCAATGTGAATCGAGGTCAGCACGTCCTCAGAAACCATACGCTGGGAGAGGATAATCGCATCCTCGTAGTTCAGACCTTCCCACGGCATGTATGCCACGAGCAGGTTCTTACCCAGTGCCAGCTCGCCGCCGTCGGTGGAGGGGCCGTCAGCGATAACGTCGCGGTATTCGACGCGCTGGCCTTCCTTCACCACAACGCGCTGGTTGTAGCAGTTACCCGGGTTCGAACGGGAGAACTTCATGATCGGGTAGGTGGAGACAGAGCCGTCGTCGTTACGGACGATAACGGTCTTAGCGTCCACGGAGGAAACCACACCGGGCTTCTTCGCGAGCACAGAGTCACCGGAGTCCAGTGCTGCGTACTTCTCCATACCGGTACCGACCACGGGAGCCTCAGACTCCAGCAGGGGCACAGCCTGACGCTGCATGTTAGCACCCATCAGTGCTCGGTTAGCGTCGTCGTGCTCCAGGTAAGGAATCAGGGCGGTAGCCACAGACACCATCTGGCGCGGGGAGACGTCCATGTACTGAACGGCGCCGGGAGCAACCAGAACAGCTTCGCCAGAACCATCGCCCGCACGGCAGAGAACCTCGTTCTCAGCGAAGGTGCGGTCAGCGTTCAGCGGTGCGTTTGCCTGTGCGATAACAACAGACTTCTCGTCGTCAGCAGTCAGGTAGCGGACCTCATCGGTCACGCGGCCATCAGTCACCACGCGGTAGGGGGTCTCAATGAAACCGAAGGAGTTGATGCGACCGTAGGTTGCCAGCGAACCAATCAGACCAATGTTCGGGCCTTCAGGGGTTTCAATGGGGCACATACGACCGTAGTGCGAGGGGTGGACGTCTCGAACTTCCATGCCTGCACGGTCACGGGACAGACCGCCCGGGCCCAGTGCGGACAGACGACGCTTGTGGGTCAGACCTGCCAGCGGGTTGTTCTGGTCCATGAACTGCGACAGCTGAGAAGTACCGAAAAACTCCTTGATAGCCGCCACGACGGGGCGGATGTTCACCAGGGACTGCGGGGTGATAGCGTCCACGTCCTGGGTGGTCATGCGCTCGCGAACCACGCGCTCCATACGGGACAGACCGGTACGGATCTGGTTCTCAATCAGCTCGCCCACGGTGCGGATACGACGGTTACCGAAGTGGTCGATGTCGTCGATATCAATCTTGAGGGAGATCTCCTCGCCGTCACGGACGCCGGGGATGCTGGTCTCGCCTGCGTGCAGAGCGCAGAGGTAACGAATCATCTGAGCGATGTCGTCCTGGCTCAGAACGGAAGCCTCGGGAGAATCCATGGGAACGTCCACACCGAGCTTACGGTTCAGCTTGTAACGGCCAACCTTCGCCAGGTCGTAGCGACGCGGGGTGAAGTACATGTTGTCCAGCAGAGCCTGGGCAGCTTCAACCGTCGGGGGTTCACCCGGACGCAGCTTGCGGTAGATGTCCAGCAGAGCCTCGTCGCGGTCCTTGACGGAGTCCTTCTCCAGGGTTGCGCGGATGGAGTCGTACTGACCGAACTCAGCCAGGATCTTGGACTCGGTCCAGCCCAGAGCCTTCAGCAGAACAGTCACGGACTGCTTACGCTTGCGGTCCAGACGCACGCCAACCTGGTCGCGCTTATCAATCTCAAGCTCGAACCATGCACCGCGGGAAGGAATCACGCGGGCAGAGTAAATGTCCTTATCGGAGGTACGGTCCGGAGCCTTCTCGAAGTAAGCACCGGGGGAACGCACCAGCTGAGAAACGACCACACGCTCAGTACCGTTAATAACGAAGGTACCGGCCTCGGTCATCAGGGGGAAGTCACCCATGAACAGGGTCTGCTGCTTGACCTCGCCGGTAGCGAGGTTCATGAATTCAGCCTTAATGTACAGCGGAGCCGAGTAGGTTGCGTCACGGTCCTTGCACTCCTCAACAGAGTACTTGGGGTCAGCAAACTCAGGCTCAGAGAAGGAGAGCTGCATAGTCTCCTGGAAGTCACGAATCGGGGAGATTTCTTCAAAAATCTCAGCCAGACCGGACTGAGCGGGGACAGAAGTGTCACCAGCAGCCTGCGCCTTCTCCAGACGCTCCGCCCAGCGCTCGTTACCAACGAGGCGGTCGAAGCTATCGGTCTGGATAGCAAGCAGGTTGGGAACCTTCAGCGGTTCGTTAATCTTCGCGAATGAAATTCGGCGCGAGACGTTCTCTGCGCCGTTAGCGGCGTCATGGTTAGAGGTGCTCGAAGCGACCAAAATGGGGATCCTTCCACAGACATGTCTGTTAGCAATCAGCCTCCCGGCGACATTACCGGCGACACGACAACCTCAGCCCCCGAATAAAACGGTGCTCGAAGCTATAGAGTCGGACGGAAAAACGTCACCTTCAGCCCGTGCCCACCGCTATATGAAGGCACAAAGGTTAGGGAAAGCGTAAATACTAACGATACAGGAAGAAAGCCCTTCTGTCTACCACACCCTCATCAGGAGTGCAAACCTGCCGCAGCGTGCACCTAGCATTCCACCACATTCACAGCCAAACCACCCATGGACGTCTCCTTATAACGGTGAGACATATCCAAACCGGTCTGACGCATCGTCTCAATCACCTGATCCAACGACACACGGTGCGTACCATCACCACGCAACGCCATACGAGCCGCCGTCACAGCATTCGACGCAGCCATCGCATTACGCTCAATACACGGAATCTGCACCAAACCACCCACCGGGTCACACGTCAGACCCAGGTTGTGTTCCATCGCAATCTCAGCCGCATTCTCGACCTGCTCGGGAGTACCACCCATCACCTGCGCCAAACCAGCAGCAGCCATCGAGGAGGCACTGCCCACCTCACCCTGGCAACCCACCTCAGCACCAGAAATCGACGCGCGCTTCTTATACAGCACACCCACAGCAGCAGACGCCAAGAAGAAATCAACAACCGCCTGATCACGAGCAGCCTGACCGCAATGGCGGATACCCTGCGTGTAATTCATCGCGTAATGCAGCACCGCAGGAATAATACCCGCAGCACCATTCGTCGGAGCAGTCACCACACGACCACCAAAAGCGTTCTCCTCATTGACCGCCAAAGCAATCAGGTTCACCCAGTCAATAGCGAACTCAGGAGACTTCGAAGGATCCTCCACCATCAAATCACGATGCCACGCACCCGCACGGCAACGCACCTTCAGAGGCCCCGGCAAATAACCCACACGCGCCAGAGAAGAGCCAATGCACTCCTTCATCACACGGTAGATATGCAAGATGCCATCACGGACCTCCT
The DNA here is from genome assembly GCF_001812895.1 of Rothia sp. HMSC069C04. Lineage (NCBI taxonomy): Bacteria > Bacillati > Actinomycetota > Actinomycetes > Micrococcales > Micrococcaceae > Rothia > Rothia sp. HMSC069C04. Next base: position 324,050 of record NZ_KV810736.1, read on the forward strand.
GCTCCGAACGCAGAGAACATTCATTCGTCATCTTCAACTGCGCAATCGACAGACCAGACTCATTCGCCATCTCCAGCAGCTCAGTAGCCGAACCAAACGGATACGGAGGGTTCATCAGTGACGCACCGCCGGTCGCCTCCTCATCACCCTCAACAATGAATCCACCACCAATCGAATAGTAAGTGCGCTCCAACAGCAGCTGCTCACCCGCAAACGCCGCAATCTTCATACCGTTCGTATGGCGCGGAAGAACCGTCAATGGACGCAGAGTCATATCCAGCTCACGGTAATTCACCACCGGGCCGTACACCTTCTGCTCCTCACCACCGGGCGCAGTCACACCGTACGCAGAGGACGGATAACCAGCAAGCGGCAAAGTACCATCCACGCTATTGCGCTCAATCATCGCCTCAGAATCAGCAATATTGATCGTCTCAGGCACAAAACCGCACAGACCCTTCAACGCCGCGCTCATCGTGCCGTGACCGGCACCCGTAGCCGCCAACGAACCATAAAGATCCACGTGCACACCCGTCACACGATTCAGCAGGCCCTCATCAATCAGCTCCGCCACAAAACGATTCGAAGCACGCATCGGACCGACCGTATGCGAGCTCGAAGGACCCACGCCAATGCTGAACATCTCAAAAACACTGATGTCATACGGCAGAGCCTCTGCCTTCTTCTGCACGCTACTGGGCGCGCTCTGGTTAATAGCCACGTTCTGTCCTTCAAATAAAAATGTCTGTGCACCGCACCAAAAGATACGCGCCCCTCAACGGAGGAACCACACATCAATCTGCGGTCTATAAGTGCGGACAATCACCCTTGACTGGCCGCTCTAATCCTAACGCACTTCAGAACCAGCACAAACTAAGGCTCAGAACACCTCGCGCTCTCCCCCACCGTTCAATGCCCACCTCACGGCGCAGAAAAGGCGCCGTGCCCACACAGGACACGACGCCTCTACCCTACAGATTACCTGCAGAAAAACTCTTACTTCTCACGCTTGTAGAACGGCAGAGCCACAACATCAAACGGAGCACGCTTACCGCGGATATCAACATCCACAGTAGAACCAACCTCAGAGAATTCACGGTTCACCAGCGCCATAGCAATCGGGAAGCCCAGAGTCGGGGAAGGAATACCGGAGGTAACCTCACCAATCTCATTGCCCTCAGCATCCACCAGCTTAGAACCGGCACGAGCAGGACGCTTCGCCTGAGCCTTCAAACCAACCAGGATGCGCTTCGACTCGCTCTTAGCCAGCTCAGTCAGAGCCTCACGACCAACGAAGTCAGCCGCCTTCTTCTCCAGAGCAATCTCGACCAGACGGCCCAGACCGGACTCAAACGGAGTAATCTCAAGACCCAGCTCATGACCGTACAGCGGCATACCAGCCTCAAGACGCAGGGAGTCACGAGAGGCCAGGCCGGCAGGAATCATACCGAAAGGCTCACCAGCAGCAGCCAGCTTATCCCACAGCTCAACAGCGTTCTCATTCGGAACGAACAGCTCGAAGCCGTCCTCACCGGTGTAACCGGTACGAGCCAGCAGAACATCAACACCGGCAACAGTCAGCGGCACCGAAGCGTAGTACTTCAGCTCGCGGACAGCCTCCTCATCAGAAACACCAGCAGCCAGCAGAATCTCCTCAGCACGAGGACCCTGAACAGCCACCAGAGAAGTCTGATCCGACTCATTCACAAACTCAACGTTAAAATCGCCCAGGCGCTCGCTCATCGCCGCGAAGTCAGTGTCAATGTTCGAAGCGTTCGGAACGACCATGAATTCCTCATCGCCCAGACGGTAAGTAATCAGGTCGTCAATCACGCCGCCCTTATCGTTGACCAGGATCGAGTACTTCGCCTTACCAACCTTCAGAACGGACATGTTCGACACCAGAGCGTAATCCAGGAACGCACCCGCATCCGGGCCGGTCACACGGAACTCACCCATGTGAGACAGGTCGAAAATACCGGCACGAGTACGGACAGCCTCGTGCTCAGCAACGTCGTTAGCATACTTCAGGGGCATATCCCAGCCACCAAAGTCGGTGAAAGAAGCGCCCAGCTTCTCGTGAACCGGGTACAGGGAGGTCTTCTTGGGGGACATTAGGTTCTCCTCACGCACAGCCTTGTGCTGTTATCGTTCAATCGTCGTAGATTTAGTTCACCCCCACAGACACGAGATACGCTGCGGAGGCGACCCCCACCCGCCCCCAGAAACCTGAGGACGGGTGAGGCAGGTAGACCGCTACAGCCTACCCAGGAGCGTTACAGGCTCCTTATGCTTCCAGGTCGAAAGCCTCCATCGGGGGGCATTCGCACACGAAGTTACGGTCACCGCCAGCGCCATCAATACGACCCACCGAGGTGAAGTACTTGTTAGCGCGCAGGCTCGGGACAGGGAAAGCTGCCTGAGTACGGCTGTAGGGGCGATCCCACTCATCAGCGCTCACCACATCAACGGTGTGCGGTGCGTTGCGCAGAACCGAATCATCCACAGCGACCTTGCCCTCAGCCACCTCGATAATCTCGTCGTAGATGGTCTCCATTGCCTCAATGAAGCGGTCCAGCTCTTCCTTCGACTCAGACTCAGTCGGCTCAACCATCAGGGTGCCCGGAACCGGGAACGCCAGAGTCGGAGCGTGGAAGCCGAAGTCCATCAGACGCTTGCAGACGTCCTCAGCAGTCACGTGAGACTGATCGGTCAGCTGACGCAGGTCCAGGATGCACTCGTGAGCGACCAGACCGCCGGGGCCGGTGTACAGCACCGGGTACTTGTCGTTGAGCTTCTTCGCAATGTAGTTAGCGTTCAGCACCGCGTACTGCGAAGAGTCCTTCAGACCCTGAGCACCAGTCATCGCAATGTACATCCAGCTAATCGGCAGAACACCGGCAGAACCGAAGAACGCCTGAGAAATCGGCAGTGCAGCATCGTTGGGGAGCTTACCTTCAGCATCAGCGCGGTATGCGTCGCCGGGCAGGAACTTCGCCAGGTGCTCACGAACAGCCAGCGGGCCAACACCGGGGCCGCCACCACCGTGAGGAATGGAGAAGGTCTTGTGCAGGTTCAGGTGCGAAACGTCGCCGCCGAACTTACCGGGCTGAGCGAAGCCCATCTGAGCGTTCAGGTTCGCGCCATCCAGGTACACCTGGCCGCCAGCCTCGTGAACCAGCTGGCAAACCTCAGCAACCTGCTCCTCAAACACACCGTGAGTGGAAGGGTAGGTAATCATGATGCCGGCAACCTTGGGGCCGTACTTCTCAATCTTTGCCTTCAGGTCGTCAACATCAATCGAACCGTCAGCCGCAGTTGCCACACCGGCAACCTTCAGACCAGCCAGAGCAGCAGATGCCGCGTTGGTGCCGTGAGCAGACAGCGGAATCAGGACGGTATCGCGCTCGTGGTCACCGTTAGCCTCATGGAAGGAACGGATAGCGCGCAGACCAGCGTACTCACCGGTCGCACCCGAGTTCGGCTGCAGCGAGATAGCATCGTAACCGGTAATAGCAACCAGCCACTCGCTCAAATCCTTAATCAGCTCGTGCCAGCCCTCTGCCTGGTCCTCCGGGACCAGCGGGTGGATGTTCGCGAACTCAGGCCAGGAGATGGGCTCCATCTCAGCGGCCGCGTTCAGCTTCATGGTGCACGAACCCAGCGGAATCATGGTGCGGTCAAGTGCCAGGTCCTTATCAGCGAGGTGACGCAGGTAGCGCATCATCTCGGTCTCGGAGCGGTACTTGTGGAAAATCGGGTGCTGCATGTACTCATCGGTACGCAGCAGCTCAGCGGGCAGATCGTACTGTGCATCTGCCTCACCCAGGGTGCCGCCCAGAGCCTCAACCAGGCCCTTGAGCAGCTCCTCACCATGAGACTCACCCACGGAAATACCAACACGGTTCTCGTCGAAGCGGCGGATGTTCACGCCAGCTTCCAGAGCCTTCGCAACCAGCTCGTCAGCACGGCCAGCAGCCTCCACCACAACGGTGTCGAAGAAAGTATCGTGGGCGATACCGTAGCCCGCAGCCTTCAGCGCGGTAGCAACACGAGCGGCGTTGGTGTGCAGGCGGTTCGCGATAGCGCGCAGGCCCTCAGGACCGTGGTACATCGCGTAAGCGCCAGCAACAATCGCCAGCAGAGCCTGAGCAGTACAAATATTGGAAGTAGCCTTCTCACGGCGGATGTGCTGCTCACGAGTCTGCAGAGCCAGACGGTAAGCAGGCTTACCGGCAGAGTCCTTAGAAACACCCACCAGACGGCCAGGCATGGTACGCTCCATACCCTTGTGAACAGCCATGTACGCAGCGTGGGGGCCACCGAAGAAGAAAGGCAGACCGAAACGCTGAGTATTACCCACAGCGATATCAGCGCCCAGCTCACCAGGGGACTTCAGCAGGGTCAGAGCCAGCAGGTCAGCAGCAACGGTAACCAGAGCGTTACGCTCCTTAGCAGCCTTAATCAACGGCTCAATATCGCGGATATCGCCTTCATTGCCGGGGTACGCCAGGATGACACCGTACAGGTCACCCTCGGGCAGACCCTCAGAGAAATCAGTAATCACGAAAGGAATGCCGAGCATCTCTGCACGTCCACGAGTCACCGAAATAACCTGAGGCAGGCAACGGGAGTCAATAGCGAAGAAGCCGTTCTTCACCTTGCGGTTTGCACGGTGCATCATGACAGCTGCTTCAGCCACTGCGGACGCCTCATCCAGCAGGGAGGAGTTTGCAATCTCCAGGCCGGTCAGCTCCATCACGGTGTTCTGGAAGTTCAGCAGAGCCTCCAGGCGGCCCTGAGAAATCTCAGCCTGGTACGGGGTGTAAGAAGTGTAGAAACCGGGGTTTTCCAGAATGTTACGGCGCAGAACCGCGGGAGTTACAGCGTCATAGTATCCGGCACCAATCATCTGGGCGAGAACCTTATTCTTCGCAGCGTAGCCGGCAATCTTTGCCTGAGCCTCATGCTCCGACAGCGGAGCAGGCAGCTGCAATTCGCCGTCAAGGCGAATCTGGGAGGGGACGACAGCGTCCATCAGCGCATCCAGGGAAGAGTATCCCAGGGTTTCGAGCATCTGCTCTGCGTCTGCGGAACGGGGGCCGAGATGACGATCAATAAAGGACATAGGATTCTCCTATTGGTCGGCGCAAACCGTAGAGGGGTCACGTCGCGCTATTGCGACGAGTCGAACACTTTAAAGTGTCCCACATCTCCACAAAGTTTCGCCAGCTTTACCAACATTCGACATGCCCAAACATCAAACTCTTCTGCCCCGCCAAAGCCCACCCCTGTTAGAGGACAAAACAGCAGAAAAGCACAAAGTCCGGCTCGTTCCCTCCGAAGAGAAAACGAGCCGGACTCAGTCAAAGCAAACTTCATATACACCCTGCAGAAGGATGTACTAGAAGACCCTACTTAGCGTGGTTAGGCTTGCCACCGTGCGGCACGAGGAATGCCGACAGGAAGGCGAGGAACGCGGTCACGGCCAGCAGCATCAGACCGATGAAGTAGTTGTTCTCAGCCTGGTTGTAGGTTGCACCCATCACCAGCGGCGGGAAGAAACCACCCAGAGCGCCAGCAGCAGCAACCACACCGGACACCGCACCAACGTTCTTCGGATCAGCCGCACGAGCCACCCAGCCGAAGACCGAGCCGTGGCCCAGACCCAGAAGAGCAGCCATCAGGATGAAAACAGCACCATACACGTGCTCAGCATCAGGCTGGAACGCGGTAATAACTGCCAGGATCACCACACCACCCAGGGAGATGAGGGTGATAATCTTCGGACCGAACTTATCAGCCAGCACACCACCGAAGGGACGAGCAATCACGGCAGCAGCCGCGAAGCCAGCCGCACGCATACCAGCGTCGTTAGCGTTGAAGTTGTAGATGTTGCTCAGGTAAGTGGGCAGGTAGTTCGAGAATGCCACGAACGCACCGAACACAACAGCGTAGAGGAAGCACAGCTGCCAAGTGGTCTTCACCTTGAATGCCTGAACAATCTTCGGCATCAGCGGAGTAACCTCACGGCCGATGGTTGCCGGAGAATCCTTCAAGAAGAAGAAAGAGATAGCAGCGGTTACAGCACAGATAACAGCAATCAGAACGTGAGTCTGGAAGTAACCAATACCCTGCACCAGGCGGGGGGTAGCGAATGCAGAAATTGCAGTACCCACCATGCCGGCACCGAACACACCGGTCGCAAAACCCTTCTTGGAAGCGTCATACCATGCGGAACTGAAGGGAATACCCACAGCGAACACGGTACCCGCAATACCCAGGAAGAACGCCACAACAAGCAGCATGGGCAGCGAGTTCATCTGACCAGCAACACCAACCAGGAAGACCAGGGGTGCGCTAATCGCCAGAACAGCGGTGAACATAATACGACCACCGTAGCGGTCAGTCAGACCACCAACGGGAATACGGCCGATAGCGCCGATGAAAATCGGCATAGCAACCAGAAGGCTGGTCATACCAGCGTCCAGGTGCATCTGCTTTGCGTACATCTTCGCCAGCGGGCCAACGATGGTCCATGCCCAGAAACCAATGGTCGAGATGAACGTTGCCAGCAGAACGTTACGGAGCTGACCATTCTTCAGGTCGTAGCTCGGTGCAACAGGGGTGCTCATATTTCCTCTTTTGCAATATGGATATGTGTATTAGCGGTCGGCGCGCTCACGCGGGAGAGTACCTACCGGATCCCAACCTCGACGTGCACCAACACGCTGGCCGCCACGAGAGCGGTACACGGTGTAGGGGCGGAAGAGGTAGTGCAGGGGCACAGTCAGTGCGTGCACCAGGCGGGTAAAGGGCCAAATGATGAACAGAACCATAGCCACCACGATGTGAATCTTGAAAGCCACGGGAATATTCACCATCAAAGCTACCTCAGGGTGGAAGTAGAACAGCGAACGGAACCACACAGAAATGGTCTCACGGTAGTTGAAGTGAACCTCGTGACCATTCACCGGAGGCAAACCGCCCGAGGGGTTCACTGCCGAAATCAGAGTAGCCGCAGTACCGGCGAGAATCACCAGAACCAAAACGACATACATGAAAACGTCATTACGAGTGGTAGCCGAACGCACACGAGAGTTCGAAACACGGCGACCAATCAGAACGAACATACCAACAATGGTTGCGACCGCAGCAACAGAACCGCCGACCAGCGCCACAATGTGGTAAGTGTCATCCGAAACGACCAGGTCGGTGAATGCCTTAGGCACCACCAGACCACCAACGTGGCCAAGGAAAACGGCCGCAAGACCGTAATGGAACAGGGGCGAAGCGATGCGCAACAGCTTCGATTCATAGACCTGGGACGAGCGGGTAGTCCATCCGAACTGGTCAGTACGGTAACGCCAGATGGTGCCACCAATCAGAATGACCAGTGCAACATAGGGCAGAACGCCCCACAGCAGGATGTCAACAATACCCGGATCGGCTACAGCCTGTGCAGCATGTCCTGCGTTCTCAGAAGCAAGTACGTACACGTGTTGTCTCCTCACAAGGGATAAAACTAGTTAGAACGAGCCGAAGCCTGCTGGAGCAGCTGATGATCAGCGTAGCCATTCAGGCCAACAGTCTCGACGGGAGGGCCGTAGCCAGCCATCTTCTGGACCTCCTCCTGAGTCTCCGGAGAGACGCCAGGAAGGGTATCGCAGATGCTCTGCAACAACCCGTAGTGGGGCAGATTTCCGTCCTTCATGGACAGACGAAGAAGCTCAAGGGACGGACGGTACGCCTGCAAAGCGGAACGGCCCTTACGGCGATCCACCAACGCACAGAACTCCAGCACCAGCGGCAGGTAGTCCGGAAGCTCACCATTCAAAACGGTCAACATACCGGAGTCGCGGTACATCTGCTTAAAACGCAGAAGAGTCTCACCACGGCGGCGGGTATCGCCATCGGTCCAGTAGGACAGATGCAGAGAATGACGACGCGAAAGGTCGTACTCCTGCACGTACTCGGACTGCACATCCTCCAGGTCCTTAGAAGTCAGCCACTGTTGAACCGCATCAACGGCAGCAATGAAAGCCTCATCCTGGGTGGAAGCGGTAATCTCCACCAGTTCAGGCAGAACCTTCAGAGTCTCCTCATCGGGGTAGCCCAGGAGCATACCGCTCACCTGGTAAATCACCGAGTCCTTATCCTCGCCGGGACCGTAATCGATATCAAACGGGTTCTCCGGCTGAGCCGGCTCCGAGACAGTAGCCTCGGAACCGGCCTTGCCCATGAGCTTGGAAAAGAATCCAGCCACTTATTACTTCTTTCCGGTGGTATTCGGGAAGAGGCCGTCAGGACGGGAAGAACCATCCCAGCTGAACAAGCTGACCTTGTTGTTAGCCTCGTAGACACCGGTAGACACGGGGGTCGGGCGACCCTCCATGTCGTTGAACGCATCGCCGTACATGCCGGGTCCGCCATCCACGCTCAGGGAGCAGCCCATTTCCTCAAGGTTGTGGGCGTCTTCCATGTGAGCCTTCGGAATGACGTAACGCTCGTTGTACTTAGCGATAGCCATCAGGCGGTACATCTCGTACACCTGCTGACCAGTCATGCCAACTGCCTGAGCAATCTCCTCGTTGCCTTCGCCACCGAGGTTGATGTCACGCATGTACGAACGCATCGCAGCCAGGCGGCGCAGAACGTTAGTAACAACCTCAGTGTCACCAGCGGTGAACAACTCAGCCAGGTACTCAACCGGAATACGGAGAGACTCAATAGCGCCGAACAGGTTGTTGCTGTTCTCTGCATCGTGGCCCTGTTCCTTGAGCAGGTCAACAATCGGAGACAGCGGCGGCACGTACCAAACCATCGGCATGGTGCGGTACTCGGGGTGCAGGGGCAGAGCCACCTTCCACTCCTTCGCCAGCTTGTATACGGGCGACTTCTGAGCTGCAGTAATCCACGCATCGGGGATGTCGTTCTTACGAGCCTGCTCAATCACAGCCGGATCCGAAGGATCAAGCATCAGCGACAGCTGAGCCTCGTAGAGGTCCTTCTCATCCTCAACCGAAGCAGCCTCAGTCACGCGGTCTGCATCGTAGAGGAAGATACCGATGTAGCGCATACGACCAACACAGGTCTCAGCACACACGGTCGGAATACCAGCCTCAATACGGGGGTAGCAGAAGGTACACTTCTCAGCCTTACCCGTCTTGTGGTTGAAGTACACCTTCTTGTAGGGGCAACCGGTGATGCACTGACGCCAACCGCGGCAACGGTCCTGGTCAACCAGAACGATACCGTCCTCAGCGCGCTTGTAGATAGCGCCGGAGGGGCAAGAAGCCATGCAGGAGGGGTTCAAGCAGTGCTCACAAATACGAGGCAGGTAGAACATGAAGGTCTGCTCGAACTCGAACTTAATCTTGTCCTCAGCCTTCTTGCGAACCTTCTCAACCAGCGGGTCCAGGTGACCGTACTCGGTCGCACCAGCCAGGTTGTCGTCCCAGTTCATACCCCACTCGACCTTGGTGTCCTCACCGGTGATGAGGGAGACCGGCTTAGCAGCCGGGAAGTCATCACCCAGAGGAGCACTGGTCAGGTTCTGGTAATCGTAGGTCCAGGGCTCGTAGTAGTCGTTCAGCTCGGGCTGAATCGGGGAAGCAAAGATCGTGAAGAGCTTCTGGAAGCGGTTACCGCTCTTGAGCTCCAGACGACCGCGCTTGTTCAGCACCCAGCCGCCCTTCCACTTCTCCTGATCCTCGTAACGGCGGGGGTAACCCTGGCCGGGACGAGTCTCAACGTTGTTGAACCAGACGTACTCGGTACCGGCTCGGTTCGTCCATGCCTGCTTACAGGTCACGGAGCAGGTGTGGCAGCCGATGCACTTATCGAGCGCCATCACCATAGCAACTTGTGCCATAACGCGCATTAGAAAGTTACCTCCTGGGACTTACGGCGACGGATGTACGAGACGATGTCTCGCTGGTTACCGGTCGGTCCAAGATAGTTGAAGGCGAACGCCTGGTGAGCGTAGCCACCAATCATGTGGGTGGGCTTCAGAAGAATACGGGTCACCGAGTTGTGAATACCACCGCGCTTACCGGTGACTTCAGACTTCGGGCTAACCATACGCTCCTGAGCGTGGTAGACGTAGCAAACGCCCTCGGGCATACGGTGCGAAACAACCGCACGGCCGACGAAGACACCATTGGTGTTCACACACTCAATCCACTCGCCATCCTTGACGCCAATCTTCTCAGCGTCCTGCGGGCTCATCCATGCAGTCGGACCGCCACGGAACATGCTCAGCATGTAGTGGTTATCGAAGTACTGCGAGTGAATTGCCCACTTGTTGTGCGGGGTCAGGTAGCGAACAGCAACCGAAACACCATCGGTAGTACCGAGCTCAGGCTCGTTGTACAGGCCGGTCATATCCAGCGGCGGACGGTAAATCGGCAGAGCCTCGCCCATTTCGTGCATCCAGTCGTGGTCGAGGAAGAAGTGCATACGGCCGGTCAGGGTGTGGAACGGCTTCTTCTTCTCGATGTTGACGGTGAACGGAGCGTAACGGCGACCACCGGTCTCCGAACCGGACCACTCGGGGGAGGTCATCACGGGCTGCGGTGCGGCCTGGGTCATAGGGAAGGTGATACGACGTTCCTCGTTACCTTCTGCCAGGTCCATCAGGTGCAGACCGGTCTGCTTCTCAAGCTCCTTGAAGCCCTTGACAGCGACCTCACCGTTGGAGGTACCGGAAATCATGAGGATTGCTTCAGAAATCTTCACGTCGGTATCCAGTGCCGGACGGCCTGCGCCCTTACCGGAGTCCATCACGCCGAATTCCTTAGCCATCTTCGCGACTTCGTCCTTCAGGTCGTAAGTGATGAACTTGGTGGTTGCACCGAGCTTATCGAACAGCGGGCCAACGGTGGTGTACATGTCGTACAGTGCGCCGTAGTCGCGCTCGACGGTGACGAAGTTCGGCATGTTCTTGCCGGGTACGCCCACCATACCGGGGGTGTTCTTCCAGTCGGGTGCGTGACCGCCGGGCTGAGCAATCTGGCCGGGGGTGTCGTGCAACAGCGGGACCGAAACGATGTCCTTACGGACGCCGAGGTGCTTCTTAGCCAGGCGGCTGAACTCAAACGCCAGTGCCTTGAAGGTCTCGTGGTCGGTCTTTGCCTCCCACGGCGGGTCAATTGCCGGGGAGAACGCGTGCAGGAACGGGTGCATATCGGTCGAGGAGATATCGTGCTTCTCGTACCAGGTAGCAGTCGGCAGAACGATGTCAGACAGCAGGGTCGTGGAGGTCATACGGAAGTCCGAGGTGACCAGCAGATCCAGCTTGCCCTGAGGCGCGTCCTCAACCCACTTCACTTCGTTCGGCAGCTTCTCCGAGTCGGAGCCCTGGACGTTGTCCATGCTACCGACCAGGTGCTTCAGGAAGTAGCTCTCACCCTTAGCGGAGGAACCGAACAGGTTCGAACGCCACAGGGTCAGGGTACGAGGCCAGTTGACGGGGTTGTCAACGTCCTCAACGGAGAACTCCAGGTCACCGGAGTTCAGGCGCTGTGCAATGTAGTCCGCGTTCGAGGAAGCCTCGCCGCGTGCCACTGCCTGCTCTGCCTTGTCTGCCAGATCCAGCGAGTTCTCGGGGAACTGCGGGTAGAACGGCATCCAGCCCATACGGGTAGAACGTGCCACAACGTCAGCAGTGTGAACGTCGCGCAGCTCGCCCTTAGCCAGCGGGGACTGCAGGTAGTCGGTGGAGTATGCGTCCTGACGGAACTGGTCAGTGTGCATGTACCAGAAGCCGGTACCGATCATGTGACGCGGCGGGCGGCTCCAGTCCAGAGCGTTCGCAATGTTGGTCAGACCGGTCAGCGGACGTGCCTTCTCCTGGCCCACGTAGTGAGCCCAACCGCCACCGTTGCGACCCTGGCAACCGGTCAGGTTCAGCAGAGCGAGGATAGCGCGGTAGGTGGTGTCAGCGTGGTACCACTGGCAGATACCTGCACCGAAGATGACCATGGAGCGGCCGCCGGAATCCAGGGCGCTCTTGGCGAACTCGCGGGCAACGCGAATAACAGCCTCGGCGGGGACAGAAGTAATCTGCTCCTGCCATGCCGGGGTGTTCTGAACGTTCCAGTCCTCGTAGTCCTTAGCCCAGGTACCGGGCAGACCCTCACGACCCACACCGTACTGTGCCAGCATGATATCGAAGACGGTAGTAACTTCGTGACCATCAACGTAGGTTACGGGCACGCCGCGGGTAATGACGTCGCCGTGGCCCTTCGGGTTGTCGAAGGTCGGCATCTTGATCTCTGCAGCTGCAGTCTGGCCCTGAGGCAGGTCGCGAATCGACAGAATCGGCTTACGACCCTGCAGGTCCAGGTTCCACTTGCCCTGGTCTTCCTGAGCGTAACGGTGACCCATGGTGCCGTTGGGCACGAAGACCTCGCCGGTCTCGCGGTCCATCAGGACGGGCTTGAAGTCAGCGTTCGGCTGCTCAGCCTCGCCAGCGAGCTTAGCTGCAGTCAGGAACTTGGAGGGAACCTTAATGCCGTCTTCACGGGTTTCCAGGGTGACCAGGAAGGGAAGGTCGGTGTAGGTCAGGGAGAAGTCCTCGAAGAACTCGACACGCTGGTCGACGTAGTTCTCCTTAAGGATGACGTGGCCCATAGCCATTGCCAGCGCTGCGTCGGTACCTGCCTGTGCGGGCAGCCACTCGTCAGCGAACTTGGTGTTGTCGGCGTAGTCGGGGCTCACGGTGACAACCTTGGTACCGCGGTAGCGGACCTCGGAGACCCAGTGGGCATCCGGGGTACGGGTCAGCGGAACGTTTGCACCCCACATGATGAGGTATGCAGCGTCCCACCAGTCACCGGACTCGGGAACGTCAGTCTGGTCACCGAAGACCTGCGGGGAAGCCACGGGGAGGTCGGCGTACCAGTCGTAGAAGCTGGTCATCACGCCACCCATCAGTTGGATGTAGCGAACACCCGCGCTGAAGGAGACCATGGACATTGCCGGAATCGGGGTGAAGCCGGTGTTGCGGTCGGGACCGTAGTACTTAATGGTGTGCACGTGAGCAGCAGCCATCAGCTCGAGAGCCTCAGCCCAGGTCGAGCGCACCAGACCACCCTTACCACGTGCGTTAACGTAGCGTGCACGCTTGGCGGGGTCGGACACGATGGAGTGGAAGGCGTCCACGGGATCGTTGTGGATTGCCTTCGCTTCGCGGTACATCTCCAGCAGGAGACCGCGAACGTAGGGGTACTTAACGCGAGTGGGAGAGTAGGTGTACCACGAGAATGCTGCACCGCGGGGGCAGCCGCGGGGCTCGTACTCGGGGCGGTCGGGACCAACCGAGGGGTAATCGGTTTCCTGTGCTTCCCAGGTGATAATGCCATCCTTGACATACACCTTCCAGGAGCAGGAGCCGGTGCAGTTCACGCCGTGGGTAGAGCGAACTTCCTTATCGTGGCTCCAACGGTCGCGGTAGAAGGCGTCACCTTCACGGCCGCCTTCACGGAAGACGGCGCGGCCGTCTTCAGTCTCATCCCAGCGGGAGAAGAACTTACCGAACTTAATCAGCTGATCGGTAAGGGGGCCGTCCGGGCCCTTAATCTGTGATGCTTGTTCCATACTGCCCAATATATCGGAAATTTGGCATGGAAAATACGAGATAAAAACCTTGCCTAATTCATACGAAATAAGGGTGCTTTAGACCGTAAGCCAGGCGGAAATTCCACCCTCAAGCATGTACACAGAACGCTCCTCCAGGGGCGCTATTTCACGAGCCGCCTCAACCGTTCGGGTGTATCCGGTGCAGTAAATAACGATTTTCTGGGCATTTGCGGGGATTTTACGCTCAATCAGGGCTTTGAGAGAGTCATTTCGAGCCGCTTCAAGCAATTCAGTGAGGGGCAGGTTAATGGCACCGTCAATCGCAAAGGCATTGAACTCCACCTGCTCACGGACATCCAAAAGGGCAATATTTTCACCCGATGACATCTTTTTAAGGTCCTGAGCGCTCATCGAGCGGGGTTTCGAGTCAGCAGAAGAGCTTGTAAAATCCTGAGAAATATTACGAATTGTTACATGATTTTTGGGCTTATGACTCGTTTCTTGGGGCAAAACAGCGCTTTTCTTAGGTACAGCTTGCACGCTAGCTACAAGAGGTATATATTCCCACCTTCCGCTTAATGCCGAATATAGGCCAACCTCACCCATGAGCGGCTCCCCCACCCCGGTCAGCAGCTTCACTGCCTCCATGGCCATCGCAGCACCCACCACGCCAGCCATAGCACCCACCACGCCAGCAGTACTACACGAAGGCACACTACCGGCAGCAGGAGCATGAGGGTACAAATCCTCATACACCGGACCGTGTCCCGCCCAAAACACACTCAACTGCGCATCAAAGCCAAGAATCGCAGCCCACACATGCGCAATCCCAGCACGCGCCGCCGCCGCCGACACCATATAACGCGACTCAAAATTATCGCTACCATCCAGCACCAAATCAGCGCCAGACAGCAAATCATCAACATTCGCCTCCGTTAAACGCTCACGCACCGGCACAACCTCAATAAAAGGATTCAGCGAGCGCAAAGACTCAGCGGCAGAGTCAGCCTTAGAATTACCCACCCTGGCGTGCGTATGAATCACCTGGCGGTGCAGATTCGAAGCATCCACGACGTCATCATCAACCACCACAATCTGACCGACCCCGGCACCCGCCAGGTACAGCAGCGCGGGAGCACCCAAACCGCCAGCGCCAAGCACCACCACTCGCGCACGCTTGAGTGCCAGCTGAGCTTCGTACCCCATTTCGGGCAGAATCAGCTGACGAGAGTAGAACGCACGCTCAGCGGCAGAGAGCTCGCTCGCGCTACGAGAGGTGTGAGAAGACATAGGGGTTCCTCGCATCAAATAGTAGAGATGGTTTGAATTTTAGGGGTCCAAGCTTCAAGGAGAATAAGCCTGCCCGAGAGAAATCCCCCTGACAGGCTTATATTCAGAATATTCAGAAGGCTAGACGGACGAAGTATCCACGCCAACCCACTCGATGCTTCCATCGAGCAGTTCCTGTTCCTTCCAAATCGGCACGCGAGCCTTCACCCGGTCAGCCACCAGCTCGCAGGCATCAAACGCGCGACCACGGTGAGCAGCCGCCGCCATCACGGTCAGAGCCGACTCGCCAATAGCAATCGGACCCACGCGGTGCACAGCCCACAGACGCACGCCATCCAGCTCGGCGGCAACCTCAGCGGCAACCTCGGCAATATACTCACGAGCCTGCGGATGCTCGCTATAGGACAGCCCGCGTACCGCACTACCGTGATCGTGGTTGCGCACAATGCCGTCGAAAATTACCAGGGCACCCATAGCGTCGGTCATGACCTCAGCCTTAGCCGCCGCGTACAGCGGCTCGAGGGGCGCCTCCGTAATATCGGTGAACACCACGGTCGAGCCGCTCGGCTCAGCACCGTGCGCGCCCGAGTGGTCCAGGGATTCTTCCTTCTGCGGCTTAGTGGTCATGGTAGTCCTCCATCTGACGGCAAATGTGCTCAACAAGCGGGTCGAGGGTCGCCACGCCGTCCTTCACGCCACCGCGCGAACCGGGCAGGGTCATCACGAAGGTACGGTCAATGACGCCCGCCACGCCGCGTGAAAGCACCGCCGCAGGAACGTTCTTCAAACCGTTCATCCAGAAGGCATGCATAATGCCGGGAACTTCCTTATCCAGGTGAGGGCGAACCGCCTCCACGGTCTGGTCATCAGAGTTCAGACCGGTACCGCCGCTGGTCAGGATGAACGTCGGCAGGTTACCGTTCTTCTTGCCCTCGGCCACCAGGGTGTTGAAGTACTCGACAATATCGCGATCTTCAATGACCACGGCGTCCGGGGTGTCAAAGCCGCGCGAGCGCAACCACTCCACGGCGATGGGACCGGACTTATCCTCGTACACGCCGCGGGCTGCGCGGGTGGAGGCGACAATGACCAGGCCGGTGAGGTTCTCCGGCATGGTGTAGTCTTCGCTACTCATTGGAATTCCTTTTCTGTATCTATCAGGTGACGAGGGGGTGTGCCGCCGTAGCTTAGGAGTTATCGCGGACGGACCAGTCGCCGGACTTGCCGCCGCTCTTCTCCAGAACACGGATATCGGTGATGACGGCGTGCTTATCGACTGCCTTAATCATGTCGAAAACGGTCAGCGCTGCCGAGGAGACGGCGGTGAGCGCCTCCATCTCTACGCCGGTGACGCCGCGGGTCTTCACGGAAGCCTCAATACGCACGAAATCAGTGCCGCGCTCAAAGTCCACCGTGATTTTGCCCAGGGGCAGCGGGTGACAGAGGGGAATGATTTCCGGGGTGCGCTTAGCGCCCATGATGCCGGCAACACGTGCAACCGGAAGCGCGTCACCCTTGGGCAGGTCAGCGTCAAAAATCATGGCGATAACATCTTCGCGGGTGCGCACGGTCGCCTCAGCCAGAGCGGTGCGGGTGGTGACCGACTTCTCCGTAACGTCCACCATGTGCGCCGAGCCGTCGGCGCGCACGTGGGTCAGTTCCTGGTTGGGCTGCGAGGTAGAGGTCATCGTTTCTCCTGGCTTCAGCGCGGTATTCTTCTGCCGCGAATCGTTACTTAGTATGAGTCTCAATTATTCCTTGTCGTTCACGCAAGGAAGAACGCGGGTGTGTTTCGCTTAGTTATCGGTGAGGCGAATGCGGTGGTAGGGCACTGCCTCTCCCCCGGTGTAGGTGGTTCCGGGCGCCAGCTCGATGAGCACGTCCGCCTGGGCGGCGCGGTGCAGCAGGTGCGAGCCTGAGAGGACGTCCGGGTAGAGCTCCACCCGGTAGGTTCCGGGTTCCACCTCGACCATGGCGAGGGTGCCGCGCAGGAACTGGCGTTTGGCCGCCGGTGCGGTGAGCGGGGTTTCGGTGACGAGCACGCCTCGCGGTGCGTTATTCAAGGTCGCTTGTTCGGAGGCGACCGCGTAGGGCACACCGTAGGGACCGCCAGCACGCAGGTAGGGGCGCAGAATCAGCGCGTACGAGATGAGCGTGCTCACTGGGTTTCCGGGGAAGGAGATCATGGGCACGCGGTGGCCCTTGAAGTCGAGCAGGTTCACGCCCTGGGGGCCGCCGGGCTGCTGGCTGACGTGGCCAAACCAGGAGACGGGCACCAGAATATCGGCTTCGTGTGCCTTGGCGATGGCGTTACGGACCACCTCGTATTTGCCGTGGCTAATACCACCCGAGGTGATGATGATGTCCGGTTTGAAGCTCTCGTACTCTGCTACGAGGCGGTGCACCAGCTCTACCGGGTCGTCACCGATAGCGATGCGGCGCACCTCCGCTCCGTCTTCGCGGAGCATGGCGGTGAGCATGGGTCCGTTGGCGTCAAAAATCTGGCCCTGGCCAAGTTCCTGAGTGGTGGCGCTTCCATCTTCTTCAACGCCGGAGAGGATCTCGTCGCCGCCGGTGCACACGAGCACGCGAGGACCAGCCGCAACGGTCAGGCGTGCGTAGCCCTGGGATGCGAGCGCACCAAGCATGGCGGGGGTGATGCGTTCACCGGCGCGTGCGAGGACCTGGCCGGTGACGACGTCTTCGCCGCGGCGGCGCACGAATTGTCCGGGCTTGCCGGGGGCGAGTTTGACCTTTTCGCTGGGGCGGCCGAAGGACTCGGGTAGGTCGGGATATTCGATGCGTTCAGACTGTTCGACGGGGATGACGGCGTCGTAGCCCTTAGGCATGGGCGCGCCGGTCATGATGGGGTAGGTCAGGTCGTCAGAGGAGCGGGAACGTTGGAGGGGGCGGCCAGCGGGGATTTCGCGTCCGACGGTGAAGATGCGGTCTTCGCGTTCTGCGGCTTCGGCGGTGAGGGCGTAGCCGTCCATTTGGGAGTTGTCGAAGCTGGGTACGTCCATGCGTGCGGTGACGTCTTGGGCGAGGATGCGTCCTGCCGCGTGGTAGAGGGGAACCGTTTCTGCGGTGCCGATGAAGACTTCGCGCAGCAGTAGCGCCAGGTAGGCGCGGTATTCCTCGGTGCTGGGGGTTCCGTTGAATTCGGGGGCAATCATGGCGGTTCCAATCGTGCGGCGGCGGTTATGACTAGTGTAGGTGTGTTTTTGTGGGCTGGTAAATGCAGTTTCGCCTAAGGACCGGTATGTGCCGGCCGGTATGTGGGGCAAGTGACGAAGCGGCTTATCGGGTGCTTTCGCGTAGTTTTTTGAGGGCACGGATCAGGCCGAGGACCCCGAAGATTCCTAAGTAGAGGCTGATGAGTATCAGGGCGCTTCCGAGGGCGCTGGGGATGTCGCTGCTGTTGATGGCTAGGTCGATGGCGAGGGGTATGGTTTGGGTTTTTCCTTGGACGTTGCCGGCGAAGGTGACGGTTGCGCCGTATTCACCAAGCGCTCGGGCGAAGGAGAGAAGGAAGGCGGTGGCGAGGCCGGGCGCGGCGAGGGGCAGGAGCACTTTGAAGGTGATTTCTGCGGGTTTAGCGCCTTCGACGAGGGCGATTTCTTCGTATTCGCGGGGAATAGCCTGCAGGGTGGTGACTGCGGTGGCAACGAAGAAGGGTAGGGCGACGAAGACCTGGGCGATAATCACCGCGTTGGGGGTGAAGGGGATGGAGATTCCTGCCTGGTAGAGGTAGGTGCCGATCATTCCCTTGCGTCCCCAGAAGAAGAGCAGCCCGAGGCCGGAAACAACCGGCGAGAGAATCACCGGGGTGTAGATGATGGCGTAGAGAACTGACCCGAATCGGTGCAGCCGCGAGCGGTTGAGCACTTTGGAGAGCACGAGCGCCAGGGGTGCACCGAGAAGCCCGCAGATGAGGGTGGAGGCGGCGGCAGTACTGAGGGAGAGGTTTGCCGCCCCGAGCACCTGCGGGGTGAAGATGCTGCCGAGCTGGTTCCAGGGGATATTGAGGAAGAGCCCGAGGAGCGGCCCGGCGATGAGGAAAACACCCAGCGACGCCGGAACCAGGAAGAGCACGGGCACGGAGGCGAAGAGCCTGCTTCCGGGTGTGCGTGAGGTTCCGGCGTTGCGATGGGTAGCGGTAGTGTCTGTCATGGGTGATGAGACGCGGGTTGTTCCCTACTGTGGCGGTGTTGAATTACTGTGCGGTGTTGAAGCCGTACTCGGTGAGGATCTTCTTCGCCTCGTCGGAGTTCTTCAGCCATTCGTTGAACTTCTTCGCGGTTTCGGAAGAAGAGCCGGTCTTGCTGAGCGCCGCGGGGTATTCGTTGCGTTCCACATCGGTCAGCTCGACGGAGCCGAGGTTGACGCCCTTCTTCTTGGCGGCGGCGAGGTCGGTGGTGTAGATGAAGCCCGCATCGGCGTTACCGGTGGTGACCTTGGTGGCTACGTCGGTGACCTTGCTTTCGGTGGTTGCGTTCTTGAGGGTGATGTCGTGCTTCTTCAGTTCCTGGTGGGCGATGGTGCCGCAGGGGACGTCTTCTTTGCAGACTGCGACGACGCCGTCGGTGGTCTTGAGGTCGTCGAGGCTGTTGATCTTGCCGGGGTTGCCTTCGGCGGTGACGAGAACGAGCTTGTTGGTGACCAGAACGTTGGTTTCGGAGTCGGAGAACTGGTCGAGTTTCTTTGCCTTGTCCATGTTCTTGGTGTCTGCGGTGATGAGCAGGTCGGGGGTTGCGCCCTGCTCAATCTGGTTGACGAGCTTTGCGGAGCCTTCGTAGACGAAGGTGACGTCCACGCCGGGGTTGGCGGCTTCGTATGCCTTTTCAAGGTCTGCACCTGCGTTGTTCAGGGAGGCGGCGGCAAAGACTTCGACCTTGCCGGAGCCAGCCTGGCTACTCGATGCGGAGGCAGTGGACGAAGAGGAGCTCTGGGTGGCGCCGCATCCGGTGAGGGCGAGGGTTGCGGCGGCGAGCGCGCTGAGGGCTGCGAGGGGGGTCTTCATGAAATTTGTTTCCTTGGTGGTTCGTACTCTTGCGGTGGTGAGGTGTTTTCCTGTTCGGGCTCTGTGTGAAGTTTTGTGTACACCCCTAGCTTGTACACGTTGTTTTCGTCACGTGGTCTGCGGTGGCGCAGTTGTAACTTACCCTGCACACACTATGTGCGGGGCGCCGGAACATGGAATAATCATATTGTCACCTGAAATATGCAAATTTTCCACATAGGTTTTACATGGCGTACACGGCAAATTCAGCTTCTTCTGAGCTCATTGCGGGCCCAATGTTAAGCACCTTATCTTCTGCGGAGGGTAACGGGGCTGCTTTTGTGACGCCCCAAAAATCTGAGAGTGGCGTAAAGGCCCAGCGTAAACTCCCGAATATTACGAACAGCGGTCCGCTCTTGGACCGTTGGGGTCGCGTGGCGACGGATCTGCGTATCTCTCTGACCGATAAATGTAATCTTCGTTGCATTTATTGCATGCCGGCGGATGGTTTGCAGTGGCTCCCGAAGGAGAATCTGCTCTCCGCCGAGGAGATCGCGCGCCTTGCCGATATTGCGATTACTGAACTGGGCGTTGAGGAGATCCGCTTTACCGGTGGCGAGCCGCTGGTGCGCGCCGATTTGGTGGACATTATTGCCCGTATCCATCAGGCGCATCCGGATGTTCCGCTTGCTATTACAACGAACGGTATTGGTTTGGAGAAACGTGCCACCGCCCTGGCGGAGGCTGGCCTGACCCGCATCAATGTTTCTCTGGATACGATTTGCCGTGAAACCTTTGCCGAGTTGACCCGCCGCGATAAGCTCGACGCCGTGCTCAAGGGCATCGATGGTGCAGCGGAGGCTGGCCTGTGGCCGATCAAGATTAATGCTGTGCTGATGCCGGGTCTGAATGATGATCAGGCTCCGGAGCTTCTGCGTTGGGCGTTGGCGGGCGGCTATCAGCTGCGTTTCATTGAGCAGATGCCGCTGGATGCTGATAACCGTTGGACCCGTGAGGGCACGATTACCGCCGCTGAGATTCGCGAGAAACTGTCGGCTGAGTATGTTCTGGGTTCGGTGGCGGAGGCGCGCGGCGACTCCCCCGCTCAGCTGTGGGAGGTGTACCCGCTCGGTACTGCCCTGGATGAGGCGGGCTTCCCTGCTGACGGTACCGAGTCGCTGGGCCGTGTGGGTATTATCGCCTCGGTCACGGAGTCGTTCTGCAATGCATGCACCCGCACCCGCCTGACGGCGGACGGTAAGATTCGTTCCTGCTTGTTCTCCGACACCGAGACTGATTTGATGCAGCTTCTGCGTTCCGGTGCTGACGATAAGCAGCTGGCTCTGCGCTGGCGTGAGGGCATGTGGTTTAAGCCGCGCGCCCACGGTAAGGAAGACGCTGACTTCGATATTGAGGAGTTCGCTAAGGCGAGCCGCTCGATGAGCGCTATTGGTGGCTAGGAAAGCCGCTGATTCATCAGCCGAAGGTGCGCGGATAAGGCTTTTTATTGGCATCTTGCGCCCGTGATTTTCGGCTGTCCCCTGACTTAGGATTGAGGAGCATTATGCAGGTTCATTTTTTCGCTGCCGCACGTTCTGCGGCGGGCACCACGCAGCTGTCGGTACCTTTGGCTGAGTTACCGTCGACAACTCTTGGCGCGCTCGTTGAGCATCTGGGTCAGAGCTTGGAGGGTACGACCCCGTCGGGTCTGACTCTTGCGCAGGTCATGGAGCAGTGCTCGTTCCTGGTCAATGGTGCCCGCTCGGATACGCAGGCGCCCCTGCAGGATGCCGACCGTGTGGACGTTCTGCCTCCCTTTGCGGGTGGATAATGCGGGCGGATAAAATGCCCGGTTCCGTGCCCCCTACTGAGGGCGATTTTTCGTGCGCCGCGGTCGTTGTTGCCGGAGGTGCTTCTCGCCGCCTGAACCACGTGCCGAAGGCGTCCCTGTCTGATGGTACGAATACTCTGCTGGATTGTGCTCTGGAGGCGGTGGCCGCCGCATCCCCGCGCGTGGTGGTGGGTCCTGAGAGCCTACCCTTGCCGTCGGGGGTGTTGCGTACTCGTGAGGATCCGCCGTTTTCGGGTCCTGCCGCGGCGATTCATGCCGGTTTGGAGTGCATTGCGGCCGATTGCGAGCGCTCGCAGATTCCTGTGCCCGACTGGTGCCTGATTTTGGGTGTGGATACTCCGCGTATTGCCCCGGCGGTTCAACAGCTGATTACTGCGGCGCAAAGTGCTGAGCGCACGGCGGGCTTCTCCCCTACTGATTCTGAATCATTTGAGGGTGCTGAATCATCTGCAGGTTTCTGGGGTGTTTCTGAGGGTATCTATCAGCCGCTGGTGGGTATTTACCGTTTTGAGGCAATTCGTTCGGTCTTTTCGGCCGGCACCACCAACGCTTCTGTTCGTTCTTTTTTGCGTCGTCTGAACCCTACTGCGGTTCAGATGTCTGCCGCTGATACCGCCGATGTTGATACGTGGGAGCAGGCGCAGGCGCTGGGTTATACGACGTCGCTTTGGTCAAGCTATTAGTAGCTGAGCTACCGCAGTGTGATATTAGGGCCTGACTACGAGTACCCTAGGTGATAAGTCTTGGCTTTAGATACCGTGTACATGTAGCGTTTTTGAGCTCGCGCGCTGTTGCGCGTCCCGCACACACTTTTACGAGGTACGATGTCTCACCATATTCCTTCTGTTTCGTGGCAGCAGGCCCGCCAGATTTTGCATGAGCAGGGCCTGGAGATTGCACACCATGTGAAGACGGAGTCTTTGCCGCTGCTGGCGACAATTGACCACTATTTGGCGGATGATGTTTATTCGGTGATGCCGGTGCCCCACTATAGCTCCTCGGCGATGGACGGTTACGCTGTGGCGGGTGCACCTCCGTGGCGTCTGGTGACTCCGGCGTATCCGGAGGATTCTCGCGCTAATATTCACCGTCTGACGGTGCCGATTGCTCCGGGCGAGGCGACCCCGATTTTGACGGGTGGTTTGCTCCCTGAGGGCGCTGAGGCGATTGTGCGCGAGGAGCATTCGCGCCTGTATGAGGGTGCGGAGGCTTCGTCTCGCCCTGGTGTAGCTGCTCATTTGGAGACTCAGTCCAGTATTCATTACCTGGATATGGCGGAGGGTTTTGAGCCTCCGGCGCCGGGTGCTGATATTCGCCATGCTGGTGTTGAGCTGGAGCGTGGCGAGTTGTTGGCGCGCCACGGTGACCGTATTTCTGCGCGTATGGCGGCGTTTTTGGGCATGAATGGTTTTGATGAGTTGCCGGTGTACGCCCCGATTCCGGTGCGTTGCGCGTTTACGGGTAATGAGGTCATTACCTTTGGTGTGCCTGCGCCTGGTCAGGTGCGTGATGCGTTTGGCGGCTTTATGGAACATGCGATTATTTCTGCTGGCTGCGAGGCGCGCCCGTCAATTCGCCTGGCGGATGTTGAGTCTGAGTTCCGCACGTTCTTGTCCACGTCGACGGCTCGTGTGCTGGTGTTTACGGGCGGGTCGAGCACCTCGGGTGTTGATTTGGTGCGTAAGGTGCTCAACGATATGGGTGCGACGTACCTGTTTGAGTCGGTGGATGTGCGTCCGGGCCATCCGGCATTGGCTGCGCGTCTGCCGGTTCCGGAGACTGGCCCGAATTCGGGTCGTGAGCGTTTTGTGCTGGGTCTGCCGGGTAATCCTTTGGCGGCTTACACTGCCCTGTATTCGTATTTGCCGCCGCTTCTGGCTGGCATGAGGGACATGCCTCTGCCGGAGCTGGATTCGGCGGTTCTGGGTGAGCCTGTTGATACTTTGCGTAAGCCGGCGGGGGCTCGTCTGCTTCCTGTGTCGGTGCATGATGGTGTGGCGTATCCTCTGCCGAAGTCGGCGTCGCATATGCTGTCCTCGTTGGCGGCGGCTACTCACTGCGCGGTGTTGGATGATTCTTCGGTTCGGGGTTCTGCCCATGAGGTGGGAGCTCGGGTTCCGATTATTCCGGTGCTGTAGTAAGGCGCTATTTTCCGGCGTTGAAATGTTTATGCGGTATGCGGTCGGGGTATAGTAGAGAGATATGTCAATCGTTTAGCATACCGAAGGGAGCCCCCGTGGCTAAGCCCAAACTCAGCGACGTTGCAGCCCTGGCGGGAGTCTCCCCCACCACGGTCTCCCGCGTGCTCAACAACCGCGGCTACCTGAGCGAAAGCACCCGCACCAAGGTCCACGAGGCAATGCGGGAACTCGGCTACCGCCCCAACGCCATCGCCCGCAGCCTGCAGGGCCAGCGCTCGCAGATGGTGGGCCTCATCTTCCCCACGGTCGCAAACCCCTTCTACGGGGAGATGGTGTACCGCCTCGAAAGTTACCTTGCCGAAGCAGGCTACCGGGTCATTCTCTGCAATAGCGATGACCACCCCGAACAAGAGAAGCGCTACCTGGAGATGCTTTTCTCCAACCAGGTGGACGGCATTATCAGCGGCGCGCACTCTGACGCGCTGGTGAATATTCCGCACGCCCAGGCTCCCCTGGTGACCGTGGACCGCCTCGAAAGCGGCTTTTACCCGAATGTCCGCTCCGATAATTACGGAGGCGCTCGCGCCGCCACGGAGCACCTCATCGCCACGGGTGCGCAGAATATTGTGCACGTGACATCAACCCTGGGTGAGCACAATGAGCGTCAGCGCGGATACCGTGAGGCAATGCTCGAAGCCGGACTCATGCCGGAGTTCCTGGAGCTGGGCTTCCGTCCTTCACTGGGTATTAAACGTGAGGTGCTCTACCGCTACCTTGATGAACGCGCCGATAGTCCGGAGCCGGTGGATGCGGTCTTTGCCTCCAACGATAATTACGCCGCGTTGGCGCTGGGCTGGGCGCGCGCACGCGCTATTCGTGTTCCGGAGGATTTCCAGGTGATTGGTTACGATGGCACGCAGAGCGTTCAGCTGCTCATGCCGGAGTTGGCGACCGTGGTTCAGCCGATTGAGGGCATGGCAGAGCGTACCGCGCAGCGTCTGCTGGAGCTCATTGAGCTACAGCAGGAGGATTCCTCAGAGAAGACCACTCCCCCAATTACCCAGCCCGAGGATGTACTCCCGGTTGAGCTCCATCTGGGGGCTACGGTGCGTTCTATCCCGAATCTGGATCAGATTCAGCCTGACACCTCCGCCCCGGACGAGCTCCAATAGACGAGCTCCAATAAGAAGCTCCTCTTCTGACGATAAAAATCCGCCCCACCGTGCGAGTGCTCACGGTGGGGCGGATTTTGCATATACATTTATCGGTTTTGTGCGCGTCCGGAAGTTTAGGAGGCGCGCTGCACAATCTCGGTCGGGCCGGTTCCGGGGTAGACCATACCGACGGCGTGCGCCTTGGAGAAGATACCGTGGAGCGGTCCGAGGGAGAAGAATCCGCGGCGCTCGTAGAGGCGTGCACTGTCGTAGGTCGATGCTTCGAGGTAAGCGGGGTAGTCACCGATGCGTTCGGTACCGTAATCGAGTAGCCGGGAGCCGATACCGCGACCTCGATACTCTTCAAGAACACCAATGTTGAAGAGGTACCAGTGCTTGTACGCGGGGCGGTACTTGAGCAGGTGCAACTCCATCAGGATTGCCTTCAGCAGAGTCTTGCAACCGAGAGCCTTGTAGTAGGCGCCAAACTGCTTGAGCTCGTTAGCAAAGGAACCTTCGTGAGATTCGGGGGTGTTCCAGAGGCAGACACCCACAATCTTGCCGGTGGAGTTATCAATAGCGATGTCGATACGTCCGCGGCCCTGGAAGTTGCCGTAGACCTGCAGGGTCATGATTGCGCGGAGCTTGGCAAGTTCCTGTCGGCGGCTACCGCCTGCGATGACTGCCATCATGGCGGGATCTCCGTCGAATGCGGCAATCAGCACCTCGAGCGCATCTGCATATTCATGAGACTCGGCGGTGCGGACGGTATAGGAAGCTGAGGTCATATTCACCCTTTACAAAAGCTTGAAACTATACATAAATATTAGCTGGATTATTCACTCCTGGCTAATAAATTCTGCCTTATCAAGACATTTTTCATAGCCATGCATCGAATGTGTGCCAGCTTATATTGCACCAATATGCATAAATTTTACGAATATTTATTCATGTTATTTTTGCATTACTTTGCAGGAAAATTTGAACACCCCGCACCAGCTCTAGGAAGAGCGGTACGGGGTGTACATCACGTTGAGGTTATCTACTCACTAAGAGTGCAGACTATGCGTTAGCCTTTGCCTTCAGTGCAACCTTCAGGAGTGAATCTGCGCTGGTGACAGATGTGCCCGAAGCCTGGACATCCTCAACCGAGGCAGCTGCCTTCTTGGCATTGGTAATCACCATGGGGGTTGCCAGCGGGTAGCCTGCCGCCTTGATGGCGGGAATATCGAACTCGGCGATGACGTCGCCGCGCTTAACGGTGTCGCCCTTAGCAACCTTGGGCTCGAAGTGCTTGCCGTCGAGCTCAACGGTGTCCATGCCGATGTGCATCAGCAGATCCAGGCCATCCTCGGTGCGCAGACCGTATGCGTGGCCGGTGGGGAATGCAACGGTAATCTTGCCGTCAGCCGGCGCGTAGAGCTTACCTTCGGTGGGCTCCACTGCGGTGCCTGCACCCAGTGCGCCGGAGGAGAAGGTGGGATCCTTGACGTCAGCCAGCAGAACCACGGAACCGACCATATGGGAGCCGATTTCGACGCTCTCGCCAGCCTCAGTTGCTACAGCGGCAGCGGGAGCTGCAGCAGCTGCTGCGGGAGTAGCGGGAACAGGAGCGGCGGGTGCCTCAGCCTCCTCAGTGTTGCCAGCCTCAACCTTCTTACCCCAGATGAAGGAGGCAACGAAAGCGATGACGGTGGTCAGGATGAGGCAGCCGAAGAAGCCAGCCCAGCCCGCGCCGGTAGTGGGGCTAATGGAGGGGAAGCCGATGTAACCAGCGGCGCCCAGAGCAATTGCCTTCACATTCAGGATGGAAGCGACCATTGCACCGATACCTGCGGAAACAATAGCAATGTAGAAGGGCCAGCGCAGAGCCAGGTTCACACCGAACATTGCGGGCTCAGTAATACCCAGGAATGCCGAGGGTGCAGATGCCGAAGCAATACCCTTGATCTTCTTGTTCTTGGTGGTCAGTGCGACACCGGCTGCGGCAGCACCCTGCGCCACGTTAGACATGGAGGCAACGACGAAGATGAAGGAACCGCCGGTTGCCCACAGGCTCATCTCGATGGGCGGGAATGCCTGGTGCATACCGGTCATCACGATGAATGCGTAGAAGGTACCGAAGATCAGACCGCCGAGCGGGCCAGCAACGGTGTAGAGCCAGTTAATACCTTCACCCAGCCAGGTACCCAGCTGGAACATCGGCGGGCCGACCAAGATGAAGGTCAGGAAGCCGGTGATAAGGATGGTGAGGGTCGGGGTGAAGATGAAGTCGATGGTGCCCTTGAGGACCTTGTGGAAGAACTTCTCAATGTGGGACAGGATGAAGGCAACCAGCATGATGGGCAGCACGGTACCCTGGTAGCCCGCCTGCTGGACCTGCAGGCCGAAGAGGTTCCAGTACTTCATCGGTTCGCTACCCTCGGCACCTGCCAGAGAGGCAGCGACATTGTAGCCGTTCATCAGTGCCGGGGAGACCATTGCGGCACCCATGGTCATGCCCAGGTAAGGATTACCGCCGAAGACCTTGGTTGCGGAGAAGCCAACCAGCACGGGCAGGAAAGCGAAGGGAGCTGCGGAGAGCAGGTTGACGATGTCCGCGAAGTCAGCCCACTCGGGGTGCATTGCGATGAAGCTCTCGGGACCAAAGATACCCTTGGAGGTCAGCACGCTGTTGATTGCCATCAGCATACCGCCACCGACCAGAACCGGAATCAGCGGGACGAAGATATCAGCAATGGTCTTAATGAAGCGGGAAACGATGTTGCCCTGCTTGGAGGCGATTTCCTTGAGATCATCCTTAGATGCTTCGGGTGCGCCAGCGGCGATAAGGTGCTTGTGTACCTCGTTAACGTCGCCGGGGCCGACGATAATCTGGAACTGGCCAGCATTGAGGAAGCTGCCCTTAAGATCCTCGTCGTTGTCGATTGCTGCCTGGTCGACCTTGTCCTGGTTCTTCAGGACGAGGCGAAGGCGGGTTGCGCAGTGTGCGGCTGCAACGATGTTGCCGGCGCCACCGACGTCCTTCAGCACGCGCTGTGCCACTGACTTGTGGTCCACGCTCGCTCTCCTTTGTTTGGAGCACCACCGTATGATGCTTTGTAAATGGGGTGGGGTGACATGTCTGTGTGTGCATGTCATGTATATGTCATACGTTTGACATATCAGATGTAAAACATGGTATCACGGGAAAGTTCTTAAAAGCGAGGGCCCACTCTCCACACGGAGAGTGAGCTCTCAAACATATTCAGAAATTACCGGAAACTACCCGCATAGGCGGCTCCCAACGCCTAGAAAATGGCTTAGAGGCGGCCATACTCCAGGGACAGCACCTCGCCACCGGTCAGGCGGACGCGGCGCTTATCGCCCTTGAAGAAGGTGCGAGCGGTCATAACCTCAGCGCCCATGGAGGCAACCAGCTTGCCACCCACGTACAGTTCGGTAGCCGAACCGTCCACAAGCAGGTCAAACTCGCGAATCTTCGAACGCTTCAGGGTTCGACGGCGCAGGCTGCCACCCTCGGTGTAGCGGGTACCGCCACGGTCCATCTGCACAAAGTCCTTATCCAGAACGATGCTCAGTGCCACGCCGTGGGTGTCCTTGATCTTCAGCTTCACGCACTCGTCAGAGACGTTCACGCGGCCGCGCAGACGGAAGGTCAGGGCATTCTTCAGCTCGACGAGCTTACCCTTCTCCTCCTCGCGGTACAGCGGGGTCATCTTCATCGCGTCGTTCAGCTGCGGAACCGGGCGCTGGAAAATCTTGCCGTTGCGCAGGTGCAGCTCACGCGGGTAGGTGAACATGTGCACCCAGCGGTGGCTCCACGAGGGCAGGTCGTCCTGGTCAGCATTGCCCAGCCAAGCAATCATCACCGGGGCATCACCGCATACATCGTGCGGTGCCTTCGGGTCGGCGGTCAGGCCGGTACCGGAGATGGTCTGCGGTGCGTAGAACTCGAAACCTGCATCCAGCTCGGTGAAGGGGGTCTCCACAGTGAACTTGAGAGTCTCGTTATCCAGCGAGCCAACAATGTAGCCGCTCTGGAAAATGTTGTTGTACTTCTCGCCGAGGGGCTGCATGCCCTGCGGGCTGAAAATCAGCACGTCACGAATCTCGCCGGTCAGCTCATCGCGCATGCTCAGCAGGGAGGGGCATTCGTACATGTAGGTGCCCTTGAGGCTCTTATCCTTAATACCCAGCTCGCCGCGGAAGGTCCACTCGCGGCGGTCAGCAGAGGTGTACGCGACCACAGCACCGGTCAGATCCTCACGCTGAGCACCGATGACCATCCACCACTCGCCATTACGTTCAAAGACGTGCGGGTCGCGGTAGTGCGCGGTGTAGCCCTTCTCAGGACCAGAAATCAGCGGGGGCAGCTGACGGGTCGGCTTCGCGTCCTCACCCGCAGTTGCAAGGATCTGGTAGGTTTCGCGGTTGCCCTTTTCATCCTTCACGTTACCGGTGTAGAAGAACTCAAAACCGCCGGGCACCTTAATGCCCGAGCCGGAGTAGCAGCCGTGCGAATCGTAGCGGCTATCGGGCACCAGGGCGGTACCCTCATCGGTCCAGTGGGTCAGGTCCTCGCTCACGGCGTGACGCCAGTAGACCATACGCTCGGGGTGCAGGGGCGAGTATTGGTAGAAAGCATGGTAGCGCTTGCCGTCAAAGACAAGGCCGTTCGGGTCGTTCAGGCGGCCGACCGGAGGAGCCAGGTGCAGGGCGGGGTAGTCGCGATCTTCACGAACTCCGGCACCAAAAGCATCCAGGATCTGCTGTGCCTCTGCCGCCAGGTCACGGGCGGGGCGGGGCGAGGACTTCTGATTCTTTTTCTTCTGCTCGCTCATGTCTTATCCGTTTTCGTGCAAGGGGAATGTCTGGGTTGTCTCATCCCATCATACGGCACCTCTGACCCGTTGCCGGGCTCTAGGAGAGAGGCACCACAGTGCTCTCAGCCTCTCTCATCCGAGGCACAGGGCGGCCACAGCGGCTTATACCGCCACCTGCCGATTATGTGGCACATACCCCGTTTGCTACAGGAGAAAAGAGCTGGCACGACAAAGCCCCGCACCTCCCCCAGTCTTCATACCGGAGTAGGTTCGGGGCTGTTAAATGCCGCGAGGCGGCGCATCCAATGGATGCACCGCCCGCGTAAGAATCGAGAAGAAGTCGATTACTTGAGGGTGATGGTTGCGCCAGCAGCCTCGAGCTGCTCCTTAGCCTTCTCAGCGTCTTCCTTGGAAACGCCCTCGAGCAGAGCCTTGGGAGCGCTGTCAACCAGGTCCTTTGCTTCCTTCAGGCCGAGGGAGGTCAGGGCACGAACTTCCTTAATCACTGCGATCTTCTTGTCGCCAGCGGACTCCAGGATAACGTCGAACTCGGACTTCTCTTCAGCAGCCTCGCCTGCTGCGCCGCCTGCTACAACTGCAACGGGAGCAGCTGCGGTGACGTCGAACTCTTCCTCGAATGCCTTGACGAACTCGGAAACCTCAACGAGGGACAGTTCCTTGAATGCTGCAATGAGTTCTTCGATGGACAGCTTAGCCATTGTTTGGCTCCTTCACTATCTGGTGCGGGCTGACGCCCGCGGTGTAAATCTTCAGTACCTACCCCGAAAGGGTCGGTCAAATTTAGGGTGCGTTACACGCTATTCGCGTTCACGCTGCTGAGTATCTCAGCGCTGGTGCAGTAGCACGAAAGGGGCTTATGCCTCTTCCGAAGCCTCCTCGGCAGCAGCGGGAGCTGCGCCTTCCTGCTCCTCCAGCTTGACGCGCAGTGCGTCCACAACCTGTGCGATGCGTGCGATGGTAGCCTTTGCACCACCTGCAACCTTGGACAGCAGAACCTCGCGGGATTCCAGGTCAGCGTAGCGCTTGACGTCGTCCTCGGTCAGAGCGGCACCTTCGTAGTAACCGTTCTTCACAATCAGCTGGGGGTTAGCCTTGGCAAAGTCACGCAGGCCCTTAGCAGCATCAATCAGGTCGCCCTTGATGAATGCCAGTGCGGAGGGACCCTGGAGGTGGCCTTCGAATGCGTCGATGCCAGCTTCCTTAGCTGCGATAGCAGCCAGCGTGTTCTTCACCACGGCGTATTCGGTCTCTGCACCGAGTGCGCGGCGCAGCTCCTTGAGCTGTGCAACAGTGAGACCGCGGTATTCGGTCAGGATGACTGCGTTCGAAGCTTCGAAGAGTTCCTTCAGCTCGGATACTGCAGCGATCTTTTCCTGAGTCGCCATGGTAGTTCCTTCTTCCGATTCTTGTAAGGTCGCCGGTAGAGCCTCGAAGCATTTATTGCAAGCAATAAAAAATGCCCCGACGCGTAGGCGTACGAGGCACGATAGACGGCACCCTGAACGAGGGCAACGACTATTCACTTCGAGTTACCTACGCGGGCGGCGATTTCTAGTGAAATCTGCTCTTATCAGAACTCTGTTCTTCGTCTCCACCGAGGTGGTGATAAAGGACATAGTTCTAGACCGGCGGTCTTTGGTTTATTCATCATCTCAGGTTAAAGCCCGAGTCGCAAGTTAAAAACGTGATTAAGCGGGGTTAATCACTTAAAGCTCCTCTTTAAGCCGATTAACCCGCGCTTTCTCCCGTCTGAAAGGTCCAGCTAAAAGCCAGTAAAGACGCGTTTTAGAGGTAAAAACGCTTTCCGCCCGAGAACAAGAAGCAACGCTCAGCAGCCACACCCAGGTGCACCCGCTCTCCCACACTCAGGAAGGTACTGTTCGGGGAGGCGCCGCTCAAGGTGGCACTCTGCACATCGGGAATAAAGAACTCAAGCTCCTGACCGGCACGCACTCGCGCATACACTCGGTCACTCGGCTCAGAATCCACCGAAGCCCGCCGAGATTCCAGAGGCAGGGACACCGCATCCAACAGACGCGCGCGGTACAGCATGCCACCCACCAGATGGCGGCTACCGAGCACCTGCACCGGCAGAGCATGAGCAGCGTCTGCCGCCACGGGGCACAAAGCGGTCGCACGAATCGCCAACTCGCACCCGGCAGGAAGCGACTCCGAATCCTCAAGATTCAAAAGGTTCAGTGCGGGCGCCGCCAAAAGCTTCGCCACCTGCAGAGTATGCGGATGCGCCAGCAACCGCTCCGGAGTATCCACCTGCACCAGGTAACCGGCATCCATCACCGCCACCCGCTGACCCAGCATGAGCGCCTCATTCTGATCATGGGTCACGTACAGGCCCGTAAAACCGTAGCGCTCGTGCAGACGCACAATGTCCGCACGGATACTCGCGCTCATCTGCTCATCCACACTCGCCAGCGGCTCATCAAAAAGAACCACCGGGGCACGACGAATCAAAGCACGCGCAATACCCACACGCTGAGCCTGACCACCCGATAGCTGCGAGGGCTTACGAGACTCCAACCCCTCAAGCTTCAGAGCCTCCAGCAGTTCACGGTAGTAGTCCGCGTCAACCCGACCGGCGAACGCGCCCAGCCGGGTCGGGAACAGAATATTGTCCTTCACGCTCAGATGCGGGTACAGAATAGGGCGCTGAAACACCACACCCACCGAGCCGCGCTCCAGAGGCTGACCGGCATAAGTCACCCGACCGGCGCTCGGCTCCTCCAAACCGGCAATAATACGCAGCAGAGTGGACTTACCCGTACCGGAAGAACCCACGAGGGAAATCAGCTCGCCGGGGTGCACATCCAGGTCAATCTCATTCAGAACCGTCGTATCAGTGCCAAAGGTCTTAGCGACACCTCGAATACGCAGGCCTTCAAAAGGCTCCGCCGCGGCAGAAGAGTAGGATGCAGAAGTCATTCCCCCATTATCGCCGAAACTTGTGCCCGGCACGCGTGCAGAAGATAAGCACCGTCATAAAACAGCGCGCGAACCTCGCACCAGAGTCTCATGTGAGCGCCCTAGCTCGGTCGTACCAGCAAACGCCCCTTCAACGCCAAATGCAGCGTACCCACCCACAGGAAAATGAGGAAAGCCGTACCCGCCACCGTTAGCGCAGGACCCACCAACCCCAGCGAGCCAGCAGCCGTCAAGCGAATACCGCTCGCCGCCATGGAAGCCATACCGAACGAGAAACCCCACATGCTCATCGAGAAACCACCCTCAAGAGTCCACGGGAGCAAACGCATCAAGAAGAACAACTGCAGAATGCCATAACCGGTCAGCACCAAAAAGAACCAGTCCACCATACCGCCATTAGCCGCCAGGTACGCGTTACCACCCACAAAAGGCGGCGCCATCTGAATACCAATAATGCCGCGCTCCCCCTGAGGTAGCGGGGCCAGGGTGCGCAGGCGGCTCAGAATCGCGGCCTCGACACTGAACCACGAAATCAGACCCGCACCGAAGAAGAGCATCGCCATATCGTGCCACCCCACAAAACCCATCGCCGTAGCGGTCGCAAAATTTGTCGCCACAGTCGGCAGATACAGCACCGGCGAGGCAGCCTCAGGCACATACCCACCACGCCACGTACCGGCAATGCGGTGAGAGGCAAAGTACAGCTGCCCCACAGCTCCCAGCACCACCAGAGTCAGCGCCGGAACCTCCGCATACGGGTAGAGAGCCGCACCCACCTGCGCCGTCGTCGCCGGAATCAGCGAAAAGAAGCAGGTACGCGCCGGATGCTCCCAAAAACTACGCACCCACGCACGGTACTTCACCACCGAATGAATCAAAAACCCCACAAGGAGCAGCCACACCACAGCGTTAAAAGCCAGGATACTCTCCCCCACCCAATCAGGTGCCATTCCCTTCGACGCACCGGTACGCCAGGCAGCACCCAAAGCACCGGTGCCCAGCGCCACCGCAAAATAATTGACCGGCACGCTGAGACCGCGACGGGCGCTCTGCTCGTTCTGAAGGGAAGAAGGCATTAGGTTTTACCTCTCATAGTTGTAGGGCAGGATGGGGGCACGCAACCCCAATA
Source organism: Rothia sp. HMSC069C04 (assembly GCF_001812895.1). NCBI lineage: Bacteria > Bacillati > Actinomycetota > Actinomycetes > Micrococcales > Micrococcaceae > Rothia > Rothia sp. HMSC069C04. The sequence continues at coordinate 357,989 of NZ_KV810736.1, forward strand.
GGTGTTTCGACAGCCCGGAACACGGACAAGGCCAAAGCCAGCCGGAGCCAGGACTCGGAGCCAGCAAGTCGCTCCATATTTTAAGCCTATAAAAAATCGCCCCCGACGCCTAAACGTCGGGGGCGATTACTAGCTAACGCTAGAAGCTACAGGTGCATACCTTAGGCAGCAACGGCAGCCGGATCAACGGGGATGCCGGGGCCGAAGGTGGTAGCAACGGTTGCCTTGGAGATGTAACGACCCTTAGCCGAAGAGGGCTTCAGACGGTTAACCTCTTCCAGAGCTGCCTGGAAGTTCTCCTCGAGCTGCTCAGCGGTGAAGGAAGCCTTACCGATGATGAAGTGCAGGTTGGAGTTACGGTCAACGCGGAAGTCGATCTTACCGCCCTTGATGTCTGCAACAGCCTTTGCAACATCCATGGTCACGGTACCGGTCTTGGGGTTCGGCATCAGGTTACGGGGACCCAGGATCTTACCCAGGCGGCCGACCTTGCCCATCATGTCGGGGGTTGCAACCGCTGCGTCGAAGTCAGTCCAGCCGCCAGCGATCTTTGCGATCAGCTCGTCGGAACCAACGTAGTCAGCGCCAGCTGCCTCAGCCTCAGCAGCCTTGGGGCCTGCTGCGATAACGACCACGCGAGCGGTCTTACCGGTGCCGTGGGGCAGGTTCACGGTACCGCGAACCATCTGGTCTGCCTTACGGGGGTCAACGGACAGACGCATTGCAACCTCAACGGTTGCGTCGGTCTTGGTGGAAGAGGTTTCCTTCGCCAGGGCAACTGCCTCAGCGGGGGTGTAGAGCTTACCCTCTTCAATCTTGGCTACAGCTGCCTTGTACGCCTTGCTGCGCTTTGCCATCTGCTTTTCTCCTTATGCAGTTGTGGTCTCGTGAGCCGCGCTCGGCTCTGCCACATCCCGTCCATACGACGGGCATTTACAAGTTCTGTGTAGAAAAATCTACGGTGCCGATTACTCGGCTATTCGGCGAGCCGAAATTACTCGACGGTGATACCCATGGAACGAGCGGTACCTGCGATGATCTTGGAAGCAGCATCCAGGTCGTTTGCGTTCAGGTCGGGCATCTTGGTCTCAGCGATCTCGCGCACCTGAGCCTCGGTCAGCGAACCAACCTTGGTGGTGTGAGGAACAGCGGAGCCCTTAGCAACGCCAGCAGCCTTCTTGATCAGCTGGGAAGCCGGAGGGGTCTTGGTGATGAAGGTGAAGGAGCGATCCTCGTAGACGGTAATCTCAACGGGGATGATGTTACCGCGCTGCGACTCAGTTGCAGCGTTGTATGCCTTGCAGAACTCCATGATGTTCACACCGTGCGAGCCCAGTGCGGGGCCGACGGGGGGAGCCGGGTTAGCGGCGCCTGCCTGGATCTGCAGCTTGATGAGGCCAGTGACCTTCTTCTTGGGAGCCAATGTAGGGTCCTTTTCTTAGCTGGGAACCGACGCACAGGAGCGTACGCCGGCAAGACGGTGACCGTGGCGCGGTCACCCGTGCATCCACATGAAAGCGTGACATGCGCATACACAAACCAATATTCTAGCGTTAATCAGCGACTTAATCCAGCGCCAGCTAGCAGAAAGATTAAACCTCGTCTGCACAACTAATGCCGCTTACAAAGCCGACACAAAATATGAGCCCCGCACCAACAGTGCGAGGCTCATATTCACACGCTAGAAGCGTTAAATCTTTTCGATCTCGGTGAAGCTCAAGGTCACCGGGGTGTCGCGACCGAAGACGGAAATCATCACGACAATCTGCTGGGACTCGCCCTTGATCTCCGAAACGGTAGCATCCATGCCCTCGAAAGCACCGGACTTCACACGGACGTTCTCGCCCACAGTATAGTCGGACTCGATAACGGGCTTGGAAACGGGCAGGCCCTGGCTCTGCTGCTGCTCTTCGAAGACCGGCAGGAGCATGTCGAAAACCTCGTCCATGCGCAGCGGGACCGGGTTGTACGCATCCTGACCCACGAAGCCAGTCACACCGGGGGTGTGGCGGACAACGCCCCACGAGTGGTCGGTCAGTTCCATACGCACCAGAACGTAACCGGGAACGCGCACGCGGCGGATGGTCTTCTTCACGGTGTTCTTGAACTCAACCACGGTCTCCATGGGAACCTGAACCTCGAAGATCTCATCTTCAGCTTCCAGGTTCTGGATACGGGTCTCGATACCGGTCTTCACCTTGTTCTCGTAACCGGAGTAGGTGTGCACCACGTACCAGTCGCCCGCCTGACGGCGCAGCTTGGACTTGAATTCTTCCAGAGCGTCGACTTCCTCAGCCGCCTCAGCAGCTGCTTCAGCCACCTCGACAGCCTCGGTAGCTTCCTCAGCCTGCTGCTCAATAGCTGCAGACTCCTCAGTAGCCTCAGCAGCGGCTACCTCGACCTCTTCAATCTCGGATACCAGTTCCTGCTCGGACACGTCGCTCCTACTTTCTATCGTTAATCATCTAGAGGGGACTCCCACTCACCAATGCGCTGAGGGAAATCACTGATGGGGCACCCCAAATAAGGATGCATCCAGTACTAGTTACGCTGAATGGTTCCGTTACCGAAAATCCAGAATGCTCCCTGGCCGAAAAGATAATCCAGACCAGAAATAAGAAGGAGCATCACCACGACGAAGAACAGAACTCCGAAGAAGTAACCAACCAGTTCACGTCCGGTGGGAGTAGTAACCTTCTTCAACTCCGCAATAACTTCACGGAGGAATGCAAAAATACGGCCGAAGAAACCGAGCTTCTTATCGCTCTTCGACGATGCGCCGGGCTTAACAACCTTCTCGGCGGTAGCAGACGATGCCATTTCTTCTGCCCCTTTCTGAGTCTAAAAAAGTACGCCCGGGGTGCGGGCGTACAAATTATTTATTGAGGCAATAAAAGCAGGGCGGACAGGACTCGAACCTGCAACCTGCGGTTTTGGAGACCGCTGCTCTACCAATTGAGCCACCACCCTTTGAAGTTTTCACTTCAGGTGTGAGAGTTGCTTCTCACTTGTCTACTCCTCCATTGCCTCCTAAGCCGTGGGCTTTAGAGGGGCAAACAATTACACCCTTGCGGGTGCAGAACTAACTGTAAACCATCTTTCGGGGCCGATGCAACTTCAGAATGTAATATTTTTCGAAAAACCTCTTGAGATACCTTGACGAAGGGTTCCGCATCACTACTAGTGGACCGTATCCTAATAAGAGGAATGCCGCACACACCCGCGCCCATCAGGCGCAGATTGGTCCCACACGTGCATTCCCATCACCTATTTCCTTGTCGACTTCACGCCGGCAGCGCACAAGAAGAAAGAGAAGAGAGCCCCATGGCGCGTATTTCAAGCCGCATCGGTGCCATCGCACCCTCCGCAACCCTTGCCGTCGACGCAAAGGCAAAAGCACTCAAGGCTCAGGGACGCCCCGTCATCGGTTTCGGCGCAGGCGAACCGGACTTCCCCACCCCCGCGCACATTGTGGACGCCGCACGCGAAGCGCTCAACGACCCCAAGAACTTCCGATACTCCCCCGCCTCCGGTCTTCCCGAACTGAAGAAGGCAATCGCGGAAAAGACCCTGCGCGACTCCGGCGTAGAGATTGACCCCTCCCAGGTTGTCATCACCAACGGCGGCAAGCAGGCGGTCTACCAGGCATTCGCAACCGTCATCGACGAAGGCGACGACGTCCTGTTGCCCGCACCCTACTGGACCACCTACCCCGAGTGCATCCGCCTGGCCGGCGGCAACCCCATCGAGGTATTCGCCGGTAGCGACCAGCACTACAAGGTCACCGTCGAGCAGCTCGAAGCAGCCTACACCCCCGCCACCAAGGCGCTCATCTTCGTCTCCCCTTCCAACCCGACCGGTGCCGTCTACACCGAAGAGGAAACCCGCGCCATCGGCGAATGGGCTTTGTCTAAGGGTATTTTCGTGCTGACCGACGAGATTTACGAGCACCTCACCTATGACGGTGTTCAGGCAGTCTCCATCCTGAAGGCGGTGCCCGAGCTCGCTGACCTGTGCGTCATCCTCAACGGTGTGGCAAAGACCTACGCCATGACCGGTTGGCGTGTGGGCTGGATGATTGGCCCGCGCGACGTCATCGCCGCAGCCTCCAACCTGCAGTCCCACATGACCTCCAACGTCAACAACATCGCCCAGCGCGCAGCCCTTGCCGCACTGACCGGCCCGCAGGACGACGTAGAAATCATGCACGCCGCCTTCGACCGCCGCCGCCGCACCATCGTAGATGGCCTGAACGCTATTGAAGGCGTGCACTGCCCCGTACCCACCGGCGCGTTCTACGCCTACCCGGACGTACGCGAACTGCTCGGCAAGGAAATTGAAGGCGTACGCCCGCAGACCACCGCAGAGCTGGCTGAGCTCATCCTCGAAAAGGCTGAGGTCGCCGTAGTTCCCGGCGAGGCATTCGGTCCCAGCGGCTACCTGCGCCTCTCCTACGCCCTGAGCGACGAGGACCTGGCGGAGGGCCTGGCACGCCTGCAGAAGTTCCTCGGTCAGGCACGCGACTAGTTCGCAGCTCTCCGAACCGCGTCTCTTGCCCCGGCGGGAGGTGCGGTTTAGGTGTTGGGTGAACCGGCACAAAACAATCAAACACAGGGCTATTGACCGTTTTATGTCCTAAAAACCGGGAATCCCACAAAGATTTAAAAATATTTTTAAAACGTTCGAGGCCTCCCGCATCTTTTCGGATGCGCGGAGGCCTCGTTTGCCTCTTCGGTGCCATAGGTGGGAAGCGGCGGCTATTTGTGTTTCAAACCCAAACATACAGGTTTCAAAAACCTGAACTTTTATGCCGCGATTTGGGCATTCCCACGCCTTTCCACCACTACCAACACAACCCAAACACCGCTAAAATAGAGACCAAGAGAACGACCTCCCGACCGGCACACATTCCCGTGCCAAAATCGCGGAGGTCATAGTTATATACGCGCGCACAACACCCCAATGCGCAGACATCAACAAGGAGCCAATATGAAGATCGGTCTGCTTACTTCCGGCGGCGACTGCCCCGGCCTGAACGCTGTCATCCGCGGCGCCGTGCTCAACGGTGTCAAGAAGTACGGCTACGAGTTCGTCGGCTTCCGCGATGGCTGGCGAGGCGTCGTTGAAGGCGACTACATGGACCTGCCCCGCCAGAAGGTCCGCGGCCTGGCATCCCAGGGCGGCACCATCATCGGTACCTCCCGCACCAACCCCTTCGACGGCCCCAACGGTGGCCCCGAGAACATCGAAATCATGATGGAACGCCACGGCATCGACGCAATCGTCGCTATCGGTGGTGAAGGCACCCTCGCAGGCGCAAAGCGTCTGGCAGACGCAGGCCTGCCCGTCATCGGTGTGCCCAAGACCATCGACAACGACCTGCGCGCAACCGACTACACCTTCGGTTTCGACACCGCAGTGTCCATCGCGACCGAGGCAATGGACCGCATCCGCACCACCGGTGAATCGCACCACCGTTGCATGGTTGCCGAGGTCATGGGCCGCCACGTCGGCTGGATCGCACTGCACTCCGGTATGGCTGCAGGCGCACACGCAATCCTGATCCCCGAGGTCAAGGTCTCCATGGAGCAGGTTGCTGAATGGGTCAAGGAAGTACACGACCGCGGCCGCTCTCCCCTGGTTGTTGTTGCTGAGGGCTTCATCCCCGAAGGCTTCGACGACGTCATGGCAAACAAGGGTACCGAGAAGGACGGTCGTCCCCGCCTCGGTGGTATCGGTGAGTACATCACCCACGAAATCGAGAAGATGACCGGCGTCGAAACCCGTAACACCATCCTGGGTCACATCCAGCGCGGTGGCGCACCCACCGGCTACGACCGCGTGCTCGCAACCCGCCTGGGCATGGGCGCAGTCGACATGGTCGCACAGAAGCAGTGGGGCAAGATGGTCTCCGTTCAGGGCACCGAAATCAAGTACGTACCCCTCGAAGAGGCACTGGACGGCCTGAAGTCCGTACCTCAGGAACGTTGGGAAGAAGCAGCCGTCCTCTTCGGCCGCTAAACCCCGCAAGCTCAGCAAGCTCAGCAAGCTCGCTGAGCACTCATACTAAAACCGCGGAGGCGGGCACTCGCAACGAGTGTCCGCCTCCGCGGTTCTAGTTGGGATGGGTTCTAGTTCAGGCGGTTTTGGGTCGGGAGCGTCTAGCGCTTCAGGAAGTCCTGACCCGCCAAAGAACGACGCGCCACCTCACCGGACTCCGGCGAAACCACCGTCGTCTGAGCCACCGCGTACTCGGTCGCCGGCGCTGGCGAACCATCGGGCAGGAAGTCACCACCATCAACCGCACGCAAAGGCGCCTGCGGGTCAACGCCGCGCTTAATCACAGCCAGAGCAATCGGGCCCGCCTCGTGATGCAACGCCACCGAGGTAATACGACCGACCGGGCGGGACTTGCCCTCCACGAACAGCTCGCTACCTGACGCCGGCAGGGTGTGCTCCGAACCGTCAATATCCAAGAACACCAGGCGGCGCGGCGGGCGACCCAGGTTATGCACGCGAGCCACCGTCTCCTGGCCCTTGTAGCAGCCCTTATCAAAATGCACCGCCGTACGGGTGTAATCCAGCTCCTGCGGGATGGTCTTATCGTCAGCCTCGGTGCCATAGCGGGGGCGCCACGCCTCAATACGCAGAGCCTCCGCAGCCCACAGACCCGCAAAACGCGCGTCCGAAGATTCAGCCAGGGCGGGCAGAACAGAGCGCGGCACGATGCTCAAGAAACGCACATAGTCCGCGCCGGGGTGGGCGTCACCCGCCTCATCGTAGTGGTAGCTACCCGGTGCCGGAGTGTGCCAAGGGTCCTCCCACACCAGCGGCTTGCACTCAGCGAGCGCCGGATGCACCGAGCCGTCCTGCTGGATCGGGTTGCGGGCGCTCTCCAGTACCGCATACTCGTCGCTGAGGTTCTGCACCTCAACGCGCATCATGAACTTCATGCGGTTTAGGTAATCGGTCAGCGGCTGAGCCTGGTAGCCCTCAACGATCAGCCAGAGTGCCTCGCCGTCTTCAATTGCGGCGGGTGCGTACTCCACACGGCCCTGAGGGGAAAGCAGCAGGAACTCGCGGCTCTCCCCGGCGGTCATGCCGGTCAGAATCTGCGAGGCGATGGAGGTCAGCCAGGTCTGGCGGTCCGGCCCCTCAACACGCACCACGCCCATGGAGGAGCGGTCCACTAGCACCAGCGGTTCGCTTGCCTCGGCGGAGCGGTCAAAGCTGAGGGCGCGCTGTTCCAGCATGGGGTTGCCGTAGTGTGCGGCGACGCCGGCGTCCAGCCCGGAGGCGGCAAAAGCGCCGTGCAGGCCCAGCAGGGGGCTCGCGGGGCGGGCGGCATCAGGCTGGGGTGCCTCAGCCTGAGGGGCTTCAAGCGAAGATTCAGTCACGGAAGGTGCACCTTTCACGCAAAGAGTCTGCCCCGCCATTCAGCGGGGCAGACATAAGTAATGTATTAGGCGGTGGGCTCGGAGCCGGGCTCGCCGGTGGGCTCTTCGCCGTCCAGGGAACCGAACATCGAGGTTCCCAGGGAATCGCCGGTCATCGAGGAAGTCTTACGAAGCTCAGCGGAGGCGTGCTTGTGCAGCTTACCCTCGGCGTCTGCGACCTCCCAGTCCCACATGAGGTTGCCGTTGACCAGGCCCCACAGGCGCACGGAGCCCGCGTACTCGTGGGAGATGTCGTCACGGAGCAGGTTACCGGTCTGCATGCGAATGACCGGGCCCTTGACCATGCCCACATAGTTCTCGCTAATGCCGCCGGGATGCGCGATGGTTGCCAGCAGCGAGAAACCGTCGTCCTCGTTGCGCAGGGTCTCAACGCTCTCAGCGTCAGCGAAGGCGGGAATAACGTCCTTGGGAACGATACCGAAGCCGCCGTCGGCGTCAGTCAGGGGGCGGTCAATCTGCCAGAAACCGGTCTCAACGGTGATGGGACGCAGCTTCTGACCCTCGTCATCGAGGAGGAAAGATTCAGCGCGGTATTCGATGAAGGGCAGACCATCCTGCTCAAAAGTAATAATCTGGCCGAAGGGGGTATTCTCCTGGCCTTCGTACCACATGGTTCCGGTACCCTCCCAGGTGCCGAGCAGCCATGCGAAGGGAACAAGTTCAGGGGTTAGGTTGGTAGGGATTTCAATAGCCATACCTTCCATTTTAGTACCCTGCGTACAACAGTAGCCTGTTCGTTCGCTCACGGCACGGGGTAGCACCGCCGTCTGCAGAGTAAACGGTACGGCGGGCAGCATAAAGAAAACCCCCAACCGGAGGGGACCGGGTGGGGGTTCACGCCGTCATTGGCGAGGCGGTACGAACCGTACGACCGCCTAAAGCCCTGTGTGGGCGATGCTTCTGCTCTGTGCGGGAAGACTACTTCTGACCGCTGAAGAGGCCACGCAACACTGCGAATGCACCGATACCGATGCACACGGAGATGATAGCCATCAGCGACATGAAGAGAGCTTCAAGAGCCATAAGATTGTTTTCCATGCCTTAAACCTACCATAGACCCGCCCCGAAAGGGCGCAGAATCAGCGGCAGAAACATAGTGAACAGCACGATTCTCAGCAGGCATACGCCCCACCCGGCGCCAGCAAAATATTAGCCCCGCAGAATCCGGGTAGGTGCCCTATCATAGCCAGCTGAGAAGCCTGTACGAACAGTCCGGAATACGATATTCGGCCGCAGGCTACACCAGCTCCCACAGCTACAACACAGGCAGGCTAGTACACTAGAAAGAGCCAAAAGTTTTACACGGGAAATACCTGGGAAAGGAGAGGGTGTGTACCGTATTGCGCTTCTGAGCGATACCGCCGCGCAGGATATGATTCCCTCGCTGAGTCTACTCAGCCACAAGGTACACGTTTTCCCCCTCGACACCGCCCATACGGCTCTCGAAACCGAGACATTCGACCTGCTCATGGTCGATGCCCGCACCGCCCTCGTTAAAGCACGCCACTGCGCCCAGCTACTGCGCGCCGCCGGCGTACAGTTGCCGCTCATCGCACTCCTGAACGAAGGTGGCATGGCGGCTGTTGCCGCCTCCTGGCAGGTGGACGATATTGTCTCTGACCAGGCCTCCCCTTCCGAAATGGATGCGCGTCTGCGTCTTGCCATCAAAAGGGAAGCAACCGCTGAAGAAGAAAACCAGCAGGAACGAGTGGTACGCGCAGGCAACCTCGTGATTGACGCCCAGGCGTACTCCGCGCATCTTTCCGGTACCGCACTGAACCTGACCTTCAAAGAGTTTGAACTGCTCAAATTCATGGCGCAGCACCCCGGACGGGTCTTCTCCCGCGCCCAGTTGCTCTCCGAAGTGTGGGGTTACGACTCCTACTACGGCGGCACCCGTACCGTGGATGTGCACGTGCGTCGTCTGCGTTCCAAGCTCGGCACCGAGTACGAGCAGATGATTTCGACCGTGCGTAATGTGGGGTATTCCTTCAATAGCACCCGCTAAATTTCGCGGCGCCAACCACTCAATTGGTGTACCCACTCTGCCAGTTGCCCCGGTACTGCACCGAGTACCAGAATGCGTAAATGTTCCGGTTCTTGTCATATTCGCCCAGGACGGAGAACAAACTCTCCAAAGAGCAACTATCCCCGGTAGAGTTGAATCAGAAGGCTACGAAAGAAGGCGATGATGGTACACAACCAGACACCCGATTCCTCCACCCTGTCCACTGCAAGCACCCCGGTCTACGCAGAACCGCAGCTCACCGAAGAGCTGCTGGAACGCTTCGATTCCTTCGCGCAGAAGGTTGCCCGCCATGACGGCGTCTCGGCGTTCTCTGAGCAGACCCGCATTGAGCTGAGTAAGGCACTCCGCGAAAGCACCCTGACCCCTCCGCGTTTCTTTGTCGCCGAGGATAACGGCACCCTCGCTGCCGTCTTTGTGGCGCTCACCCCCGCCAACGACGAAGACACCGGCGTGATTGAGGCAGCCGTCGCCCCCGAATACCGCGGACAAGGCGTAGGTAGCGCATTCTTCGACCACGCCGTCCGCCAGCTGGGCGATGACGCGACCCGCTACCGCCTCTGGGTTCACGGCAGCGCCACCGACACCGGTATTGAAAGCCCCGCCCACGCGTTTGCAACCCTGCACGGTTTCGAGCCGGTGCGTGTGCTGTACAAGATGGTTCTGCCCCTGGACGCGCAGACCCGCGAAGAGCTTGTGGAACGCTCCGATGCGCGCACTCTGCCGGAGAACCTGCGCATGCGCACCTTCACCGGCGCGGACGAGTTCCCCTGGTTGCGCGTGAATGCCGCAGCTTTTGCGCATCACCCGGAGCAGGGCAAGCTCACCCTTGCCGATTTGCGCGAGCGCACCGGCTCCCCCTGGTTCCGTCCTGAGGGTTTCTTCATCGCCTCCGAGGTGGATGATGACTCCGCCATTGCGGCATTCACCTGGACGAAGATCCCGACCGGTCAGGAGCAGGGCGAGCTGTCCCCCTCCGGCGAGATTTACGTGGTGGGTGTGAACCCGCAGGCTCAGGGAGGCGGCCTGGGCCGAACCCTCACCCTGCGCGCGCTGGCGTACCTGGCGTGCGCTGAGGACGAGAACGGCGAGCCGCTGCGCGCCATCGACCTGTACGTGGATGCTGACAACACCGCCGCATACTCCCTCTACACGTCGTTGGGTTTCGGTGTGGCGACGGTTGACCGCATGTACGCCCCCGCCCAGCAGGCTGAGCCTGCCGCCTAGTTTTTGGTGCGCCACAGTTGGCGTGCCTCTTCACGACTTATCCCCGATCAGAAAGGCAAGTACAGTATGGTACCCGCCCCCAATGGCCTGAATAAGGCGCCTAAGCCTAAGCCGTCTGAGCCTGCGCCCATGACCGGTGTCATTCACATTGGCCACGATATTTCGAAGATTGAGCGTGCCGAGTCCCGCGGTGACCGCATTGAGAAGGGCGAGAAGCGCTCCTACTTCAGTCTGGAAGAGGAGTTCGGCCCGGAGCGTTTCTTCGACCGTGAGAGCAGCTGGCTGGACTTCAACACCCGCGTGCTGGAGCTGGCGGAGGACCCGAACCTGTTCCTGCTGGAGCGTCTGAACTTCCTGTCGATTGTGGCCTCTAACCTGGACGAGTTCTTCATGGTGCGTGTGGCGGGTCTGAAGCGTCGCATTGCGACCGGTCTGGCGGTTCCTTCGGCTGCCGGTCTGAGCCCCGAGGAGCAGATGGAAGAGATTGCTGAACGCGCTCACCAGCTGCAGGCTCGTCACGCTGATGTGTTCCACAACCAGGTGCTGCCGGCTCTGGAGGAGCAGAACATCCGCATTGTGGGTTGGAACGACCTGGATGCGGATGCTAAGCAGCGTCTGCGTCAGGATTTCATGCGCGACATTTTCCCGATTCTGACTCCGCTGGCGGTTGACCCGGCGCATCCCTTCCCCTACATTTCGGGTCTGTCGCTGAACCTTGCGGTGCTGGTGCGTAACCCGCAGACCGGCAAGGAGCTGTTCGCGCGCGTGAAGGTGCCCGATCAGCTGGACCGTATGGTCTCTGTGGATGGTTCGCGCGCCGCCAACACTGCGGGCCGCGAGAGCCGCTACATTGCTCTGGAAGACATCATTGCTGAGCACCTGGATACCCTCTTCCCGGGCATGGAGGTTGTGGAGCACCACGTCTTCCGCGTGACCCGTAACGAGGATCTTGAGGTGGAAGAGGACGATGCAGAGAACCTGCTGAAGGCTCTGGAGAAGGAGCTTCTGCGCCGTCGTTTCGGTCCGCCGGTCCGACTGGAGGTTGAGGACACCATCAACCCGACCATCCTGGATCTGCTGATTTCTGAGCTGAACATCGACGAGTCCGAGGTGTACCGCCTGCCGGCTCCGCTTGATCTGCGCGGCATGAGTGCGATTGTTCGCGCGAACCGCCCGGCTCTGCACTACCCCAAGCACATTGCGCACACTTCCCGCTGGCTCAATGCTACCGAGACTGCGAAGGCTGCAGACGTTTTCGCTGCCGCCCGCGACCACGACGTGTTGCTGCACCACCCGTACGATTCGTTTGCGACCAGTGTGCAGGCGTTCCTGGCGCAGGCTGCCGCTGACCCGCGTGTTCAGGCGATTAAGCAGACTCTGTACCGCACCAGTGGCGATTCCCCTATTGTGGATGCGCTGATTGAGGCAGCTGAGGCTGGCAAGCAGGTTGTGGCGCTGGTGGAGATTAAGGCTCGCTTTGATGAGGAAGCCAACATCTCGTGGGCTCGTAAGCTGGAGCGCGCTGGCGTGCATGTGGTGTACGGCATCGTGGGTCTGAAGACTCACTGCAAGCTGTCTCTGGTGGTACGCCGCGAGGGTAACCACCTGCGTCGTTACGCTCATATTGGTACCGGTAACTACCACCCGTCGACGGCTCGTTTCTACGAGGATTTGGGCATCATCACCTGCGATGAGCAGATTTGTGAGGATGTCTCCCGCCTGTTCAACCAGCTGTCTGGTTACGCACCGAAGACTAACTACCAGTCGCTACTGGTGGCGCCGCGTACTCTGCGTAGCGGCCTGATTGAGTGCATCGATCAGGAGATTGAGAACCATAAGGCGGGCCGTCCGGCGAAGATTCAGTTCAAGTGCAACTCCATGGTGGATGAGGCCATCATCGATTCGCTGTACCGCGCATCGCAGGCTGGTGTGCCGGTGGATGTGGTGGTTCGCGGTATCTGCGCGCTGCGCCCGGGCGTTAAGGGGCTGAGCGAGAATATCCGTGTCCGTTCCGTGCTGGGCCGTTTCTTGGAGCATTCGCGTGTGTTTGCGTTTGAGAATGGTGGCGATCCGATTGTCTACATTGGTTCTGCCGATATGATGCACCGCAACCTGGACCGCCGCATTGAGGCGCTCGTGCCTGTGAAGGATCCGCGCCACGTGAAGTACCTGCGTGATATGTTCACCCTCTACATGAGTGATTCTTCGCGTACCTGGCACCTGGATTCTGAGGGTAACTGGACCCGCCACGATACCGATGACCAGGGCAACCCGCTGCAGGATGTGCAGTCGTACTACCTGAGCTCGCGTTCCCGTAAGAACGTGGTGGATAAGGTCTAAGGATTTGCCGCTGACCTACCGGTGATTTCTGGTTGTGAACCCCGTCTGTTCTCGCGCTTTATGGCGTAGGACAGGCGGGGTTTGCCGCGTGTCGTGCAAAATCTTGGGGTGGACTAGTGCACTTAGCGCAAAAGTGAACAACAGGTTACGTTGAGATTACAACTTGACGCTTCTCTCCCCTACAATTAGACGCGGAGCATGGTGCCCTCTGGCATTGTGCACAAGCCTAGCGAAGAGGTTCAGAGAGAGATATGGCACCGCTGGATTCCCCCTCCATCTACTACTCGGCACGACGTTTTGACGCGGTCAACAGCATTGACCGTTCCCCCGCGAACACTGCGGATATTGTTGCTTCTGGCGCACTGATTTGGCGTATGCGCGATGGTGCGCTTGAGGTCCTGATCATTCACCGCCCTCGTTATGACGACTGGTCCTGGCCTAAGGGCAAGCAGGATCCGGGCGAGTCCCTTGCTGAGACCGCTATTCGTGAGATTCGCGAAGAGGTCGGTCTGCAGGTTGTTCTGGGTGTGCCCCTGGCGGTGACTTCCTACCCGGTGGGTGGCCGTCCGAAGGATGTTTTCTACTGGGCTGCTGAACTGCCCGACGGTGCCCGCGCCCTGGCGGATGAGGGTGAAGTGGATGAGCTGCGCTGGGTGACCACCGATGTGGCTCGCGCGCTGCTGACTAACCAGGATGACCTGGCACCCCTGGAATCCCTGGAGGCTCTGGCTGAGGCGGATGCGCTGCGCACCCGCCCGATTCTCATTGCCCGCCATGCGAAGGCTAAGCCTCGTTCGAACTGGGCTGCTGCTGAGGATGACCGTCCGCTCGCGGCGACCGGCAAGCGTCAGGCGTTGGCCTCTAGCCGTCTCTTTGCGGCGTGGGCTCCGAGCCGTATTATTTCTTCCCCGTGGCTGCGTTGCGTTCAGACCGTGACCCCGTACTCGGTGGATTATGGTGTGTCGGTGAAGGAGAAGAAGTCCCTATCGGAGGCGGGCGCTCAGCGTCACCCGGCACGTACTGCCCGCACCGTGGCGTCACTGTTCGATAAGGATTCTTCGTCCCTGCTGTGCACTCACCGCCCGGTGCTGCCCCAGGTGATGGATGTTCTGCGCGAGTACCTGTTGGAGGGCTCCGCGGAGGTTCTTCCGGCTGAGGACCCGTACCTGGAGCCTGGCGATGCCCTGGTTCTGCAGGTGACCGAGGGCGATAACCCGCGTATTGTCTCGGTGGAGCGAGTACGCGCGGCTCTGGACTAACATCCATATACTTTGATCTTCTAACGGTGAGCGCGCTGGGCTTTATGCTCAGCGCGTTTGCTCTACCTGCGCCCGTTCGAGGGTTTTACAATAGAGGGGCGGTTGATTTGTGGCCGTCTCTCACGTCTACTAACAGGATTCAAGGTTTTTCTTATGACTCACGCAATCCCCACCCCTTACGAAGATCTTCTGCGCGAAATCCTCGAGGAGAACAAGGACGCCATTACGGCGGATGCGCAGCGTTCCGACCGTACCGGCACCGGCACCTTCGGTGTTTTCGGCCGTCAGATGCGTTTTGATCTGCGTGAGTCGTTCCCGCTGATTACCACCAAGCGTGTGCACTTCAAGTCGGTTGCTATTGAGCTGCTGTGGTTCTTGCGCGGTTCCTCGAATGTGCGCTGGTTGCAGGAGCGCGGCGTGACCATTTGGGATGAGTGGGCTGATGAGAACGGCGATTTGGGCCCGGTGTACGGCGTGCAGTGGCGTTCGTGGCCGACCCCCGATGGCGGCACGATTGACCAGATTGCGAAGGTTATTGAGTCTCTGAAGAACAACCCGAGCTCTCGCCGTCATATTGTTTCGGCGTGGAACCCCGCCGAGGTGGATAGCATGGCGCTTCCGCCCTGCCACGCGCTGTTCCAGTTCTACGTGTACGAGCGTCCGGACGGTGTGAAGGAGCTGTCCTGCCAGCTGTACCAGCGTAGTGCCGACATGTTCCTGGGCGTGCCCTTCAACATCGCCTCGTATGCATTGCTGACCTACCTGATTGCTGAAGAGGTCGGCATGGTGCCGGGCGAGTTCATCTGGACCGGCGGCGACTGCCACATCTACTCGAACCACCTGGAGCAGGTGAAGAAGCAGCTGGGCTACGGCACCGACCCGGAGGGTAACCCCTACCCGCCGCGCGAACCCTACCCGTACCCGAAGCTGGTTATTAAGACCAAGAAGCCTTCTATCTTCGATTACGAGTATGAAGACTTTGAGCTGGTGGATTATAAGCACCATCCCGGTATTGCCGCACCGATTGCGGTCTAACTGTAGGTAGTTCTAGGAGGCATGATGTATCGTCTGGGTGCTATTTGGGCTCAAACCGATGCCGGCATCATTGGTCGTGACGGGGATATGCCCTGGCGCGCCCCGGAGGATTTGGTGCATTTCAAGAAGGTGACGCTGGGTGCTCCGGTGATTATGGGTCGCCGCACGTGGGAGTCCTTCCCGCCGCGTTTTCGCCCTCTGCCGGGCCGTACGAATATTGTGATTAGCCGTTCTGTGGCCGAGGCGCAAGAGCGTGATGGCGCCCTGTGGGTTCCTTCGCTGGATGCGGCGCTGTACGCGGCTCGTGACGCCGTGGGCGCGCCGGTTGAGGATACCCCCGCGGATACCGTTACCGCGGATACCCCCGCAGTCGACGCCTGGATTCTTGGCGGCGGCTCCGTGTACGCGGAGGCGCTCTCCCGCACCAACCTGCCCGCTTTCGGTCGGGTGAAGACGGTGGAACGGACCCTCTTCTACTGCCAGGAGGGCAACGAGATTACCGGCGATACGCGAGCGCCCGAGCTGCAGCTTGCAAATTCTGCGGGCAGTTGCGAGGGCAGCTCACCAAACGGGTGCTGGCGGGTCACCTCCGAGAGTGCCTGGGAGAATAGTGAGAAGGGCTACCTGCTCGATGAGTCGGGCACGAAGAACCCCATGTACTTCTCGTTCCAGCGGCTCGAACGTATCTAGTTCAAGCTTCCCTCGTTCACTCGCTGATATAGACATGCATTTCAGGCCTGCGGCTGCTCCACCCGGAGCGCCGCGGGCTTGAGTGTTTAATGCGCCTCCCGGTGCCCCGGTAATAAGCCCCGCCTCTTCACACGGTATTCCGTTCCGAATATCAAATTTTTTGTACGGTGTTAGTCCGCACCCGCCAGCCTGAGAGTACACTGGGAACCATGAACTTTAATCCCGGTGACTCTGTAGGTTTTGTTGGCTGGCGCGGCATGGTGGGCTCCGTCCTCATGAAGCGCATGGTTGAGGAAGGCGACTTCGAGGGCATTACCCCCATCTTCTTCACTACCTCTAATGTTGGTGGCGCTGCGCCCACCTTCGACGGCGTAATTGAGCCGTCCGAGCTGAAGGACGCATACGACATTGATGAGCTGCGTAAGCACTCGATTATTGTGACCGCTCAGGGCGGTAGCTACACCGAGGCTGTGCACCCGAAGCTGCGTGCAGCCGGCTGGGACGGCCTGTGGATTGACGCCGCTTCCACCCTGCGCATGAACGATGACTCCATCATCGTGCTGGACCCCATCAACCGCGACGTCATCGACCGCGGCCTGGCATCCGGCGTGAAGGACTTTGTCGGCGGTAACTGCACCGTCTCCTGCCTGCTGATGGGCCTGGGCGGCCTCTTCAAGAACGACCTGGTCGAGTGGGCTACCTCCATGACCTACCAGGCAGCGTCCGGCGGCGGTGCCCGCCACATGCGCGAGGTGCTCGCACAGTTCCGCGACCTGGGCAACGAGGTCTCCGAGGAGCTGAACGACCCCGCATCCGCAATTCTGGACATCGACCGCAAGATCCTTGCTAAGCAGCGCTCCGGTGAGCTGGATTCTTCCCAGTTCGGTGTGCCGCTCGCCGGCTCCCTAATTCCCTGGATCGACTCTGACCTGGGCAACGGTCAGTCCCGCGAAGAGTGGAAGGCTGAGGTCGAGACCAACAAGATCCTGGGCCGCTCCGAAGACGATAAGATCACCATGGACGGTCTGTGTGTCCGCATCGCTGCGATGCGCTCGCACTCTCAGGCGCTGACCATCAAGCTTAAGAAGGACCTGCCGATCGAGGAGATCGAGCGCATCATCGCTGAGGACAACCCCTGGGTTCGCTTCGTGCCGAACGAGCGTGAGGCGTCTATGGAGCAGCTGACCCCCGTGGCTGCTTCCGGCTCTCTGGAAATTCCGGTTGGTCGCGTGCGTAAGCTCGCGATGGGCCCCGAGTACATTAGCGCGTTCACCGTGGGTGACCAGCTGCTGTGGGGTGCTGCTGAGCCGATTCGCCGTATGCTGCAGATTGCTGTTGGCAAGCTCTAAAGCTCACTGACAAGCTATATAAAAGCCCTCGCTACCATTCTTTTCGGATGGGAGCGAGGGCTTTTTGTGCCTGCGTATAGCGCGTGTGGGGTTAGCGCTGGCCGGGTTAGCGTGAGCTAGTTTAGCGCTGGTTTGCGGCGGCTTTGCGTTCCTTACGCTGCTGTCTCCAGGCGCGGTAGCGGTACCAGGCGGTGAGCACCACGTGCTTCATGAAAATATTGGCGCGGCGTGCCCAGGTGAATTCGGTACCCCAAATGCCCAGGCCTATGAAGATGAACAGCCAGCCGGGGCCGGGGGTGACGAGCATAATCAGTCCGGCGATAAAGCAGAAGGCGCCCACGCCGATGACGAGGGGCTTGTAGAGATGACGCATGACCGGATGCGCGTGCATGCGCTCCTTGCGGGCTTCGAGCCAGCGGTGAAAGCGGCTGGTCTCGCTTTCCTTGACTTCATCTTCAATGGTTTTCAGGGGTGGTCCTTCCAAACGTGCCGTAGGTGAGTTTCACCGGGCGGCGGTGGTTAGAGAATAGCACCTACCGCTGGGCGGCGGCTGTGAAAGATTTCTTCATGTTGAGATTTTTCCGTCATCTTCACAATTTTTTCGTTTCAATAGTGTTCAAGTCGAAAGTACCTTTATACACTGTAAGGGAACAATTCGCCCGGCACTACGCCTAAACACTAAGGAAGCGACCCACTACCGTGTCCTCCCCTCGTCCCGTATCAACGGACTCACCCCGCACCAACGCTGCTGCACCCGCTGGTACCTCTGCACCCGCTACTGAACGCAACGCCGCCCCGACTCTCAACGAACGCCTCGAAAACCTGCCCTTCACCCGCGCCCACGGCAAGCTCCTGGGTATCTCGGGTCTCGGCTGGGCACTGGACGCCATGGACGTTGGCCTCATCTCCTTCGTCATGGCGGCACTCATCAAGGAATGGCAGCTCAGCCCCACCGAAGCCTCCTGGCTCGGATCCATCGGATTCGCCGGCATGGCGCTCGGCGCAACCTTCGGCGGCCTACTCGCCGATAAGCTCGGCCGCCGCTACATCTTCGCCCTCACCCTGCTGGTATACGGTCTGGCGACCGGCGCCTCCGCCCTGGCGACCTCCCTGGGTGTGTTGCTCGTCTTCCGTTTCCTGGTCGGTCTGGGTCTGGGCGCGGAACTTCCCGTGGCATCCACTCTGATTTCTGAGTTCTCACCTCGCGCTATCCGCGGCCGCGTCGTGGTCGCGCTGGAGGCTTTCTGGGCTCTGGGCTGGATCCTCGCCGCTCTCATCGGCACCTTCGTCGTTCCGCAGGCGAACGGCTGGCGTTGGGCGCTTGCCATTGGTCTGATTCCCGCCATCTACTCGCTCGTAATCCGTATGGGAACCCCCGAGTCGGTGCGCTTCCTGGAGTCGGTCGGCAAGCACGATCAGGCACGCCAGGTGGTCGAACGTTTCGAGGCCTCTCCCGCGCTCTTCTCCCGAGCCGGTAAGAAGCAGACCGAAGACACTTCCGTACACGGCGCGGCTGAAAGCGCCGACAACGCAGAATCCGCGAAGATTCACTCTATCTGGGCTGCAGGTCAGCGCCGTAAGACCATCGCCCTGTGCGTCATCTGGTTCTGCATCAACCTCTCCTACTACGGCGCGTTCATCTGGATTCCGGCGCTGCTGAACGCCCAGGGATTCAGCCTCGTGAAGTCCTTCGCGTTCACGCTCATCATGACCCTCGCCCAGCTACCCGGCTACGCGGTCGCCGCCTACCTCATCGAAAAGTGGGGCCGACGCGCAACCCTGGCGACCTTCCTGCTTGGCTCCGCGCTGGCGGCGGCTGGCTACGGCATGGCGCACGCCGAGGTATTCATCATCCTCGCCGGATGCATGCTCTCCTTCTTCAACCTGGGTGCGTGGGGTGCCCTCTACGCCCTGAGCCCGGAAATCTTCCCGACCCACCTGCGCGGAACCGGCACCGGTGCCGCCGCCGGTATCGGTCGTATCGCCTCCATCGCGGCACCGCTCATTGTGCCGCCGCTGGTCGCATTCGGTGGAACCCCGCTACTCTTTGCGCTCTTCTCCACCGCGTTCCTGGTAGCGGCAACCACCGTGTTCTTCCTCCCTGAACGCCGCGGCGAATCCCTCTAAACGAGCGGCACGCCATACAATATGAGCTGTCCCTCCTGAACGCTCTTTCCGAGCAATCAGAAGGGACAGCTCATTTGTCATTTAAGCCCTATAACCATGCACCACAACCTCAAACTATGAGAGGATACGTTCTATGCTCGATTCCTTCCTCTCCAACCCCTACCGCACAGAGTTCAGCCCCTGGCCCGTGAGCGAACACTACGCCACAGAACGCGCCGGCGGCGTGCCCGAAGCCATGCTGCTACCGGGCGAACTCACCGTGCACCGTGGCGACGGGGCAAAAATGAGCTACTACTTGGACTGGCCCGAGGAATTCAACGAATATACCCGCGCAATCACCCTGCGCCCGCGCACTAAGAACGGCTACCCGCAGGACTTTATGTTCACCGTCGCCGTACGCGACGGCCAAGCTGTCTTCACCGCAACCGCCCTCAGCTTCTGGGAGCAGCGCGACGGCCGCCCCTACGACCGTGAGCCCATCGCCCGCGGCTACGTGGACGTCGCCTCCTACGAATCCTGCGAGGAATACGCCGGCATTTCCGCCGCGCCCACCCTCATCGGCTGGGATATCGCAGACCCCTACCCGGCACGCATGGCGCTCATCCGCGCCCTCTGCGAAGGAGTCGCCAGCAGCATCACGATGGGCACCCGAATCCTCGCGGACGGGCAGGTACAGATCGACCACAAGGACGGGGACCTACTCGCCCTGCACGTGAACGCGGTCAGCACCGTAGGCGGCATGGTCCGCGCCCTCATCATCGAGCAAGACCGCGTACCCAGCGGCGTATCTACCGGCACCTCCGAGCGTGCCGACCTGCAGACGCGCGCCTACTACGCCAACGTGCTTTCCCCCGTTCCCGGCGAGTTCGGCAACCTTGTCTGGTCGCACAGCGAGGACGCGGAATACTACCCGTACCGGCCCACGCGCCATAAGCCGATTTTCCACGCCCCCAGCCCGCCGCAGAAGCTTCCCCTGGCGGTTCAGGTACTGATGGAGCACCTGCCCACCGCTCCCCTTGCGGCAACGCGCACAGCGCCCAAGCGCAGGCCCTACCTGCCGGGGCAGGTGCGCATCTCCTCACCTCGCCACTAGCTCAGCGAATCAATACAACGCTTCGGGCGGCCTCTTTATCAGAGACCGCCCGAAGCGTTTATTCTATGCGTCCTCGCGCTACGAGAGGCGAGAACTTGAGCGTTTAGATTTCGCCGTTAACCACGACAGGCTCAGGAACCAGAGTCACACCAAAACGTTCACGCACACCATCGCGCACAGCGCGGGCAATAGCGAAAATATCCTCAGCGGATGCGCCGCCGCGGTTCGTAATCGCCAGGGTGTGCTTGGTCGACAGGCTTGCACGACCCTGAGCGATCTCGCGAGACTCACCCTCCAGGCCGAAGCCCTTCTCGAAACCGGCGTGCTGAATCAGCCAGGCAGCCGAGAGCTTCACGTGATCGGGGTCCTCGACACCCGCGGTGAACGGGGAAGTCTTCACGACCACCGGGAAGTTCGGGGCGCCCTCGGGCAGGGAATCCAGAGTAGAACGCGGAACAATCGGGTTGGTGAAGAAGGAACCGGTGGAGAAGGTATCACGATCCTCGGGGTTGAGCACCATACCCTTGGAGCCGCGCAGCTCCAGCACCTTTTCGCGTACCAGTGCGGATTCGGCGCGCTGACCGGGCTCAACGCCCAGGCTCTTCGCCAGCTCGGCGTAACGAATCGGGGAGGACAGGCTGCCCAGGGTGAACTGGAAATCAACAGTCAGCACCACGTAGCGGGGCGAGCCGTTGACGGTTGCGCGCTTGAGCACCGAGTCGCGGTAGCCGAAGCGCAGGT
This sequence comes from Rothia sp. HMSC069C04, assembly GCF_001812895.1. NCBI lineage: Bacteria > Bacillati > Actinomycetota > Actinomycetes > Micrococcales > Micrococcaceae > Rothia > Rothia sp. HMSC069C04. The sequence goes on from NZ_KV810736.1 coordinate 379,333, forward strand.
CTGCGCTCGCGAAGGTCTTCCGAGTGTTCTTTTCGCGGTCCCAGGTGCGCACGGAGGCGATGAACTCGCCCACCTCAACGCCGTATGCGCCGACGTTCTGCACAGGGGTTGCACCCACGGTGCCGGGGATGCCGGAGAGAGCCGCGGGGCCAACCCATTCGTTCTCGATGCTGAGCTTCACGAAGTCGTCCCAGATGGTGCCCGCCTGCACGCGCACGTTCGCGCCGCCGCATGCGGGGATGGGCAGAACCTCTACGCCTTCGGAGGCGATGTGTACGACGGTTCCGCTGAAGCCTTCGTCGGAAACCAGCAGGTTGGAGCCGCCGCCCACGATAAGGACGGGTTCGCCTGCGGCGTCTGCAGCGGAGACTGCTTCGATAATTTCTGCTTCGGAGGTGGCGCGGACGTAGGTCTTAGCGGGGCCGCCTATCTGGGCGGTGGTCAGTTCGCTCAACAGCTTTTCAGTCATAGGTTAAGAATACCGGTCGTTGTGCGGGGTCAACACCCGCCACGCGTTAAAGTCACGAAAACCTTATGGTGATTTTGCCTTCATTTTCCGGCGCGCCTCCCACAAAAAGAATCGCCACCATCTGCACCGGCGAGCGCGCAGCCGAGCATGCAAAAGCCCCGGCACCACCGCATCGCGGTAGCACCAGGGCTTTCACATAGCTACTTTCACGCGGTTATCTACCCGCACAGAAAAATCTATGCCGAGAGACGAACCACAGCCTGACTCTTCATCAGAACCTTCTGCTCCTTGCCTTCCTCGTCACGAGCGGTGACGGTCAGGTCAATGCGGGCGGTGCGCTCCTCCTCATTCAGGGCACCCACCTTACCGCTGATGGTCAGGGCGTTCGTGGGGGTGTCGGGGTTTTCGCCGCCGGGCGCATCCGCCACGGGAACGGGCTTGGTGAATCGAGTCTGGTAGTCCACAATCGCACCGGGGTCGCCCGCCCAGTCGCTCACGAGCTGCACGGCGGTACCCATGGTCAGCATGCCGTGAGCAATCACGCCGGACAGGCCCACCGACTGAGCAAAACGCTCGTTCCAGTGAATCGGGTTGAAGTCACCGGATGCGCCAGCGTAACGCACCAGCGAAGCGCGGGAGAGCTCCACGGTACGCGAACCGATGTCCTGACCCTTTTCAAGATCTTCAAAACGCACCATTAGTTTTCCTCCTCAGCACGAACCAGCAGGGAAGAGATGCAGGTGGTGACCGGCTCGCCCTGCGCGTCAACGATTTCTTCGCGGGTGGTCAGCATTGCGCCGGCACCCATGACACGCACGGAGTCCACGTGAACTTCGGTGCGCAGCTCATCACCGGCAACGATGGGGCGGTGGTGGGTGAAGCGCTGGTCGGCGTGCACCACGCGGGAGAAATCAATACCGGCGGAATCGTCGTTGATGAGTGCCGCGTCAGCTGCCTGCGCCAGGATAATGGCGAAGGTCGGCGGGGCAATCACATCTGCGTACCCTGCCGCGCGGGCTGCCTCAACGTCGTGGTGGAGGGGGTTTTCTGCGTGAACTGCTCGGGCAAATTCGCGGATCTTTTCACGGCCGACAACGTAGGTGTTCTCGGACGGGTAGACCCTGCCCACAATCTCAGGGTTAATGCTCATGGTTTCAGTCTACCGTTCTTATGCACAGTGTTCAGCTCAAACGCACAGAGTGGACGCATCAGCAAACAGCCAGCATGGATGCACGCAGTATTTCTTAGCATTGTTTACCTTCTAGCGAAGGCGCCCGGCGCGCCCCTACCCATCCAGCCCAAGCAGGCGTAGGCTGGACGGGTACCCGCAATCTATTTCAGAAGGAAAAGTTGTGTCTTCCAACGTAAAAATTTCGGTGCTTGACCTGATGCCGCACCGCCCCGATCAGCGTCAGCACCAGACCATGCTCAACACCATCGATGCCGCCCGCGCGGCTGAGTCCTACGGCTACGAGCGTTTCTGGGTCGCTGAGCACCACAATGCCGGTTCCCTGCTGTCCTCGGCGACCGTCGTGGTCATGGCGGAGATTGCCGCCGCAACCGAGCGTATTCGCGTGGGTTCGGGAGGCATTATGCTCCCCAACCACGCACCTTACGTGGTAGCGGAGCAGTTCGGTACCCTCAACGCGTTCCATCCCGGTCGTATTGACCTGGGTGTGGGCCGTGCGCCCGGCACTGACCCGATGACCGCCGCCGCTTTGCGCCGCGACGATTCTGCCGCCATGAGCTTCCCCGCCGAGGTGCAGCAGCTGCAGCGTTTCCTGGGCGAGCCCTCCCCCATGCACCGCGTGCACGCCATTCCTGGTCAGGGCTCGAAGGTGCCTCTGTACATTCTGGGTTCTTCCCTGTTCGGTGCGCAGCTTGCCGCACAGCTGGGTCTGCCCTACGCGTTCGCTTCGCATTTTGCGCCCGCAATGCTGCAGGAGGCAGTGGACACCTACCGCGCGAACTTCAAGCCCTCGGAGCACCTGGAACAGCCCTACGTCATGGTGGGTGCAACCGCGATGCTCGCCGATACCGACGAGCGAGCACGCTACCTGTACACGACGCAGCAGCAGCATTTCCTGGGTGTGGTGCGCGGCAATTTGTCTTTCGCACCTCCCGTGGAAGATATGGACGCCGTCTGGACCGACGCGGAGAAGATGCACGTTGAACGCATGACCACCGAAGCAATCGTAGGCTCTCCCGCCACCGCGCAGGCTCGTATTGAGGATCTGGTGGCACGCACGGGTGCTGACGAGCTTATCGTCATGACCGAGGCGTGGGAGCACGAGGACCGCCTGCGCTCCTACGAGCTGCTGTCCCAGCTGCCGGTGGTGCGCCGCGCCTCCTAACGCTTCGATCAGAGCATAAAGACGAAGCCCCCGAGTTTTTCTCGGGGGCTTTGCTATACCCGGCATGCTCTACCCGGCATCGAGCCGTTCGCTAAGCGCCTGCAGACCAGGCTTTAGGCAAACAAATAGGTAAACAAAAAAGCCTGCCTCCGAAGAGACAGGCTTATCTGAGCCCCGACCGGGAATCGATCCCGGGACCTCCATCTTACCAAGATGGCGCTCTACCACTGAGCTATCGGGGCGTAGCGGTGGACGGGCTCGATCCGTCGACCTCACGATTATGAGTCGTGCGCTCTAACCAGCTGAGCTACACCGCCACATCATTAATACGTGCTCTCGCATGAATTAATGAGAGAGCCCCGACCGGGAATCGATCCCGGGACCTCCA
>NZ_KV810736.1:382643-497202 GCF_001812895.1 Rothia sp. HMSC069C04
CCAAGATGGCGCTCTACCACTGAGCTATCGGGGCAACAGGTAAAACTATACAGGTCTTCACGAATGCTCGCAAGCGGAGAAGCTATGGCATACGCCACATTTATGCTTATCCGCTCTCCACACTGCCGCATGAGAGCCCAGCATTGACCAGGTATCACCACAACAGCTGATGCAAACACATCAACACACAAATACATAAAGACCGGCAGGAGAGCTCATCACTCCCCTGCCGGTCTTTGAATCATATGCGGATGACAAGGCTGCTAGCCGATAGCCTCAGCAAGCCCCTCGTACCGCAAATCCAGGCTTAGCCGAAATTTTAGTAGCGCTTGCCGCGGCCGCCAAAGTCACGGCCGCCCTCACGGTTACCGCGGTAGCCTCCATCGCGACGGTTATCACGGCCGCCGAAGTCGCGGCCGCCGAAGTCGCGGCCGCCATCACGGTTGCCACGGTAGCCACCATCGCGGCGGTTATCACGGCCGCCGAAGTCGCGACCACCGAAGTCGCGGTCATTGCGCTTGCCACCGAAGTCACGACGCTTGAAGTCGCGGTCGCCACCGAAGTCGCGGCCACCGTCACGGTTACCGCGGTAGCCGCCCTCGCGACGGTTATCGCGACCGCCAAAATCGCGGCCACCCTCACGGTTGCCACGGTAGCCGCCCTCACGACGACCACCACCGAAGCTACGGCCACCGCCGCCACCCTTGGGACCGTTGTCCTTGCGGATGTTGATGAACTCGCCAGCGATCTTGGTGTCGCGCAGGCGATCGAAGAAGTCGCGGGGCAGGTCCTCAGGCAGGCCAACAATGGTGAAGTGCTGGCGAATGTCGATGGAGCCAATCTGGGAGCCCTTAATGCCACCCTCGTTAGCCAGGGCACCCACGATAGCACCTGCGGTCACGCGGGAGGAACGGCCAACGTTCAGCTTGTAGTTGACCATGCCCTCGTCGTTGTGCGCGCGCTTAGCCTTGCGGCCGCCGCGGTCCGAATCGTCGTCGGAGAAGGGGCGGGAGTTGCGCGCGATGTCCTCTTCCTCATCCAGGAAGAACGGGCGACCCTGCTGGGCGATAACAGCCAGTGCGGCTGCGATGTCCTCAGCGGTGGTGTCGTGCTCGTTCTCGTAGTCCTCGATAATCTCGCGGAAGAAGCTCAGGTCCTCAGACTCGATGGTCTCGGTAATCTGCTGTGCGAAGCGCTGCTTACGGGTCTCGTTCACTGCCTCTGCGGTGGGCATGTGCATCGGCTCGACCTTCTGGCGGGTTGCCTTCTCGATCTGACGCAGCATGTACTTCTCACGCGGGGTGACGAAGAGGATTGCGGCACCTTCACGACCTGCACGGCCGGTACGGCCGATGCGGTGCACGTAGGATTCGGTGTCGTGGGGGATGTCGTAGTTGACGACCAGGGAGATACGCTCAACGTCCAGGCCACGTGCCGCCACGTCGGTTGCCACGAGGATGTCGATGCGGCCATCACGCAGGGCGTCAACGGTGCGCTCACGCAACTGCTGGGGGATGTCACCGTTAATAGCTGCTGCCGCGAAACCGCGTGCCTTCAACTTGTCGGCAACTTCCTCGGTTTCCTTCTTGGTGCGCACGAAGACAATGATGCCGTCGTAGTTTTCAACCTCGAGCACGCGGGTCATTGCGTCCAGCTTGTGGGAGTGCATGACCTGCATGTAGCGCTGGGAGATGTTTGAGCTGGTGGTGGTCTTAGCCTTGACGCGAACCTCGCGGGGGTCGTTCAGGTACTGCTGAGCAATCTTGCGGATCGAGTTGGGCATGGTTGCGGAGAAGAGGGCAACCTGCTTGCTGTCGGGGGTGCCTTCGAGGATCTTTTCCACGTCTTCGGCGAAGCCCATGCGCAGCATTTCGTCTGCTTCATCGAGTACCAGGTACTGCAGGTTGGACAGGTCCAGGGACCCCTTTTCCAGGTGGTCAATCACGCGGCCGGGGGTACCGACGACGACCTGCGCACCGCGGCGCAGACCAGCCAGCTGCGGGCCGTAGGGGGAGCCACCGTAGATGGGCAGGACGGTGAAGTCCTCCATGTGGGTTGCGTAGGAGGAGAAGGCTTCTGCAACCTGCAGAGCCAGCTCGCGGGTGGGTGCCAGGACCAGAACCTGGGTGTCGCGGGAGACGCCGTTGATGTCGGCGAGTTCAGCCATGCGGGACAGTGCCGGCAGCGCGAATGCTGCGGTCTTACCGGTACCGGTCTGTGCCAGACCAACCACGTCGTGGCCCTCAAGCAGCAGGGGGATGGTCTGTTCCTGGATGGGGGACGGCTTCTCGTAGCCTACCTCTTCCAGGGCTGCCAGGACGCGGGGGTCCAGGCCCAGGTCGGTGAAGCGTACGCCTTCTTCTTCAGCCTTTTCGGTGGTTTCTTCTGCGGCGGGTGCTTCTGCAGTAGCTTCTGCGGTGGTTTCTTCTGCTTCTACAGCAGGGCTCTCAACGATGTTCTCGGCGATGTTCTCAGTGGTCACAACGGTCTCTGCCTCGGCGTTCAGTTCGGCCGGGGTAGCAGTATTCTCAGTCAATTTTTCCTCTATACGGTAGGGGTGGAAGCGCACGCTTTTCGGCGCTTACCGGGTGTCCCCTTCACGGCCCAGCCACACATCATCCCCTGGGGAGTAGAGCGTCCAGGGGTCCTCCGTTACCGGCACATTCTGCAGAGGTGTTCTGCGGATGCTACGGGTAGCGGCTCTTTGCTGGGGGTGGTCTTGAATTTCTCGGCACATTATCCGCACGCTTGTTCGTACTCTACGCTCGACGCACAGTAGTTCCTGTGAATCAGGGTGTACAGGGTGGGTAATGCTCACATGCAATGTCACGTATTCCTGGTGGTTCGCCTTCCCGCTCTACGGCGGTGGTGTGTCTGTTACAGCAGACGCAGCAAAGACGCTGGACCAGAGATCGTTAAGAGAAGCCCGCGTGTACGGTGTAAACCGCAAATTTATGGGGCGTATCAATCGGTGATGGTGAGTACGGCGCACCTACAATTCCAGCACCACCTTGGGTGCCGGGTGCGCACAAGACCTTCATCGGGGGTTCCCGTGTTCTACCTAGTGTACCGCAGGGTCCCCTCCCGGGCTATAAAAAGGTGCTTAAAACCTCATCTCTTAAACGCGAGCGCCCACCCCGCTGCGTGCGGGGTGGACGCTCTTTCAGTTGCTGAGCCGAGGGGCTAGTCGACGCGTCGCACAATATCAATCGTGCCGACGGTCGCATACTTAGCGTAGGAGCTGCCGTAGCGGTCAGCCGCATACTGTGCGGCGTTGGTTGGCGGGTTGCCGCCCCAGGAGTTGCTCATGCGGTCGATGACCACGTAGTCGGGCGCTGGCTTACCGGTGTGTCCAATCCAGTAGACGGTACGACCGGGAATCAGCTGGGTCAGAATCGACAGGTCAGATGCGACCGATACCCCTTCAGGTACCTTCTGGACGGCGTCCTGCTTCATCTGGTCAGTCGTAGTCAGCGCGGAGGCGGTGAACTGCGCATTACCCAGGGACGCGAGGGGCTGCTGGGATCCGGGCACGAAAATCGGGGACGCGGCTAGAAAGAGCGCCACGGCAGGCAGAACCCACACGGGCATGCGGCGCGCCGTGGCGGTCAGGCGGCCGGGCTCGGTATTGGTCTGAGGTTCCTGCGCGGAGGCGCTATCGGCTGCGCGCGCGCCCAAACGCGCCGGAATCGCAGCGGGAACCACTCCGTAGCGTATCCGCATGACAGCGTCGAGCAGGGCGAAGAAGACGACGGGCATGAGCACGAGCGAGTAGTGCCAGGTGCTTGCCCAGTAGGATTCCATGGTGGAGAGTAGACGCCAGGCAAGGGTCGGCAGGGCAATTGCCGCGAGCGGAGAAATCACCCAGAGGACTGCTCCGGTAATGAGCAGCAGGCCGAGGGTTGCCAGCTTGGTGTTGTTGCTGAGCATCTGCAGTGCCGAGCCGAAGGGGTCGCCCAGAGCCGCAGATAAGTTCACCTTGTCGGCATAGTCGAAGTTTCCGCCGCTATTGAAGTAGGGCAGAATCACGTAGATGGCGACGGCGGACCAGAATACGCCCCAAATCATGACCATGGTGGATTCGGCGACGGCGGGGGTGCGCGCCCAGGAGGAGTAGAGCTGATGCACGCGGATTCGCATGGGGGCGGGGGTGCCCGCGGAGAGGCGCGGCATCAGAATGTCTACGGCGGTGCTCAGCCAGCCGGTGCGGATAAAGATGATGAGGCCGATGGCTGCGACAGTAATGCCCATATCTTCTTTAACGAAGGCAATGGGTAGAGCCCACCAGCAGGCGTAGGCGAGGTAGCGGGCACGTTCGGTGCCACTCACTCGCGAGGCGAGCACCAGGTAGCCGAGGCTCATGGCCAGTAGCGGCACGGCGAAGGCTACTTCGTGGAATTGGGCGGCGATAGCTTGCTGAACGCCGAAGCTGAGGGCGAATCCGGCGCCGAGCAGCAGACCGGTGATGGTCGGGATAACGCCCTGAAGTTTTGCGGACTGAGCAGTCTGCGCAGGTTCACTCTTCTGCGCATCTTCAGTTTTTTGGGCGAGCGCGAAGGCACGCTGAGTGAAGCGCACAATGGCAAAGCTTGCGAAGGCGACCAGGGCGTTCTGCACGACCAGTAGCGTGGTCGGCGAAGGGAACAGCGCGTAGACGGGTCCCAGGAGCACCAGAATCGGGTGGAAGTGGTCACCCCAGAGGTTAAAGTCGGGCCCCTTAATGGGCACGATGGGCACGGAGAAGTGCGAGTACGCCTGCGCCATCTGGGTGAAAATCGCCAGGTCCCAGGAGGGGGTAATCCAGTGCTTCATCTGTTGCAGCGAGTAGTAGGTGTACAACGCCATGACGGCGGCGGCAAGCAGCAGGCCGGGTAGTAGTTCGAGGGGGCGGATGCTTTTGACGCGCTCGGTGAGGGACTGACGCGGCTGTTTTTTGGCGCGCTGAGTACGGTCCGCGCTGGTGGCGGTGCTGTTCTTCTGTTCAGGTGCGTCAGTATTCGAGGATGCTTCGTGTGCTTCCGCTGCCATAGGCGTCCTTCTCTCGGGGTGTGTGTCCGGGCTACAGGCGCCCACAGAGCGGGTGGAACGCGTTGCCTACGTCGTGCCGGTGGCGGAGTTTGCGTTCGTTCTCGCTCTACCTTTTAGGGTATCGCATTAGCGGTGTGCCTGCCCTTCCTGCACTTTTTGTATCTTGTCCCTCAAATATCTGCCCCGGATGCTAGGGCCCGGTTTGGGCGCATAGACTGGTGTGGTGAGTACGTTTCCTTCCTCAACCCCCGGCGGTGTCACCCCTAACTGTGCGGCCCTTGACAGCCACCCGGTAGCGGGTGCTCGGCGCATCCGGCATCCTTTGGCGGCAGCTGGTGTGCCCTATGCGCCAGCGCTTGCGGATGTTCTTCAGGAGCCTACCGTTCTTCACCAGCCGCGCGTTCAGGTTCGTACTCTCTCCTCCGCCGCTTCGCCCCTTCCGGGTGTCCTGGCTCCTGAGGTGTGCGAGGTTGTGATTGAGCCGCATGTTCCGGTGCAGTTGGCGCAGACGTTGGGGTCGCTACGTCGCGGCGCTCAGGATTTTTCGTATCGTGCGCTGAGCCGCGCGGATGGTGCTGAGAGAATCTGGTTGACGGCTCGCACGCCGTTTCACGAGTTCCCAGCGGTGCTGTACGTTGAACGAGTTGCGGAGACAGCCACGCTTCCCGAGACTCTCCCCTCCCTGCATCGCCTGCTGATGCGCCCGGTGCGTATTCGTATCTGGGTTTCTTATAGTGCCGCTGATCAGCAGATGCAGGCGCGAGCCGATCTTCAGGCGCTGGCGCAGGAAATGACGTACTGGCTGGGGTTGCACGACCCCGCCGAACAGTTTGGCGCGCTGTCGTCTTTTGAGGCTCTTCCGCCGCGTATTCAGCAGGCGTGGCGGCAGAATCCGGGGCTCCGCCTCAGCGCCTCGGGGCAGTTGGACCGGCAGATGCTCAACGCCATTGTGGAGCAGCGCATCACCCAGACCGAAGCGTTCAGAACCTTAGGCTGGGTTCTGCGAAAGTACGGCTCCCCCGCCCCATCGACCGGGTTGGGGCATCAGCCCGAAGGCATGCGCGTCTACCCAAGCGCCCGGACCCTGGCGACGATTCCCACCTGGGATTGGCATCGGGCGGGCGTTGATAAAAGCCGCTACGATGCCGTGTACGCTTACGCTCGTTCCGCCGAGTCTCTGAAAAACATTGCGGCAGAAGGCGACGTGGCGCTTCTGGCGCGGAGCCTGCACACTGTGCGCGGCGTGGGCCCGTGGAGTATTTCCGAGGTTCTGCAGCGTGTGTGCGGGCACCCGGATGCCATCAGCGTGGGCGACTACCATCTGGCGCACGCGGTCGGTGAGCTGTTCATAGGTCAGCGCACCGATGATGCGGGAATGCTCGCCCTACTTGCGCCCTTTAGCCCGCATCGGCAACGTCTGGTGCGGCTCATGCACGCTTCGGGCTTCTCAAAGCAGCGCTACGGGGCGCGCATGTGCATTGAGGATCACCGCGACCGCTAACGTTCCTGCACCCTCACGAGGTTAAAAGGGGACGGGGCGCCCCAGCCGGTTGTGCCGGCGGGTGCGCCCCGTTCAAGCTCTTTTGTGGTGGTGAGCTTACTTCTTCTCTGCAGAGCCCTCTGCTGCTGCAATCTCTGCACGGACCTTATCCATGTCGAGCTCGCGAATCGAACCGATTACGGTCTCCAGCTGGTCTTCGCGCAGTGCGCCAGCCTGCTGGTAAACCAGGATACCGTCACGGAAGCCCATGATGGTGGGGATGGAGGTGATGCCTGCTGCCTGAGCGAGCTGGCCCTGGTCCTCGGTGTCGACCTTGCCGAAAACAATGTCGCTGTGCTTCTCCGAAGCCGCCTCGTAGACGGGGGAGAACTGCTTGCAGGGACCGCACCAATCTGCCCAGAAGTCCAGGAAGACGATGTCGTTGCTCTCGACGGTAGCAGTCAGGTTCTGCTGAGTAATTTCATTAGTAGCCATGAGATAAAGCTACACCCTCAAGACCCCAATCGCTAATTGTTCGCTCTGGGATTCAAACATGTGAAAGATATGACAAATTGCGGTCATAGTAAATACTTTTTGCGGCTGTTTCAGCCGGTTCACGGGCGTGTCGCGAATACTCTGGCGAATGCCCTCGTAGCCGAATGATGGACGCGCCCGACCCGGCGGGCAAAGCCCCTTGGTCGTCCCCTACAGCATCCTGAGGAAAGCCCCCAATGCGGGCACCAAGAAAATACGGGCGCAACCATGAAAGACCGTTGCTGTGGAAGATCACCGCGGTGGAAAGCCGCTGGGTTGGAAAGCGGCTGCGGAATCCGCTATAAAACTGGTTTTAGATACACAAAAGCCCGGTTACTTTCGTAACCGGGCTATTTGTGGCAGGTGAGGGATTCGAACCCCCGTAGGCAGTGCCAGCTGATTTACAGTCAGCCCCCTTTGGCCGCTCGGGTAACCTGCCGCCTAGCTAGGTGCTAGTTGCTCGCTCAAGCGAACAGAGACTACTCTACAGCAGTTTTAGGGACTTGTACACTTCACATAGAGTTTTGTGACGAAGGTTATATATCTGGTTGTATTTATCGTCTTTTCGTCACACAAGAGCGTCAGCGCACGCTCACCGCGCGCCCATATCTATCGCAGCGCCCACGCTCTCACCTTATGAATAAAGCCGCGAATAAAGCCACCGCCTACAGCAGTTTTAGAAGGAGCGGGAAGGAGTATCGCCATCCTGCTCAAGCAGAAGCACAATCTCCAGGTGCTCCAGATAGCGGCGCGCCTGCTCCACGGTGCACATGTCACCGGCAATCTCACGCTCCAGGTCACGGCGAACGCCACGGAAACGTGCCACCAGCGAAGGTTCCGTCAGGGTGATACCGATACCGTCAAAGAGAGAAGGCTCAGCATCTTCCTCGTGCAGGTCAAGGTGAATATCGTGGTGGTCAGACTCGCTGAGGCGCTCAGCCTCAGGAATATCTTCGGGCTCAGCGCCCAGAGAGGTATGCAAGTCAATGAAGAGCAGGGTTTGCAGGTCGTGAGCTTCCTCGCTCGTGTGTGCGTCCGTTGCAGACAGGTTATGAATGGTCATATCTCTATTGTCCTCTTTTTAGGTTGGTAACGCCTGTAAAACAGGCCCGTATTTCTGTTAGTTAGCTGTGAACAAGAGCCCCAACCCGGTAGGCTAGTACTAACCGGTGCCAGTAGCACCTCATTCACGAAAGGAAAACCCATGGCTAGCGAATCCTCATTCGACATTGTGTCCAAGGTGGACAAGCAGGAAGTTTCTAACGCACTGCACCAGGCGCAGAAGGAAATCTCCCAGCGTTACGACTTCCGTGGCGTTGGCGCAGAAATCGACTACTCCGGCGACAAGATCCTCATCAAGGCAAACGCCGAAGAGCGCGCACTGGCAGTGCTGGACGTTTTCCAGTCCAAGCTGGTCAAGCGCGGCATCTCCCTGAAGTCCCTGGACTCCGGCAAGCCCTACGCATCCGGCAAGGAAATCCGCATCGAATGCTCCATCAAGGAAGGCATCGCGCAGGATCAGGCAAAGAAGATCTCCAAGATGATCCGCGAAGAGGGCCCCAAGGGCGTAAAGGCGAACATCCAGGGCGACGAGCTGCGCGTCTCCTCCAAGTCCCGCGATGACCTGCAGGAAGTCATTGCAATGCTCAAGTCCGCTGATCTTGAGATTGACCTGCAGTTCGTCAACTACCGCTAAGCTCAGGCGAGGCTCTCACCCTCTATCCCCGCCCAGCGATGGGTGAGGATAGAGGACTAGAAGCCGAAACGTAAAAATCCTCGGGGTGGCTACTTCCACAGTAGCCACCCCGAGGATTTTTTGTCTGCCAACCCGTCATCGCGGGTCACAATCGTCACCCCGGGTCATATTCACGCCCAGAGATGAGGGCGACAAAAAGACTTAGTACTGACCCATCTCACGAGCCTGCTGCTGCAGACGCGCAATACGCTGATCCATCGGCGGGTGAGTAGAGAGCATGCTCTTCAGCGAACCGAAGGGATTCGCAATCATCATGGCGCTCGCCGCCTCAGTGCTACGGTTGTTCGGGTCCATCGGGTACATGGACACGCCGCTCTCCAGCTTGTGCAGTGCCGAAGCCAGAGCCAGCGGGTCGCCGGTCAGACGTGCGCCGTCCTCGTCGGCATCAAATTCACGGGTGCGGCTAATAGCCATCTGGATGACCTGAGTAGCAATGGGAGCCAGCATAGCAACCACGAACATGGCGAGGGGGTTGGAACGTTCACCATCGCGGTTGGATCCACCGAACATCGCGCCAAACGAAAGAATCTGCGCAATCGTACCGATGATGGAGGCGATACCCGCCGCCACCGAAGAGGTGAGGATATCGCGGTTGTACACGTGCATCAGCTCGTGGCCGAGCACGCCGCGCATCTCGCGCTCATCCAGCAACTGCAAAATACCCTCAGTGCAACACACCGCCGCATTCTGCGGGTTACGGCCGGTCGCAAACGCGTTCGGGGTCATAGTCGGTGCCACGTAGAGGGCGGGCATGGGCTGACCCGCGCGGGAGGACAGCTCCTCCACTATGTCGTAAAGTACCGGAACCTCTTCACGGCTGACCGGGTAAGCATTCATGGAACGTAGGGCGAGCTTATCGGAGTTCCAGTAGGTGTACACGACCGAACCCAAGCTAAACAGGCCCATAACCCAGATGAAAATGGAGGTGCGGAAAGTCGCCGAAAGCAGGCCACCGATGAGCAACATCATGCCCACCATGGAGCCCATCAACAGGGCAGTTTTCAGTCCGTTGTTATGGCTGTGCATGGGTATCCTCCTGAACAATTAGGTCAGTGCGTACAGCGTGTACTTGACTCTATAGAATACGTGCAAGCACCCGCGGGCGCACCTTATGGCACGCGGATTCACCCAGAGCGTCACCCATGCGCCGAAAGCTCAAAAGGGATTAGGGAATAGCGCCCGGAATATTCACCAGGGGCACCTGCTCCAGCACCTGCGCCGTAGCAGTGGGGAAAATACCCAGCAGCAGAATCGTGCCGTACGCGCCCAGAAAAAGGATGAAGAGCAGACCGAGCATCAGCTGACCCTCCAGATCAAAACCAGTGGTAGTACTGCGGTACTGGCCGTAAATCACCGGGGTCACGATGGGCACACCGAAGAGCAGAATCATCAGCAGAATGTAGATGGGGTTTGTGAAGTCGTACACCATGACCCTATCCTCCTTGATGGTGATCGCCGGTACGGGTTACTCTAGGTTCTTTGATTGTACGGCATCTCTTCACACCCGAGGCCGGGGCGAGGAGGGGCGCCACAGAGTGGATGAAAGGGACGCCTTGCCGGCTTATTATGAGCTTTTCATAAAATAATGATGAATTTCTCATAATAACGTGTAGACTTAAACCTATGACCGACGCAAAGACAACCTCCGACACGAAGAAGGCTCAAAGCCCAGACCATCACAACACCGGTTGCGCCCACACCACCGGCCTACCCCTGCTCTCCGCAATGAGCCCCGAACAGCTCGAAGAAGCATGGACCACCGGACTGCGCGCCAGGGGCCGCCGCGTCACCAAGCAGCGCCTCGCCGTACTCCACGCAGTGCAGGAACACCCGCACTCCACCGCCGACACCATCGTGCAGGCAGTCCGCGAGCGTATCCCCGCCATTACGGTTCAGTCGGTCTACGTGATTCTTGCCGACCTGACCGACATCGACCTGCTGCGTAAGTTTGAGCCGCCGGGAACCCCCGCCCTCTACGAAACCCGCACGGGCGACAACCACCACCACGCCTTCTGCGTACGTTGCGGCAAGGTCGAAGACGTGGACTGCGCGGTCGGCTCCGCACCCTGCCTGACCCCCAGCGATTTTCACGGCATGGCACTCTTCAGCGCAGACGTGCTCTATCAGGGCGTGTGCGTAGACTGTCAAACTGAGGCAGAAGCAGAACTGGCGAAGAGCCAGGTGCAAGCCGCAGCGAGCGTTCAGCACTAACGAACCACATTCCCACACCTTACTCCGGGCGTGAAACAGCGCCTCAGTGTTCGTTAGCTGCACCCTAAAACAGGAAGAATGCTCGTCGAAAACCACATAGCATCACCAAAAACACAAGGAGAAGCAAATATGTATCAGACCCCGCAGAACCCCATTCAGCCCGGTTCTTACACCACCACGAGCACTGGCACGCCGGTGGCTTCAGATGATCATTCGCTCACCGTGGGCGCCGATGGTCCCATCGTTCTGCACGATGCTTACACTGTTGAAAAGCTCGCTCAGTTCAACCGTGAGCGTGTGCCCGAGCGTGTGGTGCACGCGAAGGGAACCGGCGCATACGGCTACTTTGAAACCACCGAAGACGTTTCGCAGTACACCCGTGCGGCGCTCTTTCAGCCCGGCGTTAAAACCGAGCTGCTGATTCGTTTCTCAACCGTGGCGGGCGAATCCGGTTCCCCCGATACCTGGCGTGACCCACGCGGTTTCGCGGTGAAATTCTACACCACCGAAGGCAACTACGACCTGGTAGGCAACAACACTCCTATCTTCTTCATTCGCGATGCCATTAAGTTCCCCGACTTCATCCACTCGCAGAAGCGTATGCCCGGTTCGGGTCTGCGCGATCACGATATGCAGTGGGATTTCTGGACCCTCAATCCGGCATCGGCGCACCAGGTAACCTGGCTGATGGGCGACCGCGGCCTGCCCCGCACCCTGCGCCACATGGACGGCTTCGGCTCTCACACCTACCAGTGGATTAACGCCGCGGGCGAGCGCTTCTGGGTTAAGTACCACTTCAAGACCGAGCAGGGCAACGAGTTCTTCACCCAGGCTCAGGCCGATGAAATGGCGGGTAAGGATGCTGACTTCCACCGCCGCGACCTGCGCGAGGCTATCGAGCGTGGCGACTACCCCGCCTGGACGCTCTATGTGCAGATCATGCCCTATGAGGACGCGAAGACCTACCGTATTAACCCCTTCGATCTGACGAAGGTGTGGCCGCACTCGGATTACCCGCTGATCAAGGTGGGCCGCATGGTGCTGGATCGCAACCCGCAGAATTTCTTCGCCGAAATCGAGCAGGCAGCCTTCTCCCCCTCGAATTTTGTGCCCGGTATCGCGGCTTCGCCCGATAAGATGCTGCTCGGTCGTATCTTCTCCTACCCGGATGCGCATCGCTACCGCATCGGCACCAACTTCGCACAGCTGCCCGTGAACGCACCACACGCAGCGCCGGTGAACAACTATTCGCATGACGGTTCGATGCGTTATAACTTCAACGACCCCTCCGTTCCGACCTACGCGCCGAATAGTCTGGGTGGACCGCATGCGGATGCGGAACGCGCTGGCGAAGGTAGCTGGGAGTCTGATGGCGAGCTGGTACGCACCGCCTACACCCTGCGCCCGGATGATGATGATTTCTCGCAGGCTCGCACCCTCTACGAGGTAACCATGAACGACGAAGAACGCGAGCGCCTGATCAGCAACATCTCCGGTCACGTAGGCGCTGTTCGTTCCGACGAGATTCGTGAACGCGCGTTCCAATACTGGGATAGCGTTCACCCTGAGCTCGGTTCTCGCGTTCGCGAGGCCGTGGCAGCCGCCGCATCTGGTTCATAAGATACGGCAGCGTCTGTTCTCCTGTAGATTCGAGAACATGACGCACAGCTGGCTACTACTATGGGGTCGGTGACTTTCAGTAAGGTGGAGTCACCGGCCCCATATTTTAAACCCGTTTGCAGGATTACAACCCTCTCCAAACACAAAAATCGCCCGAAAGAGACAACACCGTGTGGGTGTTTCTTCCGGGCGATTTTACGTGACGGGTTTTACGAACTATGCGGATGCACTAGCACCAGCGGGAGAAGCGCCGAAGACCGCTTCCTGTTCACCCACAATCTCCAGCAGCTCGCGAATCTGCGCCGCGGTCAACACCGTGGAGGGGTTAATCGCGTTCACCTTCACGCTCGGAGCACCAATCTCCAGGGCGTAACGCAGAATATCCAGGGCGTTCGCCGAACGCACCTCAATATGCGGATCCAGTGCCGCAATCTCAATGGGCGAAGTGAACACCAGCAGGCTCTGCGGGTTACCGTTCTCATCCGGGTCAAAGACGAAAGAGGTACCGGACGGGTCGGCAGGGTCAACGCCCACCAGCAGCACGGACGCCGGGGACACCAGCGAGCCGAGCAGCATCTGCATGTTGTCCTGCACCAGCGCCATTTTCGCGCCATCATTGCGGGGAGAAGTGACAATCCAGTGCACCTGAGCGCGCTCAATGTAGCACTCGTGGTCAGTGCCGGGGTCAACCACAATCAGGTCCAGCGCCTCATTGTTGAGGAAGTCAATGAAGACCTTCATCGCCGGTTCGCGCAGAATCAGCTCGTCGCCCTCGGATTCCTGGCGCACGTAGCTCTTGCCAATGTGCTCGGAGGAGGAGAACACGCACAGCGCCTGCATGCCGGTCTCGGGCATGCGAATGACCTGGTGGGCCAGTACCGACTCGGGGCCCATCGGGTCAGTCTCGGAGGGAATCAGCAGGGAGCCGGTCGCATCAAGTAGAACGTCTCCACCAAGCATCGTACGAACCACGTTAATGAGGGTTCGCTCCTGCACGTCGTTGCGGAAGGTCTCCAGAGCAGCAACCAAGTAGGGGTTCGGAATCTCATGCTCGCTCGAAGACAGTGCCGCGGCGGCGGAGTGGCGGGCACGACCCTCCATACGCTCACGAGCCCACTGCGGGATACGCGACGCATCGCGAGGGAACTCAGCCAGGTGCTCACGCACGTCGGTTGCGGTCAGGGTGCCCTCATTCTTCCAGCTAGCGGGCTCGTCGTCACGGTTGTAGGAGGCACCCACGCTGAACTGCGGGTTGGGCCAGCCGGTAGCCGCAACCACGATGGAGGCGGTAAACCAGGTGCCGCGGTTACCGTCGTAGGCGGCGCGCTGTAGCTTACGGACCTCAGCAATAATGGGCGAGCCGTCCTTGAGCGGGCCGATGGTGCCAATGAACTCTTCGCCGTCGCGGAATTCACGCACACGCACGAAAATCTGACCTGCCAGAGGCTTGACGTCCAGCACCATTTCGCTCCAGCCGGAGTCAACACTAACGACATCCAGCAGCCAGCTTCCAATGTTGTTCAGCGCATCCTGGATGCGCGCGGCGCGGCTACTCGTCTCGGCAAGGCGGGGTTCAGTCATAGTTCATACATCCTTGAGTGTGAATACGGCGCGGCTGGAGGCATCCGTGTTCGGTCGTAGTGTCGGCTTACAGGGTGCCGGAAGAAGCCGTCCCTTCGATTCTAACGAACACAGGCACTCAACGCAGATAGTTTACGCCGAAAGATATATGCTCTACCTCTCCCTCAGAGCTCTTGGATACGGCTCAAACAGGCGCCTTAGAGCCCAATACGCCTAAAGCACACACTAAAACCGGGGATACACGGCATAGTGAACGCTAAAAGGTTGATAATCTTGAAGCATGACGAATTCTCTGCAGGATCTTATCGACGCATCGATTTTTATCTCCACCGAGTACCAGGCTCGACTCGCCGAGCTCGTGGGTACCTCCGAGTGGAACGTGGACTTCACTTCTCAGTCCCTGGACTTTGAGACCGTTCCCCCGCTCTCGCTCAAGCCGCACCTGCTGGGCACCGAATCCGAAAACCGCGGCACCTGGATTTGGTCCTGGCAGCAGCTGGGCTACTTCCCCGACTCCGTGGTTTCCGCGGCCATTCAGGCCCGCGAAGCTGGCGAGCGCGACGGCCTGGTCGAGCTGACCACCGATGAGCTTCCCCTCTCGGAGTCCCTGGCCCGCCGGCTCACCCTGGCGGCCAAGACCCTGAGCGGTCTCTACGCCCACTACCCGCTGCCCGCCGGTGCCGGTGTGCGCGCGTGGACTCTGCTGGAGGGTCACGAGCTGACCCTCGAGGCCCCCACCTACAAGGGCATCGGCCGTGTTATCGCCAAGACCCTGCAGAGCGAAGAGATTCACAACCAGGTTCTGGCGGTGGATTCCTACGCCCAGCAGCGCGGCTTCCACATTGCCTGGGATACCGAGGCAACCGCCGTGCTGACCGCAACCGACGGTGCACTGCGCCTGTGGTTCGACGACGGTCGCATCAGCGGTATTGAGGAGGCCGAGCCGCAGGTTGGCCCCGAGGTTCTGGAGCAGTGCGCCGCCGCCGCTGCCCAGCGTCGCGAGTCGCTCGCAGCCGC
Organism: Rothia sp. HMSC069C04; assembly: GCF_001812895.1. NCBI lineage: Bacteria > Bacillati > Actinomycetota > Actinomycetes > Micrococcales > Micrococcaceae > Rothia > Rothia sp. HMSC069C04. The sequence goes on from NZ_KV810736.1 coordinate 397,871, forward strand.
CCGTACCGAGATTGAGCGCATCGCCGCAGCCGAGGCCGCCGCTCAGAGCGCCCAGCGCGAGCAGGAGGCCGCCGAGCGCGCCGCCGCCCGTGCCGAGGCCGAGCGCGCCGTCGAGATTGCGGAGCACGCACCGGTTGCTGAAACCTACGAGGCACCTGCCGCCGAAGCTTACGAGGCACCTGCCGCCGAGGCTCAGCCCGCCCCGGCGGAACAGCCCGTCGAGGAGCACGAGCCCGAGCAGGCCCGCGTCTACACCGACGCCTCGATTGGTGCCGAGGACGAGCAGCACGTTGAAACTCACGAGGCTCCCGCCGAGCAGGCACCGGCAGAGCAGCACGCCGAGGAGCCCGAAGCTTACGAGGCACAGGGCGAGTACACCGAAGAAGAAATCGCCGAGTACGTGGAGCCGATTCACAACGCCGGCGACGCCCCCGACCTGCCCGCCGAGCACGAAGAAGCCGCTCACGAAGAGTACGAGCGTCAGCACTTCGAGGAGCGCCGCGAGGAAGAGCAGCAGAAGCCCGAGCCCAAAAAGAAGGGATTCTTCTCCCGCTTCTTCGGCCTCTAAACCGAATACACAACACTCCGTCAGGCGCGGTATCCTCGTGGTACCGCGCCTGCGGCGTCCCTAGCGTATGCTGCACCCCGTATCGGGTACAGTAGTGTGCGCGCATCGAAACCTGTGTGGGTACCCAGCTGGCGCATCCCGATGAATAGCTTAGAAGAACGTAACCGAAGAATCAGGTCAGACGAAACCATGTCAGAAACGCAGAAGCACACCACCCGCAACGGGTTTATCACCATCATCGGCACCTACATCATTTGGGGTCTGCTCCCCCTGTATTTTGTGCTGATGGCGCCAGCAGGACCGATTGAGATTGTGGTGGCGCGAGTGGTCTTCTCTCTCATTTTCTGCGCCCTGCTACTACCGATTGTGCGGGCAACCGCGGACTTCCGCCGCGCCCTCAAGGACCGCCGCATCATGCTGGTACTGACGGCGGCATCGTTCCTTATCTGCGCGAATTGGCTCATCTACGTGGTGGCGACAACGACCGGCCACACGATTGACGTGTCCCTGGGCTACTTCATTAACCCGCTGGTCTCCGTGGTGTTGGGCGTGATTTTCCTGCAGGAGCGACTGCGCGCCGCACAGTGGGTGTCCGTGGCAATCTCGTGCCTTGCCGTGCTGATGATGAGCCTCATCTACGGTCAGGTACCCTGGACCGGTCTGGGCGTGGCGTTCTCCTTCGGCATCTACGGCCTGCTCAAGGCACGTATCGCTCACGAGGTGAGCCCCATCGTTTCGCTCTCCCTCGAAACGCTGATCCTGGCACCCTTCGGCGTTGCCGCCCTCTTCGTACTCAACGCGCAGGGTCAGATGACCCTCCTCAGCGAGGGTGCCGGTCACTTCTGGCTTCTCGCTTCCACCGGCGTGGTCACCGTTGTGCCGCTTATGCTCTTCGCCGCGGCAACCAAGGCGCTGCCGCTCTCGGTTATCGGTATGGTGCAGTACCTGGGTCCGACCATCCAGTTCATTCTTGCCATCACCGTGTTGCACGAGCACATGAGCCCCGATAAGGTGCTGGGCCTGAGCCTCATCTGGGTTGCTCTCATCATCTTCACCGTGGATGCGTTGCGCGCCTCCCGCTCCTACCGCCCCTCCGCGCTGTCCGATCCGGAAACCGGTATGATTCCGCTGGTCAGCACCGACAATGTGCAGGCCGAGGACGTGCAGATTATTCTCGAAGAGCAGGAACAAACCCAGCGACCCAAGAACAAGTAGCTCTCTCAAGCTAGCTCGTTCTGCTCAGCAAATACCCGCATAAAACACAGTGATGCCCCGCTGGCTAATGCCAGTGGGGCATCACTTTATGTCGCGTTCACACGCTAAAGCTCAGAACCCTGAGCTTCAGCAGCATCATCGAGAGCATCCAGATCCGGATGACGGTGCAGGTTCAGCATCGCCAGGCCCAGGCCACCCCAGATAATCAGGATGGCCACAATCAGCATCACAATTGCAGAGATAGACATGAGGGCTCCTAACGGGTAATGGTCGTATCGACGTGGCCGTGCTCCACCTGACCGGAAATCACCGGAGGTGCCGGCGGCTCTTCAGCCGCACGAGACTTCTTCGACCAGGGCAGAAGAGAAACAACGATCGCACCAACCAGAAGCAGTGCGCTCATACCCCAACCGAAAATCGCCAGCAGATCCGCGGGGTAACCCTCATACGGGGTCGCAATCAGCTTGATAACGCTCTGAATCAGAGAGTAACCCAGAATCAGCGGGGTCACGACGGCCAGCAGAACCATCCAGATCTTACCAACCTTGATGGAGGAGTAACGGTTCAGGTGCTCGGCCAGGGCGGGCAGCGCACGCACCACGTACGCCACGACGATGATGGCGCACAGGCCGGCGGCCAGAATACCGAAGAGGTTCACGAAGTTATCGAGAATATCGAGCACGTACAGGCCGGTGGTGGTCGGCATCAGCAGCAGCGAAATCACGGCGACCGGAATAATCACCAGGGCGGTGGAGGCAAGACGCGAGGTGGCGAACTTATCCTGAATACCAGCGATAATCACCTCAAGAATCGAAATGAGGGAGGTGAAACCAGCAAAGAGCAGGGAGCCAAAGAAGAGGATACCGATCAGCACGCCGCCGGGAGCCTGAGAAATAATGGTCGGGAACGCAATGAACGCCAGGCCAATACCGCTGGTTGCAACCTCGCTCACCTGGGTGCCAGCAGCCTGAGCCATAAAGCCCAGAGCAGCGAACACACCGATACCCGCCAGAAGCTCAAAACCGGAGTTCGCGAAACCAACCACAGCACCGGAACCGGTCAGGTCAGTCTTAGGCTTCAGGTAGGAGGAGTAGGTAATCATAATACCGAAGCCAATGGACAGGGAGTAGAAAATCTGACCGTAGGCAGCAACCCACACATCCGGGTTAGCCAGGGAGTCCCAGCTAGGGGTGAACAGAGCATTCAGACCATCGGCCGCACCGGGCAGGGTCAGCGAGTAAATCACCAGACCAACAAACATGACCAGCAGCAGCGGGATAAAGATGATATTGGCTGCACCCACACCCTTCTGAACGCCCAGAGCCATCACAGCAAGCAGGACGCCCCACACGAGAACCATGGGGATCAGGACGTTCATGTTGAAGTCCAGGGAGACACCGGGGGTTTCTGCGACCTTCAGGAACTCGCCATTGAAGAACGCCTTCGGGTTATCGCCCCACTCATTGGTGAAGGAGAAAACCATGTAACGCAGCGACCACGCCACAATAGCGGCATAGTAGATAGCGATGACGAAGTTAATACCCATGTGCCACCAGCCGATGAACTCGGTCTTACGGTTCAGACGGCGGAAAGCTAGCGGGGAAGACGCACGCGCACGGTGACCGATAGCGTAGTCAAAGAAAAGGAAGGTCAGACCAGCGGTCAGCAGGGCGACAATGTAGGGAATCATGAAGGCGCCGCCGCCGTTATCAAATGCGATGTAGGGGAAACGCCAAATATTGCCCAGGCCAACAGCAGAACCGATGGCGGCAAAGATGAAGACGCGACGGCTGGAGAAGCCTTCGCGCTTCGTGGGCGCCTTAGGGGTAGATGCTCCCATAGTTGTAAACCTCGAATGTGTGGGGACGCGGATGGTTGGTGCGAGAATAACCCGTCGGAGTGGTTGGGCTCTGCTCGCGTCCAGAAATAGTAAATGGCTCTCCAACACGGGTTGGGTGTGGGAGCCGTCAAGCGCCGGAGGGGTGGATGTGCACCTCGGACATGCCTATAAGGTTTACCTTAAAGGTAGGGGCCGGTCAAGAAGACCCCAGCATGCGGAAGCTTTCGGAGGGTAAGAGGAGCCCCAAAGCACCCCTAAAATCGGCGCCGACTAGTCATAACGCAGAAAACCCCCGCCGAATCCGGGCAGATTCAGCGGGGGTTTTGAAGTATGAGACACCCGGAAGTCGTTAGACTCGGGTACACGCTACACGGCGGGTTTTAGCCTTCGCGGTGAACCACAGCGTGAGCGAAGGACTCCAGCGCAGCCTTCGCGGTGGACTCGGGCAGCGGAGCAATCGCGGCGATTGCACGGTCCGCCCAATCGTAGGCGATCTGCCATGCTTCCTGGGTGACCGGGTGGGCGGCGAGCGCCTCCACAGCGGTCTCCAGAGCCTCGTCGGAGCTGAGGTCGGCATCCAGCAGTGCACGAACCTTGATAGCAGATTCGTCGCCGGCAGCTACCGCACGGTCCAGCAGGATGGTCGGCAGGGTCGGCACGCCCTCGCGCAGGTCGGTGCCGCGGGTCTTACCGCTGGTCTTACCGTCGCTCACAATGTCAATCACGTCGTCAGCCAGCTGGAACGCCACGCCCACCAGCTCACCGTACGCCTTGACCATGGAGATAACATCTTCGGAAGCGCCCGAAAGCAGGGAGCCGTACTCGCCAGCTGCGGCAATCAGGGAACCGGTCTTACCCTCAATGACCGCGATGTAGTGGTCGAGCAGGTCCTGACCCTCGCGGGGGCCGGTGGTCTCAAAGAGCTGACCGAGCACCAGACGCTCAAAGGTCTGGGACTGAATCTTCATGGGGCGGGTGCCCAGCTCGGACACCAGCAGGGATGCGCGGGAGAAGATCAGGTCGCCGGTCAGAATTGCGACGGAGTTGCCCCAAATCATCTGGGCGCTGTCCACGCCGCGGCGCTTGGGGGCGTCGTCCATCACGTCGTCGTGGTAGAGGGTTGCCAGGTGGGTCAGCTCAACGACCACGGCAGCTTCGATGACGTCATCGTTGATTTCGCCGTCTACGGCTGCGCAGAGCAGCGCCAGCAGGGGGCGGACGCGCTTACCACCAGCGGAGAGCAGGTGGCGGGAGGCGACATCCGCCAGGTGGTCAGTCTGTGCGATGGCTTCTGCCAGGCGCTCCTCAATACGTGCGAGCGAGGAGAGAATCTGCGGACCCAGCTTGGGGTCAGCGGCGATGAGTTCAAAGCCTGCGGGCAGTTTCAGGTCGAGGTCTCCCAGCAGGTCGGTTGCGGCAATGGGCTGCTCTGCGTTGCTCACGGTGTCTTCTATCTTCTTGGTGTTGGTGTCTTCAGTGGTGTTAGTGTCTTCGGTGGTGTGTGAACGCGGTGTCTATGCGTTGTGTGCTTCAGGCTTGAAACCGCGGTGAATGGCTACGATGCCGCCGGTGAGGTTGCGGTACTGCACGGAGGTGAAGCCCGCCTCCTTGAACTTCTGCGCCAGTTTCTGCTGGTTAGGCCAGGTGATGATGGACTCGGCGAGGTATTCGTAGGATTCGGGGTTGGAGGAGATTGCGCGGGCAATCGGCGGGATTGCCTTCATGATGTAGTTCTTGTAGACCGCGCCGAAGGGGGCGAAGGTCGGGGTGGAGAACTCCAGGACGACGATGCGTCCGCCGGGCTTGAGTACGCGGTAGATTTCACTCAGTGCCTTGGGGTAGTTGGCGACGTTGCGCAGACCGTAGGACATGGTCACTGCGTCGAAGGTTTCGTCGTCAAAGGGTAGGGCGGTGACGTCTGCCTGCACGAAGGTCATGTCGGGGCGGCGGCGGCGACCCACGTCGAGCATGCCTTCGGAGAGGTCTGCTGCGATGACGTCCACGCCGGCGTCGGCGAAGGGTTCGGAGGAGACGCCGGTACCTGCGGCTACGTCCAGTACTTTCTGGCCGGGGTGCGCGTCTACGGCGGCGACTGCCTGCTTACGCCAGTAGATGTGCTGGCCGAGGGAGAGGATGCCGTTCATGAGGTCGTAGCGTTCAGCGACGGTATCAAACATGGCGGCAATATCGCCGGTTTTCTTGTCTAGGGTTGCGCGGGTTGCGCGGGTGTTCTTCTCTGCGTTCACGCTCTCAATTGTGGCATGGAGGTTACTAGATTCGATAGTTGGGTAAACCGTAGTAGTGTCGCACGGTGCGTTAAGGTGCGTTCTGAAGTGGTTTTCGAGTCGCTAATTCGGGGTTTTATTCAGTTTTTGGGGGTGTAAATTATTCATATTCAGCAAAAATTTATGAATATTTATGTATATACTTGCATTTTTTAACATAGGCGCGCACAATAGACCATAGATTTCATAGAGCACACCCCACACAGGAGCATCCCAATGAACACCGCAATCCTCAAGAAGGCATCCCTTAAGCCCCTCGCACTACTGGCAGTGCTACCTCTGGCCCTGACCGGCTGCGTCTCCACCGCCAACGAGAACTCTGACGCCAACGGCGAGGTCAGCCTCGTCAAGTCCGGCACCCTCAGCGTCTGCACCAACACCCCCTACAAGCCCTTCGAATACGAAGAAAACGGCACCATTGTCGGTCTGGATGCAGACATCGCCAACGCTATCGCCTCCGACCTGGGCGTGAAGGCTCAGCTGACCTCCATTAGCTTCGAGGGCCTAGACTCCGGTACCGGCCTGGCTACCGGTCAGTGCGATATCGCCCTGGCGGGTATCGGCGTGACCGATGAACGTAAGAGCAAGATGGAATTCACCACCGTCTACTTCGACGACAACCTGGCAATCCTGGTTCCCAAGGGTTCCTCCATCACCTCTGCCGCAGACCTGAAGGGCGTGAGCGTTGGTGCGCAGCAGGCAACCAGCGGTGAAACCTACGCCAAGGAAAACGGTGCAGAGGTCATCCAGTACGAAGACACCTCCCTCATGTTCTCCGCTCTGAAGACCGGTCAGGTCAAGGCAGTCGCAGCGAACCTCTCCGTGGTATCCGAGGCACTGACCAATGATCCGGACTCCTTCAAGATCGCCTACCAGGATTCCGAGAACACCGAGCAGATTGCCGCAGCAGTTTCCTCCAACAACAAGGCACTACTGACCAAGGCAAACGCCACCATCGCCAAGCTCAAGGAAAACGGCGAGCTCGACAAGATGAAGGCCAAGTGGGTTGGTGCCACTTCCTCCACCTCCGCGAGCGCCTCTTCCTCCGCTTCCTAAGCATCTAGCCGGTTAGCCTCTCCCCCAATTCAGGAGTACCTTATTACTTTTGGGTTGGGGGATTCTCCGGCCTCTACCCTTGTGAGCGTATAAAACGCTCTTGACCGAACAGCACACGGATAAGAAAGCGCATGTCCTCTAAACTCTCACCCCGTCAGAAGCAGAAGCTCTTCCGCTACGCACAGTACGCCCTTCTGGCAGTTATCGCTCTGGCAACCATTCTTTTGGCTGACTGGAAGACCCTCAGCCAGCAGGTATTCAACCTGGACGTTGCGGCTCAGCAGTTCCCCGACGTCATCACCGTGGCGTTGAAGAACACCCTGCTGTACACCACCTTGGGCTTCATCGTGGGCCTCTCCGGCGGTTTGCTGCTGGCACTCATGCGTATTTCCTCCATCGCCCCCTACCGTTGGATTGCGACCCTGTACGTGGAGCTTTTCCGCGGTATCCCGGCGCTGCTGGTCTTCTTCGCGTTCGGTTACGGTATTCCTCTGGCGTTCAAGATCCGCTTCGTGGATAACCTGATTCCGGTGACCCTGTCCCTGGGTATGGTTTCGGCTGCTTACATTAGTGAGGTTCTGCGCGCGGGCCTGCAGGCGATCCCGAAGGGCCAGATGGAGGCGGCACGCTCCCTGGGTATGTCCCACACTCGCGCGATGATTTCGATCATTATTCCCCAGGCGTTCCGCGTGGTTCTGCCCCCGCTGACCAACGAGGTTATCTTGCTGACCAAGGACTCCTCCCTCGTGTACCTGCTGGGCGTGACCGTCTCGCAGTACGAGCTGGCGAAGTTCGGTCGTGAGGGCCTGACCGCCGCTAACGCGGGCCTGACTCCCCTGGTGGTTGCGGGTCTGTGCTACCTGATTATCACTGTTCCGCTGGGCCAGCTCTCCGCATACTTTGAGCGCCGCACCCAGCTTGCGGGCCGCAAGTAAGCGCAACGACAGATACGGATTACGGAAGATACTATGACTGCTTCAACTTCATCCATGGCCGCCTCCTCGGTGCGCATTTCTAACCTGCACAAGTCCTACGGCAAGGTTCAGGTTCTCAAGGGCATTGACATGCAGGTCGAGCCGGGCGAGGTCGTGTGCCTTATTGGCCCTTCGGGTTCCGGTAAGTCCACCCTGCTGCGTTGCGTGAACCTGCTGGAGGAGCCGAACGACGGCACCATCATGGTGGGCGATACCGAGGTCACCGACCCGGACGTAGACATTAACCGCGTGCGTACCCACATGGGTATGGTGTTCCAGCAGTTCAACCTGTTCGGCCACCTGAACATTCTGGATAACTGCACGATTGCTCAGATTAAGGTTCTGGGCCGTTCCAAGGCTGAGGCGGAGGCGGTTGCCCGCGAGCAGCTGGCGAAGGTTGGTCTGGAGGGCAAGGAAGACCGCTTCCCGGCTCAGCTGTCCGGTGGTCAGCAGCAGCGTGTGGCTATTGCGCGTGCGCTGTCCATGAACCCGGACCTGATGCTCTTCGATGAGCCGACCAGTGCACTCGACCCGGAGATGGTCGGCGAGGTTCTGAGCATTATGCGCAACCTTGCTGACGAGGGCATGACCATGATCGTGGTGACTCACGAGATGGCGTTCGCCCGCGAGGTCGCCGATAAGGTCGTCTTCATGGCCGATGGCGTGGTCGTGGAGGAGGGTCCCGCCGATCAGGTGATTGGCAACCCCCAGCACGAACGTACTCAGGCTTTCTTGGCGCGCGTGCTCGATCCGACCCACGCCGTAGTAGACTAGTACTAGCTCTTGAAAAACGTAGCGGGCGGTGCTGTACGAAACATTCTGTTTCGCGCAGCACCGCCCGCTTTTTAATGCTCTAGTTCGCGGCTATTTCGGTTCTAGAAGATACGGCGCGCAACCTTGTCAAAGAGACGGTCGGGCAGCACGGTATGCAGGAACACGGAGGGCTTAGCACCGAAACCTACCAGGTAGCGGGTCTTGGGGCGGCGCGCCTCCAGGGCTCGCAGAATGGTCCTAGAGATTACTTTGGGCTCTGAGAGGTTGGAGGATGGCGAGTAGAGCCTACGCATATTTGCCGCAACACGCTGCGCCTGCTCAGCGTAGACACCGTTTCGGGAGGATTCCTCCAGGTGGTCTGCCGCGATGAGTCCCCAGGGGGTCTTAATGCCGCCGGGCTCGATAATGACCACGTCAATGCCGAACTCTTCAACTTCCATGCGCAGAGCATCGCTGAACGCCTCGAGGGCGTACTTGGTGGCGTGGTACCAGGCTCCCAGGGGCATGGTAATGCGCCCCGCCATCGAGGAGATGTTCAGGATGCGCCCGCGACCCTGTGCGCGCATATGCGGCAGCACCAGCTGGGTGAGGCGTGCCAGGCCGAAAAGGTTCACCTCGAACTGGCGGCGCGCCTCGTCGATGGGGACATCTTCAATAGCGCCGTAGAATCCGTAGCCAGCGTTGTTGATGAGCACGTCAATGCGGCCTTCTGCGTCAATGACCTGCTGTACGGCGGCTTCCATGGATGCCTCATCGGTAACGTCCATGCTCAGCGCTTTCACGCCCTCGGAGGCGAGCTCTTCAATCTTCTCAACGCGGCGGGCAGCACCGTAGACGGTGTAGCCGTAGCGCACCAGTAGCGGCGCCACGTCGTAGCCGATACCGGAGCTGGCGCCGGTGAGAAGAACAACGGGGCGTTGCAGTGACTTGGGCATTGCGTATCCTTTCGGGTTGCTCCCCTTTCGGGTTGTTCCCTGCAGTGGTAGCGGGCATATTAGCGGGCGGGTACTTTCAGGGTACGCTCACGCGGGGTGAACCGGCGTGCAGAAAGCTCAGGGCGTAGCCTGAGGGTATTCTCACCGGCATATGTGAGGGCAGGAAGACAGAGAAAAAGCTCGCCGCGGCATCCTGTGCAGATGCGGCGGCGAGCTAATGTTTTGAGGTCGGGGGTTTTGGGGTCAGGGGTTTAGAGGTCGGGGATTAGACCTCTTCGACGTCAATATTGACCTTGGGTTCGGGGTGCGATTCGCCGGTCAGCATGGTCACTAGCAGGGTGGAGTCCTTCACGGCGCGCAGGGAGTGCAGCAGCTTGGCGGTCACGTGAATCGGCTTGCCGGGTACCAGGGTAATATCGCGGTCCTTCACGTGGAAGATAACTTCACCCTTGAGCACCTGCACGAAGACGGGGTGGACGCTGTGGTGCTCGTGCCAAGACTGGCCTGCAGCCAGTTCCATGAGGGTCAGGTTGCCGCCGTCGGCATCAACGATCTTGCGGGCCTGGGGCTTATCTTCAAAGGGGGTCAGCGCTTCGGTGAGCTGGGGGAATACGAGGACGCGGCCTTCATGGGTACCTGCCATGGTACGCACCTTTCTCTTCAGGGGTGAGTGAAAGGGGGCACACACCCCCTCTCTAATATTGGTATTAAAAATACTAAATTTCTTATATTGTATTCCCCTCCCCGCACCCGGACAATATCTCAGCTCACATCAAGCTGAAACATCCCGCGCAGAGAGGGGAACAATACTTACTGGTAGCTCCACACCTTCGAATAGGCGGAGCGATTACTATTACGCGGACGCAACAGGTTCACCATCAACGCCGTCGTACCAAAGCTCACCGCAATAATCATGCAGGTCGCCGCGGTAAACGCACCACCGGGAATCGGCGCAAAAATCGCAATCAGATACAGGATGACCGCGCAGAACGACAGGAACAGCGTCGCAATCGTCATCAACGGCACCAGCACCAAACCGCCACGCGCCGGCACCGCAAAATCTGCCGGACGCACATAACGCAACACGCCCATACCCACGACCGTCCAGATGGCGGTGACCAGAATAGCGGTCACCACATCCGCCGGGCGGTGCCAACCGTTAATAATCGTGGAGGCACCCGTCAGGCAGGTCGCCACCGCCGCGCAGAGAGCCACCGTGGGCCGCAAGAAACGAGGCGCCGCTAGGAAGAGCGCCGCGCCAGCCGCCGCCGCGAAGGTCGTGTGGCCACTGGGCGCCGAGTTGCTCAGCGCCTCCTGAACACCCAGGTCGGGCTTCACAATCAGGTAGTGCTTGAGCAGATATGTACTCGTCACCGCCGCAGCCCCAACTAGCACGCCAATCAGCGAGGGCAGGAACCGGTGCTTCCAAATCAGCACCGCAATCAGACCCAGCACCGCAATCACGCCGACAATCGTGGGCAAAGAATCCAGCGCAGTCAGGGTCGGACCGCGGTAACTCTTGAACTGATGCGCATACTCGGTGTACGCCTGCTCATCAACCTGCTGGCCGGTCGCCGTGTAAATGAAGAACACAAACGCACCGTAGAGAGACAGACCCAAGAACAGCAACGCCATCACGTGACGCATCAAAATACCGGTACTCGGAAGATGGTGCCCCTGCTCTTCGCCGGGACGATTCACCGGGCGGCCCGAAGCATCCACGGGAACCTGACCGGTCTGAACATACGCACCGTTCGGGTAGGCGGCGGCAGGATACGCCTCAGGAGGATAAGCCACCGGCTGCGGAGGCATCGCACGCGTGGGAAGCGGTTGCTGGGCGCCCATTGGGGAGGCACCCATTTGGGGGGTACCCATCTGATTATTCAGCGGGAAACCGCTCACCGAAGGCTTCGGCGGATCCAGACGGCGCGTAGCCTGCATCGGTTCATCCGCGCTGTAGTTCCCCTGAGAGGCGCGTTCCTGCGGCGAGGGAATCGTCTCAGGAATCTTAATGGGGGCACGGTAAACGCGCGGCAAAGGACGGGTCGCACCAATAACCTCTGAGGTGTCGGGGTGCGAAGAAATAACTTCGGTATTCGCCGATTCAGCGTTCGCGGAACCGGTATTCATGGAACCTGCAGGCGCAGTTTTGTTAGCCGGCGAGGAACCGTAATCCGTCAAAACTTTCGTGCGGTCATCACTGTGCGCAGTAGCAGGGGTAGCCGTCTCGTGGGAGGCGAGCACCTGGGTAGCGTCCTGATAATCAGAAAGCACCGCAGTCGGGTCCTGATAATCGGAGAGAACCGCAGTCTCATCAGAGGAAAACACCGTAGTGGGCGCGTTATCGGCAGCGGCTGCACGCACGTCATCGGGGTGAAGCACACTGGTAGCGTCGAGGTTTTCGGAGCTCTCCCAACCGGAGTTTCCCGAACCTGATGTATTCGCTTGCGGTGTCTTCTTCATAACCCTTCGTACCTTCTCGCCCTCATGTCTGTTAGCCATACCCGAGCCCGCCGATGCCAGCCCCTCAAAACAGTAGCCCCCAAGCTGCCGTTTTATGCGAAGCACCGTCCGAGTTCTCGGGCGAATAACTACCTACTATCCCAGGTTAAGCTATGAAAAACTAAAGTTTTTTCGACCACAACCTGAGAGTTTCCAGAGAATGCGTGACAGGGTGCGAGCGCACCCACCCGCCCCCGGAATGTTATGGTGAGCTCATAGCGCATCACAGAAGGGCAGATACCTTGAACACCAGTATGAGCGTGCCGCCTCTCGGCTACGGTTTTCACCTCACGAACACTCCCCTGCCGCCGCTACAGGAGGTTCTGGAGAACCTGTTCACGGTCGAAATTCCGATGACGGTCACCTTCCGTGGGGTCAATAGCCGCCAGAGCGCGCTGATTTGCGGCCCGTACGGCTGGGGCGAGTTCGCGCCCTTCCTCGAGTACGGTCCGCAGGAGTCTGCGGCGTGGCTTGCCTGCGCGCTGGAGGCGGCGTGGCTGCCCACCCCGGAGCCGGTGCGTACGCGCATCCCGCTGAACGCGACCCTGCCAGCAGTACCGGCGGAGCGTGTTCCGCAGGTGCTCGCCAAGTACGAGGGCGAGATTCAGGAACTCAAAATCAAGGTGGCTGAGAAGGGTCAGAGCCTCGCCGACGATATTGCGCGTGTGGCGGCGGCACGAAATGCCCTCCCAAATGCTCGTCTGAAGGTGGACGCGAACATGGGCTACACCCTCGGCGGTGCCCTTGAGTCGCTGCGCAAGCTCTGCGAGTACGGCATTATTTACGCCGAGCAGCCGGTGGCATCCATTGAGGACATGGCTGCGCTCCGCTTTGCCATTGCCAAGGAGGGGCTGCCCGCCCGCATTGCCGCCGACGAGTCGATTCGTAAGGCGGAAGACCCGCTGAAGGTGGCTCGCGCGAACGCCGCGGACCTCATGGTTATTAAGGCGGCGCCGCTGGGCGGTGTACGCCGTGCGCTCGCGCTGGTGGAGCAGGCGCAGCTTCCGGCGGTGGTGTCTTCTGCGCTGGAGTCTTCGGTGGGCATTGCCACCGGTGCCTCCCTGGCGGCCTCCCTACCGACCTTGAGGTACGGGTGCGGTCTGGGCACGGTCTCCCTCATGGCTGAGGACGTCACCGACGAGCCGCTCATCGCCCGCGACGGGTTCATGGACCTGCGCACCATCACCCCCAGCCCGCAGCGCCTGGAGCGTCTTGCCACCGATGAGCAGACCCGCCAGTGGTGGGTGGAACGAGTTACCGCCTGCTACCGCGTTCTGGAACGCACCGCTGATCTGTAACGGCTAGTGCCGTAATGATGAGGTCGTGAAGGGTAACCATAACTGAAGGAAAATGCCCTCGGCATTAGAATGGTACGGTGACTGAAAACCGCTCAACCCCCGCCATGCTCACCGCAGTATCCGTGCTCGATTCGCTGATTCGTGCCGGTATGCGGCATGTTGTCGTGTCTCCGGGATCCCGCAGCGCACCTCTTGCGTACGCTATTGCCGCCGCCGCTGAAGCCGGCGCCCTGATTGCGCACGTGCGTGTGGACGAGCGAAGTGCAGCCTTCACCGCCCTGGGTATTGCGAAGGCGTCCGGTCAGCCGGTGGGTCTGGTGTGCACCTCCGGTACGGCTCTGGGCGAGTACATGCCCGCTGTCATGGAGGCGTACCACGCCGGCGTGCCCCTGGCGGTGCTGAGCGCTGACCGCCCGGAGCGTCTGCGCGGTAGCGGCGTGAATCAGACGACCCGCCAGGCGAGTTTCTTCCATCCTTTTGTGCGTGCTGAAGCTGATTTGACCTCCTACCCCGAGCAGGTGGAGGGTGAGCAGACTCAGGCTTTTGCCGCCTGCCTGAATGCGCTGACCGGTCGTAGTGCCGAGCATTGGCGCAAGCAGTCGACGGAGCCGATTGGCCCGGTGCACCTGAACATTTGTTTTGATACGCCGCTGACCCCCTCTGGCCGTTTTGCGCAGATGCTGCCGCAGTGGGCGCAGAGCCTGCTGGAAGATTACGACCCGCAGGCTGAGGGTCGCGCCCGCGCCGCCCGCGCCGAGGGTTCCGGGCTCTCCAGCGCCGAGCAGCGTTGGCTTCTGGATTCTTTGGAGGCGCAGGCGGACCTTGCGGAGTTCACCCCGGCGCACCGTACCGTGGTGGTTGCCGCTGACGGTGCCGGCGAGTTTGCGGCGGAGTTCGCGCGCGTGCTGAACCTGCCGCTGTTTGCGGAGCCTTCCTCCGAGGCGCGCCACGGCGCAACCTCCATTCCTCACTACCCGCAGCTGCTCGCTGATGGTTCGTTCGCCCCCGCCGCGCAGATTGAGCGTGTGGTGCTCTTCGGCCACCCGACGCTTTCGCGCCCGATTACCGCACTGCTGGAACGCGAAGATATTCAGTGCGCGTTCTACGCCCCGCGCCGCGCCAGCTGGTACGAGCCGGGCGCTCGCTCCTTCGTGGAGCTGTCAACCCCGCACGAGCTCGCCGAGTTTGCGTGCGCATCCTCTGCTGCCGCTGATGAGCTGGTGGACGAGCTGAGCTGGCTAGAGCAGTGGGTTGAGCCCGCCCGCGAGCTGCAGGATGAGTGCCTGCGCGCCATTGCCGCCTACGAACATCCCGGTGCTGAGAGCACGGTTGACTACACCGATTACCGCAACCGCACCGCTGGCCGCTCCTACGCCCGCCGCGTCTGGCAGGATGCGGTGGCTCAGCGCCGCCTCATGGTGCTGGGTTCTTCAAACCTGGTGCGTGATTTGGATGCGGCAGCCCCCGCCCTGGGCGAGCCCGCCCCCGCGCGCGTGTTTGCTAATCGCGGTCTTGCCGGTATTGACGGCACGATTGCGACCGCTATTGGTGTGTCCCTGTCGGGCTACTACCCCGCCGGCGTGGATGAGAACTCCCGCCCGGTCGTTGGTGGTGCCGCCCTGCCGGTGACCCTGCTGTGCGGCGACCTGACCTTCCAGCACGATGTTTCCTCACTGAACCTGCCGAATACTGAGCTTCTGCCCGAACTGCGCGTTGAGGTCTTTGACGATGCCGGCGGCGGTATTTTCACGACCCTTGAACACGGTGATATGGCTCGTCAGGCGCAGTTCACCGCCGCGGTAGACCGCTTCTTCACGGTGGCTGCCGCACCGAACACTGACCTGGCACGCATGGCCGCCGGTTTCGGCACCGAATCCGGCATTGAGGTGCGCATTCACACACCCTAAAGCCGCGCGTAAAGGCGGCAGGCTAAGCCCCGTGCGCAGGGTTGACCGATATACTAAAAACTACCTGTGCCGTAGCCTTCCGTGGCTAAAAGTTAGCCGGTCGTAGCGGTTTCACTCGCCGTTACCTTCGCGTTTTCCTGCGCACCTGCTGACTCAAGGCACCCTATCTATCATTGATCAACATTCACGCTCTCACCGCTAACGCATACCGCGCTCGACCAGGGGTTTTACCCCGGTGAGTCCGGTGCATGCGGCGGGCGTTGCTCCCAAGGATTCTCATGAGCTCACTCGATATTATTGTTGCTGTCCCCTCCGGAGCCGGTTGGGTTCCTGTACACGCCATGGCGGAGCTTCTCGCCCGCTACACCGGCGGTACCGTACACACCGTGGATGTGGGCGCATCCCTCAGCAAGGAAACGAAGCTTCTGGCGCGTCTGCCCCGCCTCAAGGGCGGTTCCAATCGTTGCCTGGTGATTGCTTCTGATCCCGGTCAGCTGTACGCCATTTCGCAGCGTTCCTTCGCGTTCCGCCGCTACGGCGCTATCTACGGCTGGGTGATTGATAGCTTCTGGGATGACCGTATTCCTGCGGTTGCTAAGTCCTCCACCTACGACCGCATTTTCGTTGCGGACGTTGACGATGTTCAGCCCTGGACTACCGCGGGCGTGAAGACCCCCGGCGTTCTGCCCTGGGGTGCGGATGTGTGGAGCAAGTTCAGCGACCGTCTGGCGGCGTTGGAGTCGAAGAGCACAGACCTGCTGCGCGTGGGCCGTCAGCCCGCCGCCTACGAAGATGACGAGGCGACCGCCGCCCTCGCCGGCGAGCTGGGTCTGAGCTTTGAGGGCCGCCCACCCTTCGGCGCAAATGACCGCGAGTCGGCTCAGCACCTGCAGGATTCTCTGAACCGCGCGAAGTTCCTGCTGGCGTTCTCTACTTCGGTCAGCCCGGCACCCTACACTCACCCGACCAAGGAGTACATCACCGGTCGTTGGACCGATGCGTTGGCTTCGGGCGTGACCGTGGTCGGCAAGGTTCCGAACACGACCACCGTACGCGAGATTCTCTGGGACGGCGCGACCATCGACATTGACCACGCGGATGCTCGTGCGGGCCTCGCGCAGGTTGCCGAGGCTGCCTCCCGCTGGACTCCGGCACAGGGTGAGCAGCAGATTCGTCAGGCGCTGCAGCGCCTGGATTGGCGTCACCGTTTCGTTCAGCTGTGCGAGGCAATGGGTGAGGTCCCTGCCTCCCTGAAGGCTGATTGCGAGGCAATGCGCGCCCAGTACGTTCAGCACTAAAAACGTCACCTCGCTGAAGACATGCAGATGAAGACATGTAGCAGCTGAGGGTATATAAAAGGTGAGGGCTGGTTTCTATCACAGAAACCAGCCCTCACCTGTATTTATACCCCATGAGGCATATTGCATACGGGGTTTAGTACGATGCCTGACCCAGAGTAATCGGACCCGTGAAACCACTGGTATCCGGGTGCTCCGAATCGAGGTACGCCGCCACCGGTGCGTTCTCCAGCTGAGCCAATCGATCCAGCAGGAAGCGAGTCGCACCCGGCGCATACGGCAGCTTATACATTGCCGCGGTAGTTGCTTCATCCTCACGGTCCAGAGTGGAGGAACGAATCGACTCAATAGCGGTCACCATGGTGTTACGCTCACGCTCCACAAAGGTGCGGTCCACCGGCTCACCATTACCGGGCACAAACACACGGTAGCGATCAAATTCGAGCACGGCACCGAGAGTATCAATCCAGCGATCCGGGAAGGAATCCTCGAAGTAGGGGTCGGTACCCTCTTCAATCAGACCGCCCATGAAGAGCACATCTTCAATGCCGACCAGAATGTCACCGTCGGTGTGGCCGGGACCCATGTACATGAGGGTTGCGCTACGCTCACCCAGGTCAATGGGGGTGAAGGTAATACCGTCACCGCTATTGGCGACCAGGCGGTTGGGAACAATAATATTGGTGGCTGCACCCTGGTGGTGTGCCATTTCCGGTTCGAGCGTCTCGACGTAGGGACGCTGCGCCTCACCGTATTTACGAATTGCACGCGCGGCGCGAGGATGCGCCCAGAATTCTTCGGCACCCATTGCCGCGAAAACATCGTTACCGAAGAAACGCTCATAGTGACCGTGAGTGTTTACGACGGTGATAGGAAGGCGCGTGAGACGGCGAACCTCATCATAGATTTCGGTTGCCTGACGGGGACCTGCGCCGGTATCCACGACAAGTGCCCGTTCCAGTCCGAGGACCAGTCCGGTGTTCAGTCGATAGTTGTCGGTCGCAATACGGTACACGCCGTCTGCGAGTTCAATAGTACGAGCCATAGATACAACCCTACTGTAATTTTTGGCGACTGAGGGGCTATTCGGGCTTCTGGAGAACATATTTTTGCACTATTGCACGCTTCTAAGGGGATGAAAGTGCATCATTCTGCATAATTCAGCCTCTACGGACAGCTGATACGTGATGCTTGACAACCTCTGCAGATTGATTAGTCGGGTAGCGCATTCTCCCAGCTAGTCCAGCTCTGATTAGGCTCTGAGCAAGAACCAGAAATTCGCGCCCTATAGGATAGGAGTATGACTTCTTCCTCTAGCCCTTCCTCTGCTCAGCCTGTAACTCAGCCGTTCCCCAGCGGCACCGGACGCTACGCCCCCTCCCCCTCGGGTGATTTGCACCTGGGTAATTTGCGTACCGCCATTTTGGCATGGGCTATGGCGCGCCGCGGCGGCAAGCCCTTCTACCTGCGCGTGGAGGATTTGGATCGCGTGCGCCCGGGCGCGGCGGAACGCCAGATTGCTGACTTGGCGACTCTGGGCCTGGATTGGGATGCGAGCCCCGGCACCTCGACGGAGCGTATTGAGGGTAGCGAAAGCACCGAGGGCAAGGAGGCAGGGGTGCTGTATCAGAGCACGCGCCTTGCCGCCTATGAGCAGGCGGTTCAGCACCTACGAGAGGCGGGCCTCGTGTACGAGTGTTACTGCACCCGCCGCGAAATTCAGGAGGCGTCGAGCGCCCCGCACGGTGCACCGGGCGCCTACCCGGGTACTTGCCGCGACCTAAGCGAGGACCAGCGGGAGGAGCGCCGCACCCAGCGTCCGCCGGCTCTGCGTCTGCGTGCCGAGTGCACGAACTACACGGTACAGGATGATTTTTACGGCACCTACACCGGCCTGGTGGATGATTTTGTGCTGGTGCGCAATGACGGCACCTACGCCTATAACCTAACCTCCGTGGTGGACGATGCCTTCGTGGGGGTTGAGCAGATTGTGCGCGGTGACGATCTGCTCCCTTCGGCGCCTCGCCAGTCGTATTTGGCGCAGCTTTTGGGTTTGGCACAGCCACGTTACGCTCACGTGCCGCTGGCGCTCAACGAGGAGGGTAAGCGCTTGGCGAAGCGTGATGGTGCGGTGACCCTGCCGCAGCTGCGTGAGGCGGGCGTTGAAATCCCGACGATTTTGGGGTGGATTGCCGCCTCCATTCCGGTGTATAACGTTGATGGTTCTGCCCATTCGGCGGATGTTCCGGTGCCCAATGCGGCGGCGATTTTGGAGCGTTTTGACCCGGCTCGTATGGCTTCTGAGCCGTGGGTCGTGAGGGACCTCTAAACCTCTGTGACATTGTTTTGTAACAGTTCAACACTCCGAACGGCTTTTAAATTTTTCGTTTAATTCGTTTTAGATGCATATGCCATTGAGCGTTTGCGTTGCTTTTCAACTACATATCTTTCACTCAAGTGCCCGAAACCCTGAAATTCAGGGATTTTTCGGGCACTTTTTCACACATACTCCCACAGCACCCCACCTGTACGACCATAAAGTTTACACAGCAAATACATATTTATTCCACAGACTCAAACTCTTTAACGTCAAATAGACTTTATTTTCAGCCTTTCAGAACCTAGACTGTATCCTATGCCACTCATAAAGTTATGGGGTAGCGCATAAATACACACAGGCGCACACTATCACCAGGAGAGAAGGAACATTATGGCCGCGAGTACATACCAGGTCATCGCGCTGGCGATTTATTTTGTTGCCATGATCGCGATCGGCCTATGGGCAAATAGCAAAAACAACAGTCTTGACGACTATGTGCTGGGCGGGCGACAGCTCTCCCCCACCGTCGCCGCTCTCTCAGCAGGCGCCTCCGATATGTCCGGCTGGCTCCTCATGGGCCTGCCCGGCGCCGTCTACCTCAGTGGCCTCTCCCAGGCTTGGCTCGCCGTCGGCCTGACCATCGGCGCGTGGTGCAACTGGAAGTTCGTGGCGCCGCGTCTGCGTAGCTACACCGAAGTAGCAGGCGACTCCGTGACCGTCCCTGTCTTCCTGAGCAACCGCCTCAAGGACACCAAGCGCGTGCTGCGCATCGTCTCCGGTGTCGTGATTCTGGTGTTCTTCACCTTCTACGTCTCCTCCGGCATGGTGTCCGGCGGCCTGTTCTTCAAGTCCTCATTCGGCCAGGAATACCACACCGGCATGCTCCTGCTGGCAGGCATCACCGTGTTCTACACGCTCTTCGGCGGCTTCATGGGCGCATCCTACACCGACATGGTTCAGGGTCTGCTCATGCTCGCAGCGCTGATCGCCGTTCCGGTCATCACCATCATTGACCTCGGCGGCGTGGGCCCCGTGGTTGAGTCCATCAGCCAGGTACGCCCCGACGCACTGAGCATCTTCGCGGGTACCACCTTCGCCGGTATTGTTTCATCCCTCGCATGGGGTCTGGGCTACTTCGGTCAGCCGCACATTATTGTGCGATTCATGGCAATGCGCACCCCCGCTGACGCCAAGTCCGGCCGCCGCATCGGCATCAGCTGGATGGTCCTGACCGTGTTCGGCGCACTGAGCGGCGCGTTCATGGGTATCGCATACTTTGCACGCCACCCCGAGGCGTCCCTCACCAACCCGGAAACCGCTGAGTCGGTCTTCCTGGACCTCGCCCAGATTCTGTTCCACCCCCTCATTGCGGGCCTAATTCTGGCTGCGGTTCTGGCGGCAATTATGTCCACCCTCTCCTCGCAGCTGATTGTGTGCTCCTCCGCTCTGGTGGAGGACCTCTACGGCATCTTCTCCTCGAAGAAGCTCAGCGCCGGCAAGTCCCTGTGGCTCGGCCGTGCAGGCGTGGCAATCGTGGCGCTGGTCGCCGGTGCCCTGGCATGGAACCCCAACAGCTCCATTCTGCAGCTGGTCGCATTCGCTTGGGCTGGCTTCGGTTCGGCATTCGGCCCGACCGTTCTGCTCTCCCTCTACTGGCGTAAGCTGACCACCCAGGGTGCACTGGCCTCCATGATTACCGGCGCCGTTGTGGCATTCGCATGGGGCCAGAGCCCCATGAAGTCTGTGCTCTACGAAATGGTTCCCGGCTTCGCTTCGGCGCTGCTTGTCGCCATCGTGGTTTCGCTCATGACCTACAAGAAGAACGACGCCATTGACGAAGAGTTCGACCGCGCGGTTGAGCTCGCCAAGGTCAAGTAAAGAGTCTCTTCCCCAAGGCTCGGGCCGCACACACGCGGTCCGAGCCTTGGTCTGTTTATAGGGTCTTAACCTGCCAAGATACAGGTATGAGCGCAAGGACAGAGGCCCTTCCCGCGCATCATATTCTGTTATTGGAATATTATGCCGAGCGTGCTTCGTTCCCCGGCCTCGACGAGCCGCACCGCGGGCACCGTAAAATAGGGTCTATGACTGCACAACTTCCCGAAAAGATCTCGGACATCTTCAACCCCGCCGACTGGCGCGTCGTTGAGGGCTTCGAGGACTTCACCGACATCACCTACCACCGCCAGGTTGAGCGCGACGAAAACGGTGAGATTCTGCGCGATCTGCCTACCGTGCGCATCGCCTTCGACCGCCCCGAGGTGCGCAACGCATTCCGCCCGCACACCGTGGACGAGCTCTACCGCGCCCTCGACCACGCCCGCATGACCTCTAACGTGGGCACCGTACTGCTCACCGGCAACGGCCCCTCCCCCAAGGACGGTGGCTGGGCATTCTGCTCCGGCGGCGACCAGCGCATCCGCGGTCGCGACGGCTACCACTACGCCAGCGGCGACACCGCAGAAAGCATCGACCCGGCACGCGCAGGCCGACTGCACATCCTGGAAGTGCAGCGCCTCATCCGCACCATGCCCAAGGTCGTTATCGCCCTCGTCTCCGGCTGGGCTGCAGGCGGCGGCCACTCCCTGCACGTAGTTGCTGACCTGACCATCGCCTCCGAAGAGTACGGCAAGTTCAAGCAGACCGACGCAACCGTCGGCTCCTTCGACGCAGGCTACGGTTCGGCGCTGCTCGCACGCCAGGTGGGTCAGAAGTTCGCCCGCGAAATCTTCTTCCTCGCCAAGGAATACGACGCACAGCGCATGTACGAAATGGGCGCAGTCAACGACGTCGTTCCCCACGCAGAGCTCGAGAACAAGGGCCTGGAATACGCGGCGCACATTGCTCGCCAGTCCCCGCAGGCAATCCGCATGCTCAAGTACGCCTTCAACCTGCCCGACGACGGCATGCTCGGCCAGCAGGTCTTCGCTGGTGAGGCAACCCGCATGGCATACATGACCGACGAGGCTGTGGAGGGCCGCGACGCGTTCTTGCAGAAGCGTGACCCGGACTGGTCCAACTACCCCTACTACTTCTAAGAGACAGCCCCTTCTACAGAAGTAGTTTCAGATGCATAGGCTCGGAGCCGGATTCAACCCTGAGAACCTCAGCTAAGAATCCGGCTCCGGCGCATTTGATGCCGCCCCTCTCTTTTTCCCCGCCCCGGCATATGACACCGGCGCATAACAGCACGCAGCCGCTACCAACAGCCGCTAAGGATTTAGCCATGATGAACACCCCCGTACCCGGGCTCATGCCCTCCCCCGCCCCGCAGGAGGCTGCCCTGCACCCGCAGGCGGTACAGGTGCGCGCCGACCAGCCCGCCGACCCGCACACCATGCTGGGCGCCTTTGAGCAGCTACTGGGCAGGTACGCGGCGGATGCTGGTGCGGGCGCGGCTGCGGAGCCTATTGCCCTGGTGGTGGGCACCTCCGGATCCACCGGAACCCCCAAACGCACCGCACTGACCGTAGGCGCCCTTGCCGCCAGCGCGGTAGCCACCGAGCGCTTCTTCGGCTCAAACTCCGATGCAGCATCGCAGTGGCTCCTGGCTCTTCCGGCGCACTATATTGCCGGCGCGCAGGTGCTCGCCCGCTCCGTACTCGCCGGTACCGCCCCGGTCATCGCCCGCTCCGTCATTGAGCCCGTGCACTTTAGCCCCGAGGTTTTTCTGCAGGCGGTTGAGCGAATGAGCTCGGCACGCCGGTTTATCTCCCTGGTGCCCACCCAGCTACATAAGCTCCTTGAAAGCGCGGACACTGACCCGTCCCTGGGTACCGAGATTCACGAGGCGCTTGGCTCCTTCACCGGAATCCTGCTCGGAGGCGCCCCCGCCAGCGCCGACCTGCTCGCTGCCGCCACCGCCCTGGGGCTGAACACGGTGACCACCTACGGTAGTGCCGAAACCGCCGGTGGATGCGTCTACTCCGGCTCTGTTCTGCCCGGCGCGCGGGTGGAGCTCGTACCCGAAGAAGGTATGCCCGCCGTGCCGGATACCGGTGGGAAGCCGGCGCAGGTGGGTCGTATTTGGATCAGCGGCGAGCACCTTGCCAGCGGCTACATTGGCGATGCCGCCCGCACCGCCGAGCACTTCTTCACCGCCGCCAACGGCACCCGCTGGTACCGCACCGACGACTACGGTCTCATGGACTCTGCCAATAGCTCTGCGACCAGTAGCTTCAGCAGTGTTGAGCCGCACCTGCAGGTGCTCGGTCGTAGCGACGACGTGCTCATCAGCGGAGGCGTAAAAATCTCCGCCCGCGCCGTGGCAACCGTCCTCGAAGAGCACCCCGCCGTACGCGAAGCCTGCGTACTCGGCCTACCCGATGCACGCTGGGGCACCGCCATTGCCGCCGCGGTCACGCTGGTACCCTCTGCCGGTGCCGCGACTGCGCCTACCGAGAATAGCCCCACCCTGAACGAAGAACTCTGCGCCCTGCTACGTGCCCGCTGCGCCGAAAAGCTCGGTGCCCCCGCCGCACCCAAGCAGCTGAGCATCCTGCCGGATTTCCCGCTCACCAGCACCGGCAAGCCGGACCGCGCAGAAATATACAGTATCCTGGACAGAGACTATCGTCAGGGCTAAAGCAGGCTCCTCCGCGGGTTTTCACCCCGTACACGCAGCCGCCCGCATGCCCTGACCGTCATCATCACAACCCGTCACGCACAACACCCACGCATCATACGTATTTAGACCCGGAAGGAACCCCCGTGGCAACTGCCGCCCAATGGATTGAAGGCGCTCGCCTGCGCACCCTGCCGCTCGCCGTCGCCCCCATTATTGCCGGCTCAGCTGCCGCCTACGAGGTCAACGAGTTCAAGCCGCTCTACGCGTTCTTGGCGTTCCTCGTCGCGTTCTTCCTGCAGGTCGGCGTGAACTATGCCAACGACTACTCCGACGGCATCAAAGGCACCGACGAAGACCGTGTGGGTCCGCTGCGCCTCGTCGGTTCCGGCGTGGCAAGCCCCCGCTCCGTCAAGTACGCCGCCTTCGCCTGCTTCGGTCTAGCGATGCTTGCCGGTCTTGCCCTGGTGGCTCTGGCGAACCAGTGGTGGTTCCTGGCGATTGGCGCCTCCAGCGTCTTCGCGGCGTGGGGCTACACCGGCGGCAAGCACCCCTACGGCTACATGGGCCTGGGCGATGTGTTCGTCTTCGTCTACTTCGGTCTGGTTGCGACCCTGGGCACCCTCTACACGCAGGCGCACACCCTAACCCTGCTCGGCTGGGTTGGCGCTATCGGCATCGGTCTGATTTCCTGTGCGCTACTCATGGCGAATAACGTACGTGACATTCCCACCGACATTGAGGCGGGCAAGCTGACCATGGCGGTCCGCCTGGGCGAGCGCTGGTCGCGCATCACCTACATCGTGGAGATGGCGCTGGCCCTGGGTCTGGGCGTGCTCCTGCTCGATGAGAACCCCTGGTTCCTGCTGATCTTCCTGCTGGTCGGCCCGACCATTCACTCCTGCGTGACCGTGTGGACGCGCGGCGGCCGCGAGCTGATTCCCGTGCTCAAGCAGGCGGGTATTGTGGCGCTCGTGTACTCCATGATTCTTGCCCTCGCCGTATGGCTCGGTTCGCTGGATATTATTAGCCACGAGGTTCAGGTGTTCACCGGATACTAAGCCGACGTACGAATCTGCGCCGGGTTACCGCGCCGTTAAGCCGCTAGCGGGCACCCGGTTCATAGTTCCGCAATAACGCGGCGGTATGTCATAGTAGTGCTTATGATTCGAGCCATGCTGATTATTGGCGGCGCCGCCCTCATCGTGGGGCTGACCCTCTACACCCTCTTGGACGCCGTCCGCACCCCCGCACACGAGGCGCGAACCCTGCCCAAGTGGTTGTGGGTTCTCGTCACCCTACTCTTCCCCGTGGTGGGCCCCATCATGTGGCTCATCCTGGGCCGCCCCAAGGAACAGCTAGCAGCACAGCCCGCAGCAGGCGCTCCTCGCCCCGGCTTCAGTCAGCGACGCAACACCCCGGCGCCCTCGGTGTCTTCCCCCGACGACGATGAAGAGTACCTGCGCTGGCTCAAAGCAAAAGCAGAACGCGAACGCCGCAGCCGCGAGGCAGAATCGAACAACAAGCAGGATTCTGATCTTAAGGATCCTGACGACGGCACCCCGACTCAGGGTAACGGGCATAACTAGTCAGGACAGCTAGACTTGCAGCTCGTGCGCCCCTCAGGGTGTACAGAAAGAGGCTGTGAGCACATCCGTAACGGATGGGTTCACAGCCTCTTTCTATGCTCAAAACAGCTTGGGGAACTAGCTACCGGGTTTGTTAGCTGCCGGGCAGCTGAATCACGCCACCGTACAGCGGCGCGGCAGGCTCCGAATACTCCACAAAACGCGGCATCTCATGCTCAAAATCAGTGGTGCTAAACGCCAGAGTCGTAATCGACGCCAGGTTGCACTCACGAGCGCGCGGGTCATGCTGCAGCATGCGGCCCTCAACTCCCAGGCGAGTAGTCCAAATCGGCAGCTGGTGCGACACAATAATCGCCTCCGCGCCCTCGCCGCCGTGCTCATAGGCGGTACGCGCCGCATCCTGAACAGCCGCCGCCATACGGCGAATCTGGTCCAGGTACGACTCACCCCAGGAGGGGCGCGCCGGGTTGTACAGCTTCATCCAGTGACGCGGGTTCCTCAGCAGCTCCTGCGCGTTCACGTGCAGACCCTCAAAGTAGTTATCCGCCTCAATGACGCGCTCATCCGGCTGCGCGGTCAGGCCCAGCAGTTCCTCAACCGGGGCGGCAGACTCACGGGTACGCTGCAACGGCGAGCAGACCAGATGCACGAAACGGGCACCGCGCTCAGCACGAGCCGCGAACTCCTCAGCGCTCAGACGCACCATCTGCTGGCCCTTATCGGACAGACGGTAGCCGGGCAGACGGCCGTACACGATACGCTCGGGGTTGTGCACCTCGCCGTGACGCATGAGGTGAACTTTAATGGTGGAAGTTTCAGTCATAATCTCAGTCTCTCAGATAGCGCGCCGCACCCCAAACAGGTGACCCGCATATACCCTCTACAAATACAAAACACGGCATAAAACCCAGCCCGCAAAACTGCAGAAACGCAAAAACCCCGCCTCTCCATACGGAAGGCGGGGCAAAAGAAGCCTATTTACTTCTTGTTGCGGCGCTGGTGGCGGGTCTTACGAAGCAGCTTGCGGTGCTTCTTCTTGGACATACGCTTGCGGCGCTTCTTGATAACGGAACCCATAGGATTTCCTCACTTTACTCGTACCCGGCCGAGCCATTCGACTCGGTAGCTACCCGGGGATATTTATACCGGTATAACCGATCCAAAACGCATTTTAGGCACAGAAATACCCTTGCGTTTTAGAGCGCTACCTACCTAGAGTACTAGGTTTACCCCCATTTTCACCATTCGAGAGCGGCTTTTCAGGAGTTTTCCCCTGAATTTCCGCTTTTCCCGCAGGCTTATCGAGGATATCTCGGGGCGAAAACAGGGATTCGGCAGCCCTAACGGCGCTTCTTCTTCGACTTCTTCGAGCCCTTAGCGCGGCCATGAGACAATACCGAACCGGAAGAAGCTACAGCACCCTCAGAAGTGCTCTCCTCAGTCTGGAAGTCGGTCTCAACCGGCTCCTCAGCCGATTCCTGCGCGGGGTCCTCAGCGGGTTCTTCAACCGGCTCTTCTACAGAAGCCTTCTCAGCAGAGCTTTCCGCTGCGGATTCTTCCTCCGCTGCCGCGTGCAACGCCTTCAAACGCTCAGCGCGCTCAGCCTCGGCACGAGCCAGCGCCTCCTCGTCAATGACGGGCTGCTCGGGCTGGGGCTCAGGCTTCGTTTCAGCCTTCGCAGCCTGCTCCTTCACAGCTTGCTCCTTCTTAGCGCTCTCCTGGGCTTCATCGTGCTCAGGCTCGTACACATCCACACCAAAGAAACGCTTCATCTTCGAGAAGATACCGCGGCGCTCCTGAACCGGCTCCTCATGCGGAAGCTTCTCATAGGTGTCGTGGATGGTCGCAGCCGCCTCAAGACGAGTAGGCTCAGCAGGCTGAACGGCGGGCGCCTCCTGGCGCGCCGGAGCACGCAGAACCTTCTCAGAAGACTCAGCCTCCGCGGGCGCCGCAGCAGTCACGACAGCCGCAGAACGCGCGGTACGGGCAGGCGCAGTCAGCACCTTGCTACGATCCACCGGCTTAATAATGGTCGCACGCACCGGAGAAATAATCTGACCGCTACGACGACGCGGAGCCGCCGTAGAAGCACGCAGAACCTTCGCGGGACCCTCAGCCTCTTCCTGCGCGTACGCGGCAGGGAGGCTCGGCAGCTGACCGCTGGGAGTCTGCGAGGCGGGCGCCTGGGAGGCGGGCGCCTGGACACCAGATACCGGAGCCGCAGAAGCGGCCGGGACGGTGCTACGGCGCGGGGTGCCGAAGCTCAGCGGCACATCCGGGCTCACCGAATGAGCGGCAGGCTGTGCGGTGGCTACGGAAGCCGCAGCAGGTGCGGGCTGAGACGCAGCGGGAATCGTACGTTCTGCCTTGTCAGAAGCAGAAATATCCGCACCAGTTGTAGTATCAGCAGAGGTATCAGTCGGCCCGAAGGAAATCTCAGACCCCGCCTCATCACCGTGGGCAACCTCGGGTTCAGACTGCGCAGACACCGCAGCAGAAACCGGAGCAGGAACCTGAGTCGGCTCATCCGGCGCCGCAACAGGAGCATCCGCGGCAGGAAGTGCCCCCACATCGGCGAAGGACGGGTCATCCTGCATCAAATCATCAAAGTCATCAGCGGCAAACTCATCCACATCAACCGGCGCAAATTCAGAAGCAATCGGCTCACCCGGCAGACCGTTCGCAGAGGTCGCCTCCTGCTCCAAATCAATACCGGCATCGGAATACATGCCGCGCAGCTGACCAATCACCATGGCACGCGCAGTCGCAGCGTCGCCGGCCTTCAGCGCCTCCGCAATAGCGCGGCTCTCAGCACGCAGACGCTCAACAGCGCTACTCCACAGCGGCATACGACCCACCAGAGACAGCATCGACTCAAAGCTCGGCTGACGCACCGACGCGAGCAGACCCACCAGCAACTCATTACCACCGCAACGCATCACCTGGTGGTGGAACGTCAGCAGAAGCTCCAGGAAATCACGAATCGACAGGTCGAAGTCTTCCATCTGCGCCAGGACCTCGTCCATCTCCGCGAAAGATGCCGTCTTCGGGTCAATACGCGCAATCGCCCAGCTCTCCAGCAGAATACGGGTCTGCACCAGGTCACGAGTCGGGTAACGCGAGCTGGACATGTGCAGGCGCAGAGCGGCACTCGCAGCAGCGGCAGGCTCATCGCTCAGGTGCACCAGAATCTCCTTGCCGCGACCGTTGTACAGTTGCACCAGGTCCATATCTTCCAGGGTGCGCAGAGCCTCGCGGGTACGGGAACGACTCACACCAATAGCGCGCGCAATTTCGCTATCGTTGGGCAGGTCCTGACCCAGCTGAATGTTGCCCTCGAACAATTCGTTCTCGAGCCAGCGCAGAATTTTACGATGAATAGCCACGTGAATGCGTCTTTCGGTCAATAAGGTGAGTGAGAGTGTGTGTGCTTTATACAGAGTTATGCCGGAGGTCGAACGGCGTCAGGGCGCGCTTTAGCGGCGGCGACCACGCAGGAAGCCGAAGAGACCACCGCGGTGGTTATCCTTCGCCTCGGCGCTGGTCGTCTCAGCGCTGGGGCGGTACACCGAATCGTAAGCGGGCATGGTCTGATACTCGGGCTCCTCAGCGGAGGTTTCAGCCTTAGCAGGCTCACCCTCGACAGGCTCATCATTGGCAGGTTCGCCCTCACCGGGCTCAGCCTTCTCAGCAGCTTCTGCGGGCGAAGCTACTTCCTCAGCAGATTCAGCCTTTATAGATTCAGTCTTCACGGGCTCTTCTGCCGCGGCTTCATCCACTACGTTCTTCTCAATCACAGACTTTTCAGCTGCAGAATCCTCAGCTGCAGATTCCTTGCGAGTTGCTTCTTCCTTGACGGATTCAGCCGGTGCAACAGGCTTCTCAGCTGCGCCCTTTTCGTCGGTAGCCTTTTCCTCGGCGACCTTTTCAAGCACAACAGCCTCGGGAATTACAGCGATAGGCTGAATCGAGCCGCCCACAACCGTAGCGGGGTCGATGCCATAAGGCACCACAGCCGCAGGCTGAGGGAATACCACCGGCTTCTGCGCTACGACAGGCTTAGCCTCAGCAGGTGCCGCAGGGGTAGCGGGCTGAGCGGGGGTTGCCGACGCCGCGGGGGTCACCCCAGCATCGTAACCGTAGGATGCGGGAGTGAAGGGGCGCATCGGGGTCCTATCCACTGCCTCTTCCTGCGAGGTGGGCTCAGCAGCTCCCGCCTTCTCAGCGACAGGTTCGGAAGCGGTGCTATCAGCAGCCTGCTCCGCAGGGCGCGAGTAGATGCGCGCGCTGGGGGTCAGGTGCTGTGCGCGGGCGCGCTGAATGCGAGCCTGCTCGATTTCCTCGGGGGTGGGTGCCTCAACGGTGAGAGTTTCAGAGTCGGTCGCCTCGGGCTTCTCCGCGGTTGCGCTCTTCTCGGATGCAGCCGGTGCAGTTGCGGCGGGTGCAAGCTTCTGAGCGGGTTCTTCGACTGCGGGCTTCGGAGCGCTCTTTTCGAAGGTCTTCTCGACCGGCTTCTCAGCCGTCGCCTTATCGGAGGCAGATACAGTCACGCCACCGGGCAGTGCCACGGGTGCGTGCGCCTCATTGGACTGGCGTGCAATCTGAACGGTCTCGTTGATCCACTCGGTCACGGTGGCGAATACATCCGGGTTCAGGGAGTAGAGGCGACGCTGCCCCTCCACGGTCACGGAGACCACATCTGCATCGCGAAGGACTTTCAGGTGCTTCGAAATGGTCGGCTGGCTCATGCCCAGCTTTTCAACCACTGCACCCACCGTGTGGGTTTGCTCAGCGAGAATACGCACAATTCGGCGGCGAGTCGGATCCGCGATGACAGAAAAAACATCAGAATGCATATAGCGATTATGACATATAAAGTGGCGCCTCAAGCTTAGAATGAGGGTGATGCAGAAATTACCTTCAAAAATTCTGAAAGAAGCCTGAGCACTAGCTCAAAATGCAGGATTGAAGGGGATAAAAGCATGAAGTGTCCGTCACATTGTAAGGGTACATATCTGTATCTCTTCTTGGGCATATGCTGATATTTCAACCCACCACAGTATATATACCGTAAAGAGCATATACACTCTTCCGCGCCTCATACAGAAAACCGCCCCTACGCCTTTGCCAAACTCACATATTGAGCGTCCAGCTATCAACACACTACCCCCTTTCAAAGCACCCGGCGCGATACACTAGAAGGCGTCAAAACAGGCACAAATCCGCCGCCCAACACACCAACACCCAGACACCCACTGAAGGAGGCGCATGGGACGCATACTCCGCCGCACCCGGCGCCGACATCACCATCCCCAGGGTCAGCTCAACCGCCGCTGGGACACCCTCAGCGGCACCACATCCGTGCCTCAAAAGCAGCAGGTTCACCGTAGCCGACGCGACCGCCTCGAGGCCGAAAACCTTAGCATCCTCACGAGCGTGCCCGGTATTGACCTCGATCGTCTGCTCGCCCTACGCGACCATGTGAGCGAAACCTCCGAGGTTCAGCGTAAGCGCGCCCCCATGGGGTTCAATCTGCAGACCCTCGAACGGTTCCGTGACTTTATTGACGTGACCGTTCTTGCCTCGCCTTCGCGCACCGCAATCACTGCGTTTCTGCTGGTCATCATCTTCTTTACGCTCACCTTGCTACTGCCCATCTCCTCCAATGATGGGCAGCCCGCGCCTTTCCACCACGCATTTTTTACCTCTACCAGCGCGGTGACCGTGACTGGCCTGACTACCGTCTCCACCGCCGAGCAGTGGTCCACCTTCGGTCAGGCAATGATTCTTGTGGCTTGTCAGGTCGGTGGTTTGGGTACTCTGACCATTACCTCCCTGCTGGCGCTGGCTATCGGCCGTAAGATGGGTCTGCGCACCAAGCTCATCGCACAGGAAGACCTGAACATCAGCCGTCTTGGCGAGGTCGGTGGCATCATCAAGAGCGTCTCCTATGCTTCATTCTCCATCGAGGCAATCATTGCGCTTGTGCTGATTCCTCGTTTCCTGACCCTCGGTGAAGACCCGTTCCAGGCGATCTGGCACAGCATTTTCTACTCCATCTCAGCCTTCAACAATGCAGGCTTCACCCCGCATTCCGACGGCATCGTGCCTTACGGTCATGACCTTTTCCTGCTCGTGCCCATCTGCATTGCCGTGTTCTTGGGCTCGCTTGGTTTCCCTGTTTTCATTGCGATTCAGCGCAACCCCTTCCGCCCCTCACACTGGCAGCTCACCGCAAAACTGACCATGGTCACCACCCTCTTCTTCTTCGGTTTTGGTGCCTTCTTCTGGGGTCTCTTCGAGTGGAACAACCCCGCCACCATCGGCGACTACTCCGCAGGCGACAAGGTTCTGAACGCCATTTTTGCTTCTGTAATGATGCGTTCGGGCGGCTTCAATCTGGTCGACATGAGCAGCATTACCCCCGTCTCCACGCTCCTGACGGACATGCTCATGTTCATTGGCGGTGGCTCCGGCTCGACCGCGGGTGGCGTGAAGGTCACGACCATCGCCGTGATTGCCCTGTCTATCCTTGCTGAGGCGCGAGGCGATCAGAAGGTTGTCGCGTTCAACCGCACCATCCCCGAGTCCTCCCTGCGTATTGCTATCTCCGTGATTGTTATGGGTGCTACCGTGGTAGGTGTCGGCACCGCGTCGATTCTGATTATTAGCGGCGCGGACCTCAAGGAAGTCATTTTCGAGGTCATCTCCGCCTTCGCGACCTGCGGCCTCTCGAATGGTCTCTCCTCCAGCCTGCCGCCGGCGGGTATCTACGTGCTCAGCGGCCTGATGCTCATTGGCCGTGTGGGCACCACAACCGCCGCGACCGGCCTGGCGCTGCGTTCACGCCGCCGCCTCTACAAGTTCCCCGAAGAAAGGCCCACCATTGGCTAGTGCACATAACGCCCCCGTCCTCGTGATTGGTCTGGGACGCTTCGGCTCCGCGGTGGCGGCCCAGCTGCGCCTGCAGAATAAAGAGGTTCTCGCCATCGAGAAGGACCCCGAGCTGGTGCAGAAGTGGTCCGGCGTGCTGACGCACGTGGTCTCCGCCGACGCGACCGATATCGACACCCTGCACCAGTTGGGTGCGGACGATTTCGGTTCCGCCGTGGTGGGTGTGGGTACCTCCGTGGAGGCGTCCGTGCTGATTACCGCGAACCTCGTGGACATTGGTGTGGAGCGTATTTGGGCGAAGGCTATCACCCCCGCGCACGGCAAGATTCTGGAGCGTATTGGCGCGCACCACGTGGTCTACCCGGAGGCGGACGCCGGCCGCCGCGCCGCGCACCTCGTCTCGGGTCGACTGCTGGACTACATTGAGTTTGATGACGACTTCGCGATTGCGAAGATGCGCCCGCCGAAGGAAACCCACGGCTTTACCCTCGCCGAGTCAGATATCCGCTCCAAGTACGGCGTGTCCGTGGTCGGCATTAAGTCCCCCGGTGAGGACTTCACCTACGCGGATGCAACCACCCGTATTCATTCGCGCGACATTCTGATTGTGTCCGGTCAGGTGGATTTGATCGAGCGCTTCGCGGCACGACCCTAAGCGCGTTTTTCCTCGTTGCGGCGGTTATCTTCCCCAGCTCTGCTGGTTTTGATGAACCTGCGTTTAAGGAGCCCGCGATTAGACATAGAAAAGCAAATAGGCATAGAAAAACAGCCTCTTCCCGTTCTGCCGGGAGGAGGCTGTTTTTCTGTAGTTTCAGTTAGTCAGGGAGATGCTACCAGACAGTATTAGTCCTCGCTGGTTAGTCCCCGCTGATTAGCTTCCGCTGATTAGTCCTCGTCAGCGGTGTACAGCTGGCTCATTTCCGCCGAACGTGCCGCACAGGCGCGCATCGCGTCCTCGGTCAGCTGGAAGAGGCCACCGTCCACGAAGGTGTTCAGTGCACGCTCGGTGGTGCCGTTCGGGCTGGTCACGGCGCGGCGCAGGGCGGGCGCATCCGGGTTGGTGTCGAGCAGGAAGCCCGCACCGGCAACGGTTGCGCTGGCAAGTTTGAGGGCGGTGTCTGCGTCCAGGCCGAGCTTCTCACCGGCGGTTGCCATCGCCTCCGCAAGCAGGAACGCGTATGCCGGGCCGGAACCGGAGACGGCGGTGACCGCATCCATCTGGTCTTCGCGGACCTCAACAACCAAGCCGACGGTGCCCAGGATCTCTTCGACGAGCTTCTTCTGTTCGTCCTTCACGCTGTCGGTGGTGGAGATGGCAAGCACGCCCTTGCCCACGGAGGAGGGGGTGTTCGGCATACAGCGAACAATGGGCTGACCTGCGGGAAGGCACTCGGCGAGGGTTTCGAGGGTCACGCCAGCAGCAACGGACACCACAACAGCGTTCGGGGCAAGGGCGGGTGCGATATCACGGGCGAGCTCGACAATGCCGTAGGGCTTCACGCCGAGCAGCACAACGTCCGCGTGGGCGGTTGCCTTGTGGTTGCCGTCAGCTTCGCCGCCGGTGGTGATGATTTCTACCTTGTCGCCGAGGCGCTGGGCGAGGGCGGCACGAGATTCTTCGCTACGTACGGTAGCGCGAATGTGGGCGGGGTCGTGGCCTGCAGCGAGCAGACCTGCGGCGATGGAGCCGTTCATGGAGCCGGTGCCGAGAAAAGCAATAGTTGCGGTCATCGTTGATCCTTCCTAATGGGGTGCCTGCGCCGGGTGCCGGCAGGCGTGCCGCCGGTGTGTTCCGGGGGCTACTGTTCGGTGCGCGGCGGGCGCGTGGAGGCGTACCCTTCCAGCATAGCGGGTGTGGCTACGGGCATGTGACCTGGCTCTGTTTCTTCCGCGTTTTCTGGGCGGCGGCTTCACCTCATGCTCCGCGACCCAATGGGCGGGGCTCCGCTTCTCACGTTCTGGCATGCCGGGGAGGGCGTAATTCTGCGGGCGTAGAATGAAAACAGCTTCACCCGCGGCAGTTTGTGCCGGGCATGAAGCCTCCAACACCACACAGCACGCAACACGCAAATTTTTCTATGTCTTCTCATACTGGTTCTTCCCCGAATTCTTCCTCGAATAGCCCGCAGAACCCTGCGGGTTTCCGTTCTTTTTCGTTTCGCCTCCTACTGGGGCTGACCCTTGCCGCGCTGGTCACGGGCGTGTTCAGCGGTTTGGGTGCGATTGCTCTGCACTATGTGCTGGATTTTATGCAGGAGCTAACTTTCGGTCAGTCTGAGGGGCATCACCCGATGGTGACTGACGGCGCCGATCCGGCGCGTCGTGCCCTGGTTTTGGCGGCGCTGGGCCCGTTTGTGGCGCTGGTCTGGTACTACCTGCAGTCCGGTGGGCGGCATGTGGTCGGCGTGAAGTCGCAGATTGCCGGTGCTACCGAGGAGGACCGCACCCCGTCGCTGTGGCGGCAGATTTCGCATTCGGTGATTCAGATTGTTGCGGTGGGTGCGGGCTCTCCTGTGGGTAAGGAGGTCGCGCCTCGTGAGCTGGGTGCTTTGGCGGCTGGCCGTACCTCGAATCTGCTGGAGCGTCTTGGTTTTGTGGGCGCTGATGGTGCCGCGCTGTTGGGTGTTCGTGAGCGTAGTCTGCTGGTGGCGGCGGGTGCGGCGTCTGGTTTGGCGGCGGTGTATCAGGTGCCGATTGGTGGCGTGGTGTACCTTGTGGAGGCGATGGCTGTTGGTCTGAGCCTGCGGTCGCTGTATGTGGGTGCGGTGACGGTGTGGACGGCGACGGCCACGGCGAATCTGGTGATTGTCAATGAGCCGACGTACCCGGTGCCGCAGCTTCCGTTGGATGCGACGACGCTGACGGTGGCGGCGCTGACGGGTGTGGTGTTGGCTCCGTTGGCGTTGGGTTTTAGGGCGTTGTCGCAGCGTGCGGAGAAGTTGAAGGCGAAGGATCGTTCTCTTCTGTGGCGTATTCCTGTGGCGTTTGCGCTGGTCGCGGTGGTTTCGCTGTGGCTTCCGGAGATTCTGGGTAATGGTCGTCTGCTGACTCAGCACACGTTTAATGTGTCGTTGGATGCGGCGGCGGGCGGCCTGACCGCGGCGGCTGCAGTGTATGTGTTGGCGTTGGCTGTTGCGAAGGCTGCGGTGGTGGTGTTGAGTCTGCGTTTCGGTTCTTATGGCGGTACGTTGACACCGGGTTTGGCGTTGGGTGCGGCGGCCGCGTTTAGCGTTGCGGCGCTGGTGCTGTGGGCGTTCCCGGGTTTGGGTGGGGTGCCGGGTGGTGCGTCGATGGTGTTGTATGCGGCGGCGTTGACGGGTACGGCGGCGTTTTTGGGTATTTCGATGAATGCGCCGCTGTCTGCGCTGACTCTGTTGATTGGTTTGACGGGTCAGGGTACGAGTGCGTGGCTGCCGATGGCGGTTGCGGTGGGCACGGCGGTGCTGACCCGCTGGGCGTGGACACGGGCGTTCGGCGCTAAGAAGTAGGTCCTGACAGGTGGCGGGCGGCCCCGGATGCGTGTGTGCGTCCGGGGCCGTTCTGTTTTGCGGTGCCGAAGAACTGTCTTAAATTTGCTTTGACGGCTTTGAAAGGAATAGCAGATAAATTCCGAAGACGAGCTTAATTGCCGCGTCGATATACGCAATTACCTCTAACGGAATGTTGGTAAAAATATATCCCGCAAACACGTTAATGGCACAGGCGAGACCCAGGTATATCATTGACTTTCCATGCACATAATAGTATGGGAAGAAATGCATCGCGGTTGCCATCAGTGCCCCTAGCCAAATCAGTCTCCAATTTTCAGTTGCGAAGAATGGGCCGCCCAGCAAAACCATTAAGACAAATAATAGAATAACGGCACGTGAAGATACTTTCTTTTGAAATTCGCTCGAAGGGCCATCGGCTAGTCTATTCAGCACCTTCTTGTTCATGTTGATTGAGAAAAAGCTGACGACGTACCCAATGCTGAATACTTGCATATTTATTATTTGTTTTCCTCCAACCAAGGTAGCTATTGCTATAACTGCCGCTACCACGATTAGCCACAGACCGCATGCCCTCTTATAGTTAAATTCTAACTTTTCGTCTTTGTTATAGTTTAGAAAAGTCATCGATACCTCCAATAGCCTTTCGTAGAGTCACTTCTCTTGTTACTTCACTAAATTTTAATATGAAAAATTCTGCAATATATCATATATTACCCAGTCCTTCTGACTATTAATTACATCTCCTATGATTATATCAAAATAGCAATAGGGAATTCGTCAAAAAGCGAAAGAGGCGGGCCCGGATGCGTGTATGCGTCCGGGGCTGCCTGCTTTTTAGACCGAGGTTTTCGATAGGTTAGTGTCTTCGCCGCGAGTCTTTAACCCGCAGTGAAGACACTAACCTATCGACGAAAAGGCAAGGCATAACCCAATAACCAGCTCTCACCTACCTGGCGCAGCCGGAGATTCGGTCATGGGTTACGGATTTGTGCCATAGGTTAGTGTCTTTGGTTGTAGTTAAAAACTATGGCAGAAGACACTAAACCATGGCACAAATTCTGCACGGGTTACAGCCCCATAGCGAGAAGCCACATATGATGTGGCTTCTCGAAACACATGTGGCTTCTCAGGCCTCAATCCCAAAATAAGGATATTACTTAAATCGCCTTATTTTTTCTTTTAATAATTTGGATAGCTTAGTCCATAATTCTCGCTTCGGTTTTTTCTCTTCATCAAGCCCAAAAGCACTGAGGCGATACGTTCCATACATTTTCCATTCCCCGTACTTACTCCAACTAAAGAGGCATAGAACCCAATAAACAGGAAAGAGGTTATAAACAAATAGAATTACCGGAATAATAAATCGCCAAATCGGCCTTTCCCGAAGCGAAAACCCTGGATAATATATCCATTCACGATACTCACTCTTTGAGAAAGCGAAACGTACTCGACGCCTATTCGCGACGTATCTTGAAAAAGAACCAGCTAGCTCTTCTCCCTTTGAGCTAGTCTCTGCGATACGTATTTGAATACAGTGATATTCAGCATCCATTTCTCCATGTTCTACAGAAAGAAGGGTCAAAACATAACCGAAGATATATGCAGTAACCACAAAAGAAAAAACATTAACAAAAAAATCTTGCTTATTTTTTACGTCTTGAAAATACTCAATAAGTATCACAGCTAGCCATATTGCAATAAGAACAGAGAAAATATGTTCAAGAGTCTTCACAGACCTAGATTTAAGCCAGGGCCACAATGTGAAGAAATCGATTTTCTTACCTAGTAGAATTACATAAGGGATGTTCAGAATTCGCTTCTGTACATGAATATCAGGACAGGCAGAAATTACTTTCCGTTCCCATATAGCTCGCTGAAGAGCAGCCTTTCGGGATGCTTTAATTTCTTTGTATTCCTTTTCGGAACCTTCGAAACTATTGCCCCTCTCAAATTCCATGAGATTTTTATATTTCTCAGATGCTTCAACCCATGTTATATAACGAGTTAGCTCTGGTGGTGTTCCTTGTTTGGAAAGCTCAATCTGTTGCGTTGTCCGACGAGCTGTCAGCCAAACGCCGATAATAGCAATCAGCGAAGCAATAACGGTCGCGGAGGCGGGGATAATAGCCTTCCAAATATCCGGATCATGGGTCCAATGCCAGAGATAATCCCAGCTGAATCCTTCAGCTAGCACCTGCTCTAACAGTAGTTGGTTCGTCATCAGTGATTGTTCCTTTCTTACACCTTTGTTTCCCACTTATCACAGAGAAAATTTATTATCTCTGAATTCTTCCAACAATTTTACCCAAAGAAAAATTATATATACTTCAATAGATTATCCATGTTAAGACTTCCCAAATAAATATAAATTCTCAATATACACCTATTAATAGATAAAATTTAATCACATGAAGATAAACTCCTTCCTTCATTCAATCCTTTATCCCCGTGTTCAGATTTATAATCAGAGTAAATTTTTTCAACGTCTAACATCAAATAATAAAAATATGGAATAAGCAAATAATTCGGCTCCTCACTCGGTTCACCACCCGAATTACAGATAGATTCCTTAAACTCTTGCATCATACAAGCTCGAATTTCACACTCGATAGATATCTGCAGAATACACTTAATTTTAAAGAAAAAGATGTATAGAAAAAATATAAGCACAGAATCGATCAAAACTATAGTAATAACTTCATTTCTCCAAACATGGTACTGCGGGTCCACTGTGAAAGCAATGTACAAAAGATACCCAAAAACAGAAGCCACCGGTACGATCAGAATTATTCTTAGTACCCACACATTTAAACCACTAAATCCATAGAAATCGACCCACTCACGAGCTTTCTCTTGTCTCGGAAGGTATTTCATCCTAGACTTATATACCCCTTTATACACGTAATTAACATCCAAGAATAAGAATATTGATTCCCAGGCAAAAATTATAAATATTAGACCTAAATTCCAGTCAGCCCCAATATACTGGAAAGATAAAATTGACGAAACGGCCCCTGAAATACACAAGATGAACAGCAACCCATAAACCATTTTAATAATGGATGTATTCCAAAGAAATCCACTGAGATTGGTTTTAAATCTAAACCCAGAGTATGAATATCGCGATGGAAAGAGAGGATTTCTTCTCTGAGAGTTACCAATAAACTTATCCTTAAGATTTTTTGTGAAATAGCCTTTCTCCGGATAGTTAAAAGCTTCTTCAGCTAAACAGTAAGCCTTTAAGGCGGAGTGATTATCACGAACTACACCCTGGTTATATTTACGAATCTTAGAAACATTATGAATCAAAATATCTGTTTCGCTGTATGTCAACATTAAAGCAGAAGAAATAGTGACCCATGCAAAGAATATAAGAATCCATAAAGGCATTTCTCCATATCTCGATAAATCCATATCTGCTGGCACCATCAACCTGCACCATTCAGGGCACTCTCTAGGTAGAAAAAACCACTCTGGGGCAAATGATTCGCCTTTGAGATACCCAGCAAGAAGACCATGCCAAAAGCTGATTATAAACGCCACAAAAATAATAAATCCGACAATTTTCACAAACTGTCGATATGCGGCACGCCGAGCTTCAGCGTATACACCTTCAGCCCCGTCTGCATATTTCCCAACACTTACATACAGGCTTAAAAGAATACTTGCAATGGATACAATAATACCCACACGAAGATCAAATACATAATATGGGATATTAAAATACGCAGAAATTATCCCATAAGATAAATCAAAAGTTCTATTAGATGAAAAAATAAACGTTGCCCCAATTATTACTAACGGGAAAAGATAAGCAATCGAGACAAGAATAATTAGTACTCCCGGCATCAGAAATACGTTATTCGTAAGCATCTTTTTCCGTTTTTCTTCGTGTTCTTCGCCCCAGGTGTTGTTGACCTCGTCAATAACTTCTTGGATTTTCATCGGTGATTGTTCCTTTCCTACGTCTTTGTCGGTGGGTTATATACAAGAAAAGCGGTGACCCCCGCAGGCCGGTGCCCGTTACGCACCAGCCTGCGGGGTTCATCATCATGTTCTACTCACCCAGGAGGGTCTTCGGGTTGACCGGAGTACCCGTGCCCTCCGCCAGGTGCTCAATACGCTTCAAGATCAGGCCCTCACGCAGCGCCCACGGGCACACGCGCATTGTCTCAACCCCGAACGCCTCCATCGCCGCCTCCGCCGCGATAGCGCCCGCCAGCATCTGCTCCGCACGCGCCTTCGAAACACCCGGCAAATCGCTACGCTCAGACACAGTCATCGCCTCCATGCGACGAGTCCACAGACGCAAATCCTGCAGATGCATCTCACGCTTCACATGCGGGCCCGCCGAATACGGCGCCGCACCGCAAATACGCGCCAACGAACGGAACGTCTTCGACGTACCCACCGTCATATCCGGCGCACCATAACGCAACAGATTCTCCGCCACCGGGGCAATCTGCTCACGCACATACTTACGCAGACGCTTCACCTGCTTCGGGCTCGGCGGCTGCTCATCAAAGAACTCACGCGTCAGACGGCCCGCACCCAACGGCACGCTCATCGCCGCATCCGGCAACGCATTCGTACCCGTCGAAAACTCAAACGAGCCGCCACCAATATCAAAATCAAGGATGCGGCCCGCGCCCCAGCCCTGCCAGCGGCGCACCGCAAAGTACGTAATCGCCGCCTCCTGATCACCCGAAATACCGTTCAGGCTCACGCCGGTCTGCTCACGTACCTGATGCAGCACCGCCGCACCATTACCCGCCTCACGGATAGCGCTCGTGGAGAACGCCAGCAGGTCCTCCGCCTCATTCTCGATCGCGAAGTCCCGGGCGCTAGTCACGAAGCGGGTCAGCGCGTCCGCACCCTTCTGCGAAATATTGCCCTCAGCGTCGAGGTACTGCACGAGCTGCAACGGAATCTTATGGGACGCGTACGG
The DNA here is from genome assembly GCF_001812895.1 of Rothia sp. HMSC069C04. Classification (NCBI taxonomy): domain Bacteria; kingdom Bacillati; phylum Actinomycetota; class Actinomycetes; order Micrococcales; family Micrococcaceae; genus Rothia; species Rothia sp. HMSC069C04. Next base: position 438,329 of record NZ_KV810736.1, read on the forward strand.
TTCGGGGCGCGCTCCAGGGCTACCGTCAATCAGTAGCAGGTGGACCGTATTCGACCCGACATCCAGAACTCCCAGGCGCACAATGCGCTCCCCTCCCCCGCCCCGCGGCGGGATAGTATCTGTGTGCGGTACCGCAGGTGCGGCGCCTCTCCCAGTCTGTCAGAGGCGCGGCTCACTCCGCAAACAATCCGGGCGGATGCCCAGCATCAGCACAGCGCAAGCCTAAAAACACAGCGCGGGCACAAAAACGCGCCGAACATCCCGAGCACAAACGTTCCCCGGACACCCAAAAGCCCGGGCACGCAAAAGGCGCAGGAGGCGCCCCACCCCGCTAAGGGGTTCGGGACGCATCCTGCGCCTTCAGGTAGAAGAGCTACTCGGCGGTCTTCTTCGCCGCGGTCTTACGAGTGGTCGTCTTCTTCGCGGTAGTAGACTTTGCGGTCGTCTTCTTAGCAGTAGTCTTCTTAGCCGTGGTGGTCTTCTTCGCAGCGGTCTTACGCTTGACCGGGCCCTTCGCGCGCTTGTCAGCAAGCAGCTGCACCGCACGCTCGTGGGTCAGCGACTCGACCGACTCCGCACGCGGAACCGTAATGTTCGTAATACCGTCGGTGATGTACGGGCCAAAGCGGCCGTCCTTCACCACGATCTTCTTCTCGCTGACCGGGTCCACGCCCAGCTCAGCCAGCGGAGGCTTAGCCGCCGCACGACCGCGCTGCTTCGGCTGAGAGTAAATCTCCAGCGCCTGCTCCAGCGTAATCGTGAAGATCTCGTCCTCGCTGCCAATCGAGCGGGAGTCCGTGCCCTTCTTCAGGTACGGGCCAAAGCGGCCGTTCTGCACGGTAATCTCCACGCCCTCAGCGTCGGTACCGAGCACGCGCGGCAGGCTCATCAGCTGCAGTGCCTGCTCCAGGGTCACGGTCGCCAGGTCCATGGACTTGAACAGGGAGGCGGTGCGCGGCTTGGCGGGCTTCGGCTTCTTCTTCGGCTTGGGCTTGCCGTTCTTGTAGTATTCGGTCGGCTGCGCGTCCAGGTACGCCTGAATCTGCTCCTCGGTCATCTCCTCGATCACCTCGGTGACGTAGGGACCGTAGCGACCGTCGCGAGCCACAATCTGGTTGCCGGAAACCGGGTCAACGCCGAGCACACGGCCGTCGGACTTGCCCTGTTCGAGCAGTTCGCGTGCCTTCGCTTCGGTCAGTTCGTCCGGTGCCAGGTCGGCAGGTACATTCGCGCGGACCGGTTCGGTCAGCTCGCCAGTCTCGGTGTCAAGGGTGCCTTCGGCTTCCAGGTAGGGGCCGAACTTGCCCACGCGCAGCACAATGCCGTCCGCAATCGGGATGGAGTTGATGCTGCGGGCGTCAATCTCGCCGAGGTTGTCAACGATGGGCTTTAGGCCGCGCTTGGAGTCGCCGCCGAAGTAGAACTCGTCCAACCACTCGACGCGGGACTCCTCACCGCGCGCGATGCGGTCGAGGTCTTCCTCCATCTGGGCGGTGAACTCGTAGTTCACGTAGGGGCCGAAGCTGGATTCGAGCAGGCGCACCACGGAGAACGCGGTCCAGGAGGGAATCAGCGAACCAGAACGAACGTTCACGTATCCGCGGTCCATGATGGTCGAAATAACCGCCGCGTAGGTGGACGGACGGCCAATGCCCAGCTCGTCCAGGGTCTTCACGAGGGAGGCTTCGGTGTAGCGCGGGGGCGGCAGGGTCTCGTGACCGGCGGGCTCAATCGCCTCTGCGGTCAGAGCCTCGCCGGCGGTCAGGTTCGGCAGGCGTTTCTCGGCATCCTTCGCCTCACGCTCGGCCACGCGGGACGCGTCAACGCCCTCCTCGTAGGCGGCGAGGAAACCGCGGAAGGTGATGACGGTGCCGGATGCGGCGAACTCGGCGTCCTGACCATTGGAGGCCACGGCGCCCAGGCGCACGGAGGCGGTGGAACCGGTCGCGTCGGCCATCTGGGAGGCGACGGTACGCTTCCAGATCAGCTCGTAGAGGCGGAACTCGTCGTTGGACAGGGAGCCGCGCACAGCGTCCGGGGTGCGGAAGGTGTCACCCGCGGGGCGGATTGCCTCGTGGGCTTCCTGTGCGTTCTTGCTCTTGGAGGTGTACACGCGCGGTGCGGAGGGCACGAACTCGGCGCCGTACAGCTCGGAGGCCTGGCGGCGTGCGGCCTTGACGGCCTGATCGCTCAGCGCAACCGAGTCGGTGCGCATGTAGGTGATGTAACCGTTCTCGTACAGGCGCTGCGCAACCTGCATGGTCACGCGAGAGGAGAAGCGCAGCTTACGTGCGGCTTCCTGCTGCAGGGTGGAGGTCGTGAACGGCGCTGCCGGGCGGCGCTTGTACGGCTTGGTCTCGACCGAACGCACCGAGAACGCCGCTGACTGCAGGGCGGCGGCGAGCGCGCGGGCGGCTTCCTCGTTCAGGTGGGTGACCTTGGAGGAGCTGAGGGTGCCGTCGTCAGCGAAGTCCTTGCCGGTGGCGATGCGGTTGCCGTCCACGGCGACGAGCTTGGCGTCGAAGCCCTCGGAGGTCGCGTTCAGGAAGCGGCCGGACAGGTCCCAGTAGTTGGCGGCGACGAAGGCCATGCGTTCGCGTTCGCGCTCAACCACGAGGCGGGTCGCGACGGACTGCACGCGGCCTGCAGAGAGGCCGCGACCGACCTTGCGCCAGAGCACGGGGGAAATTTCGTAACCGTAGATACGGTCGAGGATGCGGCGGGTCTCCTGCGCATCGACCAGGTGCAGGTCGATGTCGCGCAGTTCGCCGAAGGCACGCTGGATGGCTTCCCGGGTGATTTCGGGGAAGGTCATGCGGTAGACGGGCACCTTGGGCTTGAGGACTTCCTTCAGGTGCCACGCGATGGCCTCACCCTCGCGGTCACCATCGGTTGCCAGGTAGAGCGCGTCGACCTCTTTGAGCTTGCGCTTGAGCTCGGTAACCTTCTTCTTTTTGTCGGGGTTGACCACATAGTAGGGTTCGAAGCCGTCTTCAACGTCGACCGCGAACTTGCCGTAGGGCCCCTTCTTGAGGTTTTCGGGCAGCTCGGAGGGCTGCGGAAGGTCACGGATATGACCCATGGACGAGTCGACCAGGTAGTCCTCGCCGAGGTAGCCGCTAATGGTCTTGACCTTGGAGGGGGACTCCACGATTAGCAGGGCTTTTCCATTCTTGGCCTGAGCGGGCACGGCACTCCTCTATCTATGTGTTGTCGCTACGTATTCAACCATAACCCACACGAACGCCCGGTCCGGGCGGTCGGGGCGGTTCAATACGATGGGTGAGGTGTTTCGTTGAGCGATTAGTGTGTTGGACTCCCGGAGCGGGGGTCGAGGTTGCGCCCCGCACCGTGTGTGCGCTGAGACGCGGTGGTCGCAGGGTACTCGCTCCATCATACGGTACCGGTGGACTGATTGGTGCACGGGGCACCCGTTGACGTGCTCACCGGGGATCCTGCGGGGCCGCGTTTTCCGGGGTGTGGACGCTAACCGCTAGCTGGTGAGGGTATCAGAGTCGGGGTGGGTGCCGTCCAGGTATGCGGGCAGTAGCGGGTATTCGCGGCCGTACACGGTCTGCGGCGCGATGCGCACCCACTGCATTTCGTGCGTGTCGGAGTCCGGCAGGTCGAAGGTGCGCACGATCTGCGGGGTCATCTCGGGCGGGAGCCAGTGGGCGACGCCGACCACGATGACCGAGCGGATGCCGTCCTCGAGGGTTTCGTCGATTTCGAAGGCGACGCGGCGGCTGACCACCACGGAGGAGAACTTATTGCCGCGGGTGGTGCGGATGTAAATTTCCTGGTTGGCCACGGCGTAGAGCACGGGGAGCACGTCGACGTGCTGCCCGTCGGTCATGACGAGTCGGCCGAGGGTGTTCGCGTGCAGGCGCTCCCAGCATTTCTCGGCGCTGATGCTTTCATCGGGGTAGAGATTGCTCATGCTCTACAGTGTATGCGATGGGGTGGGCGCTCTTGCGCAGATGACGGTTTTGGTCAGTGGGTGGGTCGGGGCCGTGTCATTGCGTTGCCGCCTATACGCGGTGGGCGCGCCCAGGCAGATGCGGCGGGTGCGTAGAATGGTGTGCATGACTATTTCTGCCGCCTCTTTTGCTCCCGAGTACGCCGCCGTTGCGGATGCTCCCCGTAGCGATGATTACGCCCGCCTGACCCGCATCCGTGAACGCCTGCTGGCGTTGAACTACAGCTATGACGCTGTGCAGGAGCTGCTGGGTGTTGAGGCGGCTGAGGCGATGGCTCGTGACCAGGTGGTTCCGGGCCTGTGGCGTGTGGAGCACGTTCTGCGCGGCGATTACAGCGCGGGTGAGAAGAACCTGGCGCGTCTGCTGGCGTTTTTCCTGCTGGCCCGCCCGCTCACTGAGGCTGAGGCAGCCGAGGTTTTCGCAGATACCCTGGTTGATTTCGAAGATGCCGCGCTGATTGAGCGCGACGCCGCGGATTCTACCCGCTGGTCCGCAAGTGTTGATTTGCGCCCGCACGCCGCCGATGACGGCACCGAAATCTTTGTTGCCGCTGACCTGGGTGCGCATCAGCGCCCCGGCGTGCTCCGCAAGGATCACGTGCTCGGTATCGGTCACGCATCCCTGACTCTGGCGCAGATTACCGAGCGCACCCCCGTCAAGCGTGCCCTGGATGTGGGCACCGGCTGCGGTATTCAGACCTTCCACCTGCTCGCCCACGCCGAGCACGTGACCGCCACCGATATTTCGGAGCGTGCCCTGGCGTTCACCCGTTTTAACCTGCTGCTGAACGCGCAGACTCTCAACATTGACCCGCAGAACCCGCAGGCGCGCGTGAGCCTGCGCATGGGTTCCCTGCTGGAGCCGGTCGCTGGTGAGCTTTTCGACCTGGTGGTGTCGAACCCGCCGTTCGTGATTACCCCGCGCGTTGCCGGTGAGAGCGCCGAGGAGCAGTTCACCTACCGCGACGGCGGCCTGCCCGGTGACGAAATTGTGAGCACGATGGTGCGTCAGCTGCCGTCGGTGCTGGTGCCCGGTGGCCGCGCGCAGATGCTGGGCAACTGGGAAATTATTCGCGATTCGGCGGACCCGGACGCACCGCGCCCGTGGGATGAGCGTCCGCGCGCCTGGGTTGCCGACGGCGGCGCGGAGGCGTGGTTTATTCAGCGTGAGGCGCTGACCCCCGCCTCCTACGCGGAGACCTGGTTGAAGGATGCGAGCGAGAACCGCGACCGCAGCCACTACGAGCAGACCTACGTGGCGTACCTGAACGACTTCGCTTCCCGGAACGTTCATTCTATTGGTTTCGGCATGATTTGGCTGCGCCGCCCGACCGAGGCAACCGCGGCAGGGGTGACCGAGCCCCTACAGCGTTTCGAGGAGATTACCTACCCGATTCAGCAGCCCATTGCCCGCGCCCTCACCGAGTCCGTGCGCCGCTACGACCGCCTCGCCGCCATGGACGATGAGGCGCTCCTTACCGCACACCTGGAGGTCGCCGAGGACGTCACCGAGGAACGCCACGGCCGCCCCGGCGCCGAGCATCCCAGCGTCATTTTGCTGCGTGCCGGTTCGGGTCTGTGCCGCACCCAGCTGCTCTCCACCGAGACCGCTGGTTTTGCGTCGGCGAGCGATGGTGAGCTTGCCGTGGGTCAGATTGTGGCGGCTCTTGCCATGCTACTGTCCTGGCCCGAATACGACGAGGCTGCCGCCGCCGCACGCGGTACGCAGGAGCAGCATCCGCGCGACACCCTGCTGCACGCGGTGCGCGAGCTGGTGCTCAAGAGCTTCCTGCACTTTAGCGACGAGCACGCGGGCGCAGAATCAGCTGATAAAAATGCCGCTGAGGTCCATGCGGCAGAAGCGCAGGGCTAGGCGTGCGCATTTGGTCCCTTCACCCCAGTCTGCTCGATCGGCGCGCCTTGGTCGCCTGCTGGCGTGAAACTCTGCTGGCGCAGAAGGTTCTGCGGGGTCTGACTCGCGGGTACACGAACCATCCGCAGCTGATTCGTTTTCGCGCGCATCCGCAGCCGCTGGGGGCGGTTGCCACCTACCTGTGCGGGTTGGCGGATGAGGCGGATGCCCGCGGCTACTCGTTCAACCGTGCACTGATTGGTGCGGGCGAAGATGAGGCGGGCAAAGATAGCACAAACAAAAATAGCGCAGTTAAAAACGGCACAGGTAAAAACTGCGCCGACAAGGCAGGAAACCCGTACACTTCGGTCGCGCATATTCCCGTTCCTTTGGGTCAGCTGGAGTACGAGCTCGCCTTTCTGCAGCACAAGGTGGCTGGGCGCGACCCCGAGTGGGAGCATCGGTTGAGCGAGCGCCTGGCGGCACGCGGCGAGCTGGCGGCGTGTGCGCATCCGCTCTTTGAGGTGGTTCCGGGCGCTATTGAGCCTTGGGAAAAGACGAAGGACTTTTAGACAGAAGGATTTCTAAGAACGTGAGCATAGTAATGCCCCGGCAGAACCCTTGCGGGTGCCTGCCGGGGCATCGCTGTATGTGTGGCTCAAGCTGTATGGGAACAAACATCTCAGCGCGTTACAGAGCGCTGGAAACAGCTTGGCACGGGGTCTTTACCCCAGGACCTTCACCTCATGGTCTTTACTTGGTGGTCAGCGCGGGCTTAATCTCCTTCACGATTGCCTCAAGCATCTTCAGGTTGAAGTCCACACCCAGCTGCAGTCGACCCGCCGCAATGAGATCGGCCATGGCGGCAAGTTCAGCCATGTAGAGCGGGTTTTCGTAGCGCATGTCTGGGTTGCAGCACTGGCTCTTCATCGTCGGGTGACGGGTCAGTCGTCTTCGAGGTCCTCTAGCACTTCGAACGGCGACTCGACGTCACCGCGCCAGGCCTCCAGGCCTTCGCGCACCGCGAGCACCGCCACGACCAGCGCCGCGACCGAGTCAGCCCACCACCAACCGAACAGGCTGTCGAGGACGAGGCCGATGAACACTGCACCGGAGAGGTAGATGCACAGGATGAGCTGCTTGGCGTCGGCCATCACGCTCTTGGAGCCCAGCTCCCGCCCGGTGCGGACCTCAATCCACGCCAGCAGAGGCATGACGACCAGGCTCAGCGCGGTGATACCGAGACCCAGCGGGCTGCGGTCGGGGCCCTCCTGGCCGACCAGGGCCAGCACCGCGTCGATCGAGACGTAGGCCGCCAGCGCGAAGAACGCGATGCCGATGGCCTTGACGGTGACCGTTTCCCACCGCTCAGGGTCCTTGCGGGTGAACTGCCAGGTGACGGCCGCGGCCGAGAGTACCTCGACAACCGAGTCGAGCCCGAAGCCAATGAGCGCCGCGGACGAGGCGAGGACGCCTGCCCAGACTGCGACGATTGCCTCGATTACGTTGTACGTGATCGTGAAGCCGACGATGAAGCGGACGCGCCGGTGCAGCATCGCGCGGCGTGCGGTGGTCAGGGTCTCGCTCATGCTCCCGCCGCCATTCCACAGCAGCCCGACACCGAGCATGCCGGGTCGATGCACGGCGCGGTCTCGTCCACCGCGAGCGTGACGTCGATCAGGGACGTCAGTGCCGCGGCGAGGTGCGGGTCGGCGATCTCGTAGCGCGTCTGGCGGCCCTCGGGCTCGGCGACGACGATTCCGCAATCGCGCAGGCAGGTCAGGTGGTTGGACACGTTCGAGCGGGTCAGCTCCAGCTCGCGCGAGAGCACGGCTGGATAGCTCGGGCCGCCGAGGAGGGTCATCAGAATCCGGGAACGTGTCGGGTCGGCCATGGCGCGGCCGAGCCGGTTCATGACGTCGAGGCGTGAAGCAATAGTCAGCATACGATGACTATACAGTGATAACTGACTAATTGTCCACTTGTGCGGGCTGCCGCACGTGCTCCGCGCCCTTGCCCTCGGGAGGCGGCAGAGTTCGCACTCATCAGCGACCACCGCCCATCACGGAAGCGACGGCGGCACGCTGGCGCGAAACCCTGCTAGCGCAGAAGGTTCTGCGGAGTCTTCACCTCAGGGGCTTTACTTGGTGGTCAGCGCGGGCTTGATTTCCTTGACGATGGCATCCAGCATCTTCAGATTGAAGTCCACGCCCAGCTGGTTTGGTACGGTCAGCAGCACGGTGTCCGCTGCCTGAACTGCCTCGTCACGAGCGAGATCCTCGGCAATCTCCGCCGGGTCACCAATGTAGCTACGGCCGAAACGCGAGAAGCTGTTGTCGATAATGCCGGTGTAATCCTGTGAATCCTCCGCCGCGCGGCGACCGAAGTAGCGTGCCGAGGTCTCATCAATCACGGGCAGCACCGAGCGGGAGACCGAAACACGCGGAACACCCGAGTTACCCGCCTTCACCCACTCGGAGCGGAAGAGGCGAATCTGCTGCGCCTGCTGCTGATCGAACGGAATACCCTTATCTTCCAGCATCAGGGTTGAAGACATGAGGTTCAGGCCCTTATGCGCGGTCCACACGGCGGTGCTATCGGTACCTGCACCCCACCAGATGCGCTCACGCAGACCCGGCGACTGCGGCTGGACGGGGGCGTACTTGCCCGCCACGCGAGCGCTGGGCGCCATACCCTCACCCTCAATTGCCTTGAGGAAAATGTCGAGGTGGCGGCGCGCCATGTCGCCCTCATTTTCGCCTTCTGCCGGGTAGTAGCCGAAGCTCTCAAAGCCGCGGATAACGGATTCGGGCGAGCCACGGGAGACACCCAGCTGCAGTCGGCCCGCCGCAATGAGGTCTGCCATGGCGGCAAGTTCAGCCATGTAGAGCGGGTTTTCGTAGCGCATGTCAATCACACCGGTGCCGAGCTCGATGCGTTCGGTCTTCGCCGCGATCGCGGAGAGTAGCGGGTAGGGGGTCGCCTGCTGCTGGTCGAAGTGGTGCACGCGGAAGAACGCGCCGTCCAGTCCAATGTCTTCGGCACCTACGGCAAGGTCGATTGCCTGGTGCAGAGATTCTGCAGCGTTCGGTACGCGGGATCCGGGAACCTCAGCCCAGTGGCCGAAGGAGAGGAAGCCGAGCTTCTTCTCGTCGCCGCGCATGGGTTCGAGGTGGCTAATGCGGATGGATTCGTCGAGCTGCGGGGTGCTCTGGCTGTTGGAGGCGGTGGGGGTGCTCATGGTTTTTCCTTTGCGAGTTGCGCTCGGGTTCGTGTAGTGCCGGGCTGGTGGTTTAAATCTAAACCCAATATTTTACATGTCAAGTATTTGTTTTGGGGCATGCAGCAAAGGAGCACCGCTCCCCCGACTTCACAGCACACTCACCCGCTCCAGGGGTCCAAAAATATAACCGAAAAAGGGTACAAAAAAGCCCGGCGGCACGAACGCATCGCACCACCGGGCCCTTCTATTCAACAGCTAAAACTGCAACTAAAACGACAGAAACAAACTGCCCTAGGAACGCTTCACCAGCGGAACCCACAGCTCCATACGGTAATCAGCCGCCTGCATATCGCCGCGACCGTACACCTCAAGACCACCAACCGGGCGGTACTGCGGATTCTTCGCGAAGAACGCCTCCTCAAAGCTCGCAAAGCCAGCCGGAATGGACTCCGAAATCGGGCCGGTCACCTCAACCACCGCGTAGGTGCTCGCTGGCAACTCCAGCACGCCCAGACCAAGCTTCGCCGCGCTCGCCGGCTCCGACACCAAGAAGCCCGCCGTGTAGCGGACCTGCCTCTTCGGATTCGGCTGAGTGCACACACCCAGATACTGGGTCACGTTCAGAACATCCAGCATCGCCGGGGACGCCTTCTGATTCAGCTCATCCCACAGCGAGGAGAAGTCGCCATCCAGGGGGAACACCTGCGAGACGCCAGCAACAACCAGCGCCGGGTGCTCCTCAATGCGAGGTTTAGAAATCTGAACCGCGCCGCCCTTAGCGGCTGCCATTAGGCGTTCACCTCAGCTGCTTCGCGGTCCACCGAGCACTCGGGCACACAGCGGCGCTTTGCGTCATCAGCTGCGCACTCGGGGCAGAGCAGAACCAGCTCGCGGCAGTTCTCGTTGGAGCAGTTCTCGAACTTGTTCGAGGGGGCACCGCACTGTTCGCACTTGCCGATGGTGACGGTGTCCGGGGTGAACTCCATGTGCATGCGCTTGTCGAAGACGTAGAGCGAGCCTTCCCAGAGTTCCTTATCGCCGTACTTCTCACCGTAACGGACGATGCCGCCGTCAATCTGGTAAATCTCCTTGAAGCCGCGGTTCTTCATGAGCGCGGAGAGAATCTCGCAGCGAATACCACCGGTGCAGTAGGTGACGACCGGCTTGTCCTTAATGTGATCGTACTTGCCGGACTCAATCTCGCGAATGAAGTCGTGGGTGGTGCGCACGTCAGGAACGATAGCGTTCTTGAACTTGCCAATCTTCGCCTCGAACGCGTTACGGCCGTCGAAGAAGACCACTTCGTCGCCGCGTTCTTCAACAAGCTTGTTAACCTCTTCAGGCTTCAGGTGCACGCCGCCGCCAACGACGCCGTTCTCGTCCACCTGCAGCTCGTCGGGAGCACCGAAAGCCACAATCTCGTCGCGTGCCTTCACGGACAGACGGGGGAAGTCCTCCGCGCCGCCCTCGGACCACTTGAACTCCATGTTCTTGAAGCCGGGGTACTTGCGGGTTTCCTTGGTGTACGCCTTGACCGCGTTGATTTCGCCGCCGAGGGTGCCGTTAATGCCGTGCTTGGAAATGAGGATGCGCCCGCGCAGGCCGAGCTTCTCGCAGAGGGCACGCTGCCAGAGCATGACCGCCTGCGGGTCGGCGATGGGGGCGAACTGGTAATACAGAATAATCTTATTTTGAGCCACGAAACTATTTTATCGTCATATGCGCCTAACGCATGCAGATTTTTTGATATGTGTGCACTGACTACGGGGTCGGCGGCACAGAAGCGGTGCTGGGGGCGGTTCTGGGACAGGATTAGGGCGGGGTTAGGTTAGGGGCTAGGCTCTGGGTCGGGGCAGGATCCGAGCGGGTTCGGAGCCGGGCTCGGAGCCAGCGTTCAGGGTAGCGCGTGACCGGTGGCAGGTCGGGTTTTAGCCCGCCGCTCTACAATGGAACCCATGCCGCACAGCATCTCCTCGCAGAACGCCAACCAGCACCCTGAACAGCAGCCCACGCATCAGTCTGTACACCAGCCCGAACAGCCGCAGGGGCAGTCTGCGGCGCGCCCAAAAACGCTGCGCTACCGCGAGCTTCCCGCGAGCGCACAGCAGGTGCTGGCATCCCTGCTTCCGGAGGCAGAACGCACCGGAACCCTGCCCGAGCAGGTGACCCATATTCACACCATTGCCGCTAGGGCGGCGAGCTACGCGCCCTGGCCGCAATGGCTGCATCCGCGCGTGGTGGAGGCCTTCGAATCGCTCGGCATTGCCGAGCCCTACGCCCACCAGGTGCAGGCGGCAGACGCCGCCCACGCGGGTCTTGATGCGGCGCTGGCGGCGAGTGCGGCGCGCTACGGCTGGCAGGCGGGGCGGATTGAGGCTGAGCGTCTTGAGCCTGGGCGCGTTGAAGCGCCGACTCCCGCACACGCCGAAGACGCGAAGAGCACCGGCAACGGCGGGCACGTGATTGTGGCGACTGGTACCGCCTCAGGCAAGACCCTGAGCTACCTGATGCCCACCCTGGACGCAATCTACCGTGCATCGTGTGGCGAGCCAGTGAGCTCAACTTCCGCGTATTCGGGAGCAGAAAACCTCAATAATAGAGCGAACGTTCTCTACATTTCACCGGCGAAGGCACTCTCCGCCGACCAGCTCACCGCCCTCACCTCCTACAACCTGCCAGGACTCCACGCGGCAAGCTACGACGGCGACACCCCCACCGGCGAACGCCGCTGGATCCGCGAACACGCCAACTTCATCCTCACCACCCCGGACATGCTCAACTACTCAATCCTGAGCAACCACCGGCAGTGGTCATCCTTCCTGCGCGGGCTGCGCTACGTGGTGCTCGACGAGGCACACAGCTACCGCGGCGTTTTCGGCGCGCACATCGCCAACCTGCTGCGCCGCCTGCGCCGCGTCTGCGCGCTCTACCGCACCGTGCCCGTGTTCTACGGCGCCTCCGCGACCAGCTCCAACCCGGTCGAGTCTTTCTCCAAGCTCATCGGCGTGCCGCAGCAGGCGGTCACCGCCATTACCGAGTCCACCTCCGCACGCGGTGAAACCACCGTCGCACTCTGGGAGCCCGAATTCATGCCGCCCAAGGCGCACGATCAGCTCGCCAAGGGCACCCGCAGCACCCAGCAGCAGGCGGTCCAGTCGAAGGCTGAGCAGGAGGCGCCGCGCCGCGTCTCCCCCGTGGAGCAGGGCGCGCAAATGCTCACCGACCTGGTGCTTTCCCGCACCCGCTCCCTGGTTTTCGCCGGTTCGCGCCGCAGCGTAGAAATCCTCTCGCAGAAGACCCAACGCTACCTCGACGAGGTGGAGGCGGGCCTCGCCCACCGCGTCGCCGCATACCGCGCCGGGTACACCCCCGAAGAGCGCCGCGAACTCGAACGCAAACTCCGCAACGGCGAACTGCTCGGCCTGGCGAGCACCTCCGCACTGGAGCTGGGCATTGACATCTCCGGACTGGACGCCGTACTCGTGGCGGGCTGGCCGGGTACCCGCGCCTCCTTCATGCAGCGCGTGGGCCGGGCGGGTCGAAGCGGTCAGGACGCGCTCGCAGTGCTCATTGCCGACGACAACCCACTCGACACCTACCTGGTGCACCACCCGGAGGCGATTTTCGGGCAGGAGGTTGAGGCAACCGTATTCGACCCGACGAACCCGTATGTGCTCTCACCGCAGCTGTGCGCCGCAGCGCAGGAGGCACCCATCCGCGCTGAAGAACTGAGTCTCTTCGGTCCGCATACCGCGGCTCTGCTGGATCGGCTGGTGCAGCAGGGGTACCTGCGTCGCCGCCCGGACGGCTGGTACTGGACGCACGCCGAATCAGCCGCCGACCTGGTCGATATCCGCGGCACCGGCGGCGGCCCCTACCAGCTCATCGATGCCGAAGACGGCACCCTGGTTGGCACCATGGACGCCGCGCACGCCATGAGCCAGGGGCACCCGGGCGCAATCTACATTCACCAGAGCGCGCAGTACGTGGTCGAATCCCTCAGCGAGGGCGAGCGCGTGATTCTGCTCAGCCGCGTCTACCCGGACTACTACACGCGCGCCGTTGAGAACACGGAGGTGCGTATTCTGGCGGAGCATGCGCGGGTCAGTTACGGTGCGCAAAACGCTGTTGGAGAAGCGGTTCCCGGCGAGCCTGCACCCGAAACCGACGCGCAGCAGCTCGCCCCGCTCACCATGCACCGCGGGCAAGTTCAGGTCACCGACCAGGTCACCGGCTACCGGCGATTCTCCGTCTACGGCGGCGAATACCTGGGCGAAGAGGCGCAACCCATGCCGCCCGAAGTGCTCATGACCGAGGCGGTCTGGTTCACCTTCGAGCCCAGCTACCTGTTCGGCGCGGGCGTGACCGAAGAGGACGGCCCCGGCACCTTGCATGCCGCCGAGCACGCCGCCATCGGGCTGCTGCCGCTCATCGCCACCAGCGACCGCTGGGACTTGGGCGGACTCTCCACGCTACTTCACGTGGACACCGGCAGGCCCACCATTTTCGTCTACGACGCCGCACCCGGCGGCGCGGGCATTAGCGAGCGCGGCTTCAACGCGGTTGCGCAGTGGCTGAGCGCCACCCTTGAAGCAATCGAAAGCTGCGGATGCGAAAACGGTTGCCCCTCCTGCGTGCACTCGCCCAAATGCGGCAACCGCAACGAGCCGCTCAGCAAACACGGCGCGCGGGCGCTGCTGACGGCAATGTTGCGGAGTATGGCGGAGGTGTAGGAACACAGGTCACGCAAGCTGGGATGACAACTCCCGGTGAGCGCAAAAAGCCTAGTCGGTGGGGTTTTCTGGGTCGACTGGGCCTTCCGGATCGGGAGATTCGGGCACCGAGTCCCGCTCGGCTCCCAGCTCTTCCTCCAGCTCGGCAACCTCATCGGGGCTCAGCTCCTCCGCGTCCCCCGCCGCCGCGCGCTCTTCTTCGGGAAGCTCTTCCTCGGGGGACTCAGCCCCGGCGCGGGCACGCACCCTCGCCGGGCCCAGCATGCCCATGGGTCCTGCGACGGGGACGGCGACCGTCACCTCCACCGTTTCGGGGCGATCCGGAAACGTGCAGGATTCCAGGTGCGCGCCGTGGCGTTCGGCAAGGTCCGCTGCGACCGCGCACGGGTCGCCCTCTGTGAGCCCGCGGTAGGCATCCGCCGCCGCGAGCGCACTCAAATCGGCGGCGGCGGACGCCCTGCGATTCGCAGAAACCACCCCGATGAGCCCGGCAATTACCACGGTCAGCACCAGCAGCGCGGCAATAATGGCGAGGGCGAGGACGGTGCCGCTACCCTCTTCGGGTTGCTCTTCCGCGGAGCAGGCGAGAACCGAGCTTTTATTCACCATCATTGCCGATGCTTTCTTCACTGTCAGCGCTTTCCTGAGCGCCAGTGCCTTCTTGACTGCCAGCACCACCTTCAACGCGGGCATGGGCGTCCGCTCGCAGTACCCAGCCGGTCGTCGAGCCAATCACGCCGGGGGCGGGGCGGCTCACCCGCACGTGCACCTGCCGGGCGCGCCCCTCCCCTGCATCAACTGCGCTATCAGGAGAAACGGAAATCTGCACACTCTGCGCCGGGTCGATGCGACTGACGGCGGAGCGAATCTGCGCCTCGGAGTCTCCGCGGGCGGCGGCGCGGGCAGCCGTTCGCGCGGATTCCTCCACCTTGAGCTGCGCAACCCCCGTGGAGGCGGCGCCCAGGCAGAGGGCGAGCACCACCGTCACGGCGGGTAGGGCGACCGCAAATTCGGCGGTGATGACACCCTCTTCTGCGGCGTCCTCGTGCGGGGTATCGGGCACCGATTCCGCCCCGGTTTTACCTGCGGATTGAGCATGCCACCAAGCACCCAAATTCACATGAGCATTCATTCTTTATTCCTCCTTTCTTGCCTCATTTTTCGGGGTGCATAGCACCTAGAGCAAAACTCCACGATGGAATTTTCAAAAGCGCTAGAGCAGTCCCGTATTGCCCGCAATAGACAGCGCATTACGCACAATATCCAGGAGCATGGAACGCACCTCATCGGACTTGAGAATCAGCACCAGCAGACCAGCAAAGCCGACCGCCGCAAGCATCACAATGCCGTACTCCGCGGTGGAGGCGCCCTCCTCCGGATCACCCGCCGGGGCATACTCAGCGGGCGTCTTTTCATCGCCTTCAGCAGGCACGTATTCGGCACAGCCGGGCGCGTGCTCACCCAGGCTGCGGCAGGTGGCGCCGCATTCGTCCAGGGTGCAGCCCTCGGCGAGCGCTCGGGCAATGGTCAGCGCCTGCTCGGGGCTCAGGCGGTCAGTGTTCATATCAATCTCCATTTCGTGAGGGTCAATCCTGGGGCCGGCGTGGTTCTGCTCAGCGCCGGCGGAAAGTTCAACATCGGTAAAAAGCTCGGGGCATTCTTCGCGCAGCTGCTTCATGGTGGTTGCAATGGCAACGGACAGCGGTACGGGACCCAGAATGGTCTGCGCTTCTGCACCGGGTGCGTGAGCCTGAATTTCACGCGGTGCGCCGACCGGGGCAGTAATCGGGGCATCGCCCGGGTGCAGGTCGTGGCGGATTGCTTCGCAGAGGGTGTTCGTCATTGGTTTTCCTTTCGTTGCGCCCCGGTCATTCGGGGCGGGGTGGGTGCTCTTCTGCCTTCGAGGCGCAGAGCGAGGGTCTAAACTTTTCGGCATTTCAGCTAGTCAACAGCGCTTATGGGCTTGGTTCTTTAGCCAGTCAGCGTGGGTAGCAGCGAAATGAGGATGGGCACAATACCCAGGCAGATAAAGGCGGGTAGCGAACACAGCCCGAGGGGCACCACGAGCGCCACGGAGAGCCTTCCTGCGGCACGTTCTGCCGCGCGGCGCTCGCTGAGGCGGTGCGCATCGGCGAGGGAGAGCAGTAGCGCAGTGCTGGGTGCGCCGCCCGTGTAGGCGGGGGCGAGCGCATCCCGCAGCTCACCGAAGGTTCCCGCCGCGGAGCCCGACCAGGCGCTCCCCCAACCGCTGCCCATCTGTAGGCGCTGGCAGACCGTGTGTAGCGGTCGGCTGTTGAGCGCCTCGGCGAGGGTGCCCAGGGCGGCGAGCGGTGCGAGCCCGGCGCGTAGTTGTGCGGCGAGTAGTTCCAGCACGAGGGCGGTATCGACGGGCGGCACGTTCGAGGTTTGTTCGGCTCCACTACTTGCCGCGCTCTCCACCTCAGCCCGATGCACGAGCACGGCGGTCCAGCGTCGCCCGGCAAAGGCGAGCCCCAACCCGAGCAAGCCGGTAAGCGCCCCGAGAATGGAGCCGGTCAACACGCCCACGGGGTCGCTTCCCATGAGCACACCCAGACCCAGGCCGAGCAACGGCAGCCAGGAGAGGATTCTGCCGGTGGCGCGCGGTGCGGCGAGGGCGCTCTGCCTACCCAGGAGCGCGTCGATGCGTTCTTCGGCGTGTTCGGCGGCGCGTTCCAGGCTCGTGGCGAGCGGCGCACCGGCACTCTCGCTCATGCGCAGGCTCAGCTGCAGGTCGTGCAGGCGCTCGCGGCTGTGCGGGCGCATCCGGGCACTGTTTTCGAGCAGTTGGGCGCAGGCGAGGTGCGCGGGTGCACCCCAAGAGGTAAGCGTGGCGAGAGCCTGCGTGAAGCGGCGGATATCTTCGGCGCACCGCTTGTGCCCGTAGTCTTCGGAAAGAGGCGAGAGGCCTCGTGCCCGTCGGGGGCGGGCGCTTTTCCGAGAGCTATTCTTCGTGCACGTTTTCCCCGTACCCGGCACCAGCTCGCACTGTCCGAGTTGCCCGAACTGCCTAGAGCCCGGGTCGGTGCGCACCGCTTCCTGCAGGGGAATGCCGGCGCGTAGGTTCAGGGCGAGGGTGCGTAGCATGAGCGGCCACATGCGCATTTCCTCGGCACTGGCTGCTCCGGCGATACGCCCAGCTAGGCGCTCAGTCCAGCACTCAGTCCAGCGTTCGCGAAGGCTTCCGTTGCTCTTCTCGTTCTGCTTCATTGCTTCCTCCTTTCACGTTTTCTGCTTCCCCCATTTCGGGGGCTAGTACCCAACTTCGGACCCGGTAGAAATACGCCTGACCTGCAGATACTCTTCGCTCCCCTGTGTGGCGGGGTGCAGGCTGTAAATACCCTCGATGCGGCGGCGACCGTCCCGGTGTTCCAGGTGGATAATGCGTTCAAAAGCCGTCGCCGTATGTAGAGCGACCGTTCTACTATCCAGTCCGGCGAGCGCACCCAGGGCGCACAAACGCAGGGGCACCGCCTGCGCACTATTGGCGTGCAGGGTCGTTCCGGCGCCGCGATGACCGGTGTTCATGGCGGTCAGCAGGTGCACCACCTCCGCGCCGCGGCACTCACCGACCACGAGCCGATCCGGGCCCATACGCAGCGCCTGCACAATCAGCTCACCCAGCCCGATTTCGCCGGCACCCTCGGAGTTGGCGGCGCGGGTTTTGAGGGCAATAACCTGCTCATGCTGCGGCGCCAACTCCGGGGTGTCTTCGAGCAGAATGAGGCGCTCCTGCGGCGTGCACAGCCCCAGCAGGGCGTTGAGCAGGGTGGTTTTGCCGGTGCCGGTACCACCACTAATGAGGAATCCGCGGCGTTCGGCAATCATGCGGCACAGGTAGGCGGCGGTCGCCTCATCACACAGCCCGGCGGCCTGCAGCTGTGCCAGGGTGGGGCGCTCGCGGGCGGGTAGGCGCACGGAGAGCCGGGTACGTTCGCTCAGCGGCGGGATAATCGCGTGGATGCGCCTGCCGTGCTCGTCGCTGATGTCAGCCGCCGGATGTGCGGCATCCAGCTGCCCGCCGTGCCTGCGGATGAGCCGTTCGGCGAGGTCACGCACGCGCCGCTCATTGCCGAGGCTCAGCGCCACGGGGCGGGTGGTTCCGTTGATGCCCACCCAGATATCGCAGGGCGAGTTCACGTAGATATCGGTGATGGTTCCGGCGCGTTGCCCCTCGTCAAGGAGCAGGTCGAGGGCGCCGAGGCCGTAGAGTTCCGCGGCGAGGTAGCTCAGTGCGGTCTGCCGGTTGATGGGCACGTATTCCACGCTGGGGTAGCTCCAGGAGGCGGGCGCGGGTTGCACCTTTTTGGTGCGGAATTTTCGGGGCTTCGTCACATTAGTTCCGCCTGCGCCCGTTCCTTCTGCGTTCGTGTTCCCCAGGTGTCCACCGTCGATGGTGCAGATTGCCTCATCCACGGCGTTTTCGAGGATCTCGCGGAGGGGTTGGGATTCTTGGAGTAACCCACCGCCCGCGGCACTCGCAGCGTTTGCACTGCCCGCGACGGTTGCGCCACCTGCGGGCGGCCGCTCCCCTGCTCGCTCGGCCCCGCCACTGAACCCGCCGCTAAAACCGCCCAGGGCGATAGCGCTCATCTGCGGCGAGCGCAGAATCAGTTCGCGGGCGTGCAGGGCGACGGCGCGGGCGCGGTAGTCTTCGGGGATGAGCAGGGCGGGCAGTGAGCGCGCACCTGCATTCTGCGCACCCAGTCGATTCGTTCCCTGCACCTGCGTGCTTGGACTCTGTGTGCTTAGATTCTGCACGGCGCTGGTCGGGTAGCCATTGGGACTACCGGTGTTGCTGGCGGGATTTCTGGTGGGGTTCATGGCTCTAGGAGAGCATTGCGCCCATCCTAAATTTTTAAGAGAATGAGCGTTCTGTGGATAACTCCTCGCGCACCCCGAAATATCCACGATGCACGCACCTCAAACGAACAAAACGCACGCATCCGGCGCTTTTATGACAAACCACGGCGCGTTCAGCCCTCCCCTGTCCCTTCCGCAAACCGCCCCACCCGCGACCACAAACCGCGCGCCTTCGCACCCGGTCACCGATAATGGAAGAATGTACGTTCTGCTCAGTCCTGCCACTGGCGCGGGTATTACCGCCCAGACCGGCACCCCCGCGCACCCGGTCACGTCGGCTATTGCCGCAGGTGCGTCCCCGCGCGGTGCTCAGCCGGTGACCTCGTGGGGTGCTTTTCATTTTTCGGCGCCGACCGCTGAGCAATTGCAGGACCCGACCTTTATTCCGCGGATTACGCGGGCGGATCGGGTGAGTGCGGCGAATCTTCCGGCGTATGTGCGAGAGGTGGAGCGGCAGGCGGCTGATTCGGCACAGGGGCGTTTTCCGCGCTGGATTTGGGCTGATACCCGCCACTTTGACCCGCTGCTTCTGCGCCGCGGGGTGCGGGTACATCTGTGCCATGATTTGCGTCTGGTGCAGCGAATTTTGGCTACTGCTGCCACGCATCCGAGCGGTTTTGTGGAGTACAGCCCGGTGCTGAATCTTTCTGATGTGCGTGAGGCTGTGGAGCCTCAGGGGTATCTGCCGGTGGCGCGGCAGATTCAGGGTCAGGAGGAGCTATTCGGCGCTGATTTTTTGAGTGCGCCCGCTACCTCTTCCGCCGCATTCGCCGGTTCTCCTGCTGATTCCTCCCCGGATTTCCTTGAGGCGGCGCCTCATGAGCCTTTTGCCCCGCAGTTGGCGGCGGGCCCGGTGACTCTGCTGCCGGAGCATCCGGTGGTGCGTGTGCTGATGCGTGAATGGCTGGCACAGGCGCGCGCTATTAGCGAGTCAAGGCACCCGGAGCGGTTGCGTCTTTTGGCGGCGGCTGAATCTGCCGGTGCGTTGGTGGCGGCTGAGATTGGTTATTACGGCATCCCGTTTAATGTGCAGGCGCATCATGAGCATCTGTGCGAGTTGTTGGGTCCGCGTCCGGCGCCTGGTGAGCGTCCGCAGAAGATGCAGGAGTTGGCGGAGCAGATTCAGCGCATGCTGTTTATGCCGTCGTTGAACCCGGATTCGCCGCAGGATCTTTTGCGTGCTTTGCAGTCTGCGGGGGTTTCGGTGAAGTCTACGCGTTCGTGGGAGTTGAAGAGTTGGGCGGATGCGATTCCGGCTCAAAGGGAGAAGCGTTGGGCGCTGATTGACCCGATTCTGCGTTATAAGAAGCTGTACCGTATTTGGACTGCTAACGGCTGGACGTGGGCTGATACTTGGGTTTCTGAGGGTGCGTTCCGCCCGCATCTTGAGGTGGGTGGAGCCGCGACCGGGCGCTGGGGCGCTTCCGGCGGTGGTGCGTTGCAGCTTCCGGCGGAGATTCGTCAGGCGGTGCAGGCGCCGGAGGGTCAGGTGCTGACGGTGACGGATGGCTCGCAGATTGAGCCACGTATTTTGGCGGCGTTGAGCCGTGATGAGGCGCTCGCTTCGGCGGGTCGTGGCGCTGACCTGTATGCGGGTATTGCCGAGCTGGCGCGCCTGAAGGGTGTGGGTTTGACGGGGCGTTCCCACGCGAAGGTGGGCATGCTGGCGATTATGTATGGCGGCCGCAGCGGTGAGATTGGCGCCCTGTTGCCGCATGTGGCGGCGCTTTTTCCGCAGGCGATGGACTTTACGGAGCGTGCGGCTCGTATTGGTGAGGCGGGCGGTCAGGTGACGACTTTTTTGGGTCGTACGTCCCCGCCGGTGGATGAGCGTTTCCGTGAGATTGTGGCTGATCGGTCTTCGCCGGCGGCTGAGTCGCGTGCGGTGTCGACTGCGCGTGCGCACGGGCGTATGACCCGCAATTTTATTGTGCAGGGTACGGCGGCTGAGTGGGCTCTGTGTTGGATGGGCGCGGTGCGTTCTCGTCTGTTGTCGGAGCGGATTTTTGGTATGCCGATGCGCACCCGCATTGTGTATTTTTTGCACGATGAGCTTCTGCTGTGCGGCCCCGAGCTGGAGGCGGATCGCGTGGAGCGTATTGTGCGTGAGGGCGCTGCGGAGGCGGCGCGTCTGCTGTTCGGTCGGGTGCCGGTTGATTTTCCAGTGTCGGTGGCGCGGGTGCGCAACTACGCAGACGGTAAGTAACCAGCGGTAAATAATCAGCGGCATATAGGCGGCACCGTGCAACAAAAAATAGGGGCGGCGGGTAGCTTCGTTCAAGCTACCTGCCGCCCCTATCTGCACCCTATATCCGCTGGTCAGGCGTTTATTCTGCGAAGAGCTTTACTCCTCGTAGCCGGGTGCCGTGCGCATCTTTTTTGTATCCCAGGGCACGGTCCAGCCGAGCGAGTCGAAGATCCGGTCCAGCAGAATCGCGGTGAATCCCCAGACGGTGAACTCTTCACCGCCGGGCATGCGCACCTCGAAGGCGGGAGTGCGGTGTGAGGTGCGGCCGCGTTTGACGTAGGCGGTGTGCCGGTTGGCGGGGTTGAGCAGGTCACGCACGGGCACGCGGGCGATGAGCGCGGACTCGTTGTGGTCAACGACTTCGACAGGCACGGGGCTGTTCCACCAGCCGATGACGGGGGTGACCATGAAGTTGCTGATGGGTAGCGGCAGGGTGTGCAGCTGGCCGAGGATCTGCACGCCGGCGGGGTCGAGCCCGGTTTCTTCGACCGCCTCACGCAGGGCGGCGATGTGGGCGACGGGTTCGCCGGTGGTTTCGGCGAGTGCATAGTCTTCGGGGTCGATTTTGCCGCCGGGGAAGGCGGGCTGACCGGCGTGTGAGCGCAGGGTTGCGGCACGTACGAGGAGCAGTACATCCAGGTCGGCGCTGACGTTTTCGGGGCAGCCGTCAAATTTGCCGGTGGAGGGCGAGTTATCGAGCACGCCGAAGAGAATCAGCACGGCGGCTTCTTTGTTCAGGGGGCTGGCGGGTGCGCTGCGCAGCAGGGCTTGGACGTCGAATGCCACGCCGCCCTCTGCGAGAGCCGCCAGTGCCTGCTGGGCGGGGTGCTGCGCCTCCTGCTGGGACGTGTTTTCGCTCATCTGTGTACCTCTCTTCTGCGCGGCTACATTCCGGTTCGGCTCAGTCGCCGTTAGGCGCTGAGCGGGTAGCCTTCTGCCATGAGTTCGCGGCGGGTTGCGCCCTGCAGGAATCGCAGGTGCAGGTCTTCTCGGCCGGGTGCCATTTCGTATTTCATGAGTTTACGTGCTGCTTGTTCGTTCGTCTCCCCGGCGCCGTAGGACGGGCAGAGGTCGGCGACGGGGCATACGCCGCAGGCGGGCTTTTTGGCGTGGCAGATGCGGCGGCCGTGGTAGACCATGCGGTGTGAGAAGAGCGTCCAGTCTTTGCGTTCGATGAGTTCGGCAACGTCTTTTTCGACCGTCTCGGGGGCGTCTGCAGTGGTGAATCCCATGCGGCGGGCGAGGCGTCCGAAGTGGGTGTCTACGGTCAGTCCGGGCACGTCGAAGGCGTTTCCGAGGACCACGTTCGCGGTTTTGCGGCCGACTCCGGCGAGTTCTACGAGCTCTTCGAGGGTTGAGGGGACCTGCCCGTTGTGGCGTTCGACGAGCTGCTGGGAGAGGGTGACGATGGAGCGTGCCTTGGCGCGGTAGAAGCCGAGGGACTGAATGTAGGGTTCGACCTCTTCGGTACGTGCGGAGGCGAGCGCGGCGGCGTCCGGGTAGCGTGCGAAGAGTGCACCGGTGACGGAGTTGACGCGCACGTCGGTGGTTTGTGCCGAGAGCACGGTGGCGATGAGTAGCTCGAAGGGGTTGTCGAAGTCGAGTTCTGCGACGGCGTAGGGGTAGGTTTCGCCGAGGATGCGGTTAATCTTTCGGGCGCGGCGCACAGTGGCGAGGTGGCTTTCGGGTGCGCGGGCGTTGAGGCGGCGTGCGGCGGCTGCGGCTTTGAATTCGGGAACGAATCGGATCTGTAGGAGCGATTCGGCGTTCTCTGCCGCGGTGTTCTGTGCGCCCGCTGCGGGCTGGGTGGCGTTCTCGGTCATAGCGCGAGGGTACCGGGCTTAGGTGTGTGGGCGGTAGCGAGGTTCACCGTACTTGGCGCGCGTCGCCCCCCGTATGCGGGGATGCGCATCCGCCACGCGCCTGCGCTCTCCCCTCCTCCGCATCATTTTCTGGGCAGTTCGCGTCGGCTAGCGCTCAGCGGGCGCTCGCTGTGCCACACTGGTTTTATGTCAGATACGATTTTTGTGCTTAATGGACCGAATTTGAACCTGCTTGGGCAGCGCCGCCCCGAGGTGTACGGCTACACCACTCTGCACGATATTGAGCGTATGGTGCGTGAGCGCGCGGCGGATCATGGTTTTGATGTTGAGTTTATGCAGTCGAATCATGAGGGCGCGCTGGTGGATGAGATTCAGCGTGCTCGTACTCGTGGCGCGGCGATTATTATCAACCCGGCGGCGTACACCCACACGTCGGTGGCGCTGCATGATGCACTGGAGGCGGCTGAGCTTCCGGTGGTTGAGGTGCATCTGTCGAATGTGCATCGTCGTGAGCAGTTCCGTCATCATTCGTTTGTGTCGCCGCAGGCTACCGCGGTGATTGCCGGTGCGGGTGCGTACGGCTATGTCATGGCGGTTGATTTCCTGGCGCAGCATCTGGCGGAATAACAGCGCGCCGCCTCCTTTCGTTAAATAGTTCAGGCTCCCGTTCCTCGCTAGAGGTTCGGGAGCCTGAATGTTTTTGTTAGCTACTTGCGGCAGGTGCCGGTGGAGACTGCGGCGGTGTTGTCGCCACCTTCAGCCAGTGCCTGCTTGAGGGTGCTTGCGGTGATGGCGTAGCCGGTCTGGCCGGTGGTTGCCTTACCGAAGATCACGCCGACCACGTTGCCGTTTTCGTCGAGGACGGGGCCGCCGGAGTTGCCGTGCTGCACGTCGGCTGCCAGTTGGTAGACCTGGCGCATGGCGTTGGCGCGGCCGGTGTCGGCATCGATGGTTTGGGTGTTGCCGATGCCCTGCACGGTGGCGGGCAGTGCCTTGAACGGGCCGCCCTTGGGGTAGCCCATGAAGGTTACAAGGCTACCTGCGGTGGCGTTGGTGCCGATGGTCAGCGGTTCGAGCGGCAGCTTGGGCACGCTGATGAAGGCGAGGTCCTGTTCGGTATCCATGTAGACGACGGTGCCGGGCCAGGTGCGGCCGCGGGAGTCCTGCACGACCGGGGAGGTCACGCCGGCGACCACGTGGGCGTTGGTGACGACCAGGCCGTTGTCCGCCACGAAGCCGGAGCCGGTGGAGGTGTAGCCGCACTGCTCTGCGGCACCCAGAATCTCAACGACGGAGGCAGCCGCCCGGTCCAGTGCCGCGGATTCTACGGTCTGGGTGGGGGCGCTGGTTTCGGGGGCGATGAGCTGGCTGACTTCCGGAATGGTTCCGAAGGCGAGCACGTCATTGCGTACCGTGTTGATGCGGTCCTTGACGACCTCGGGGGTGGAGGCGACCATCCAGGAGAGAGTCTTGGATTCGCTGAGCGCGGTGTTGAGCTGCGGGATGGGTACGGTGCGCATGGAGATGGTCAGCACGACCATGACCAGGGCGCAGGCGGCAAGGTTCAGCACACCGCCGAAGAAGCGCTCAATGCCCTTGAGCGGGGTGATGTCGGTGACGCGGCGAATGGTGCGTCCGGCAATGAGGCCGAGCCACTGTCCGATGGTCAGGCAGATGATGAGCACACCGACGGCGGTAATGAGGCTCCACTGCGACCCCACGGAGGCGACGGCGAGGGGCACGAGCCAGGCTGCGGCGCAGACGCCCAGGCCCAGACCGAGGAAGGTTCCGAGGGTGGTGAAGAATCCGCTGCGGACTCCGGCGAGGAAGTAGAGCAGCAGGATGATGGGGATAGCAATATCAAGCAGGTTGATGCCGGTCGTCACGACTAATTGCCTCCTTGGTGGGTAGAAGTGGTCACGGTGTGCCCATGTGATTGGTGCGGGCTGTGCCCGATGAGTGTGGTGGCACGCTGTACCCTGCGGCGGGCGTGACGGGCGGTTCCGGGGTTGTTGAGACCGGGTTTCTGCCTCGTCGCATCGTACCGCGTGTGGAGGCGGGGGCCTGTTTGTCATGAGGGTGTCAGCGTGCTTGGTACCGATAAAAGTACACACCTGAATGCCTGATATTAGGTGGTAAACCTGTGGGGAAGCTTTGAATTTTCTCGGAAGAAATAACTTTTGGTGTAAAGCTCGCTGTATCGGAATGCATAAAGCGCTTTTTTAGGGTACGCTCGTATCAGTTGAATATGTCACACTAGCTTGAGCCTTCTCACATTTCAGATGTTGAGACGCATGACACCGGTTCGGGCTCACTCACTGAACATTTACGAGTTTCGGCTCATCACCTCATATCTAGGAGAACTTTATGGATCTCGAGATCCTCCGTCGTACCCCTCTCTTTGCTAACCTCGACGACGCAGCTTTCGCTCTGCTGACCGATGACATTCAGGAGATTGACCTCTCCCGCAACGCCGTCCTCTTCTACGAGGGTGACCAGGACGACCAGCTCTTCGCTGTACTCTCCGGTAAGGTCAAGCTGGGTCGCACCGCCGCTGACGGCCGCGAGAATATGGTTGCAATCATGGGTCCCGGTGACGTCTTCGGCGAGATGGCTCTCTTCGATCCTTCGCCCCGTTCGACCAACGCTGTGGCTGTCTCTGAGACTCGCCTGGCTGCCATCAAGCACGAGTCCTTCAAGCGTGCACAGCAGCTCGATCCCACTATCTCCGATCAGGTTATTAAGACTCTGGCTCGCCGCCTGCGCCACGCTAACGAGGCACTGGCTGACCTGGTCTTCTCCGACGTTCCCGGCCGCCTCGCTAAGGCGCTGCTGGACCTGGCTGACCGCTTCGGCCGCCCCGCAACCGACGGCGTGCTCGTTGCTCACGAGCTGACTCAGGAAGAGCTGGCACAGCTGGTTGGCGCATCCCGCGAGACCGTGAACAAGGCTCTTGCCGAGTTCGTTTCTCGCGGCTGGATCCGTCTGGAGGCACGCGCAGTTGTCATTCTGGACCTGCCCCGCCTGCGCCAGCGTTCCCGCTAAGGTCTCTTTGAGTTAGGGCATTCTAGGACGCCCTCGCTGAAAGACGCACAGCTTAAATAGATCAGGAGCCGTTTCCCTCTGCATGGGGAAACGGCTCCTGATTTCTTTAACGCTTCATCGTACGAGCGAACGGCTGCAATACCCTCTTAGAGCGCACCCATCGCGCCGGTGTATATGGAACCGGTGGTAGCCGGAACCACCTCGGTGAAGGAGAGCATGCACGCACCGTTGTGGGTGACGAGCACGGGCTTCTTCACCTCAATCTTGCGGCGCTTCGACAGCCACGCGACGGAGGTCTGAGCCTTCGCCAGCGATTCGAGCATGCACATCACGCCGGGGGTAATGAGCTGGTCGAGGGTACGGCCCACCGTGTTGGGCTGGCCGATGCGGTCACCCAGTTCGCTGGTGTCCTTGGCTTCGAGCAGTTCACGCACGTTCAGCCAGTCACCCCACACGCCCTTACCGAGCAGTAGCTTCGGGTCCTGACCGACGGGCAACGCCGTGGTGAAGTAGGCGATATCGTAGCGTTTGAGGAAGAAGTCCGGGGACTGCCAGCGCGCGACCGGGCGCAGCAGGTCGGCGCGCACGCTCAAGCCGCTGGAGGTCAAGAAGTCCGAGAAGCTCTTGTCCTGCTCGGCAACCGCTTCACGCCACGCCATGAGCTCAGGGGTGCTGGAGCGTTCCACGACGTCCTGTTCGTCCTCGCCTGCAAGCAGAATGCCGGTCTCTTCAAAGGATTCACGCACGGCTGCCATGACGCTGCGGCGTGCCTGCGCAATATCGGAGAAGTGGAATTGTTCCTGCCAGTAGTCGGCGCCGGGACCCACCCAGGAGGCGGACTCATCATCACCGGGAAGAGCCGTACCGCCGGGGAAAGCCACCACGCCCAGCGGGGAGGTGCCGGGACGGTAGGTCAGAATCGTTTCGAGGCCGTTGTCGCCGTCGCGCACAAAAATGACGGATGCCGCCTGGCGCATCGTGCAGCCGGTCGTGCCTTCGTTGCCGCATTCGCGCCAGCTTTCGGCGGCGGTGCGCATGAACTCGGGAATCGTGTAGAGACGCTGGATGGATGCGGTGCGCGGGCCTGACTGGCGGCCGGTGAACACGCGGGGGCGTTCCACGCCCTCAGCCGGGGTGGGAGTGCCGAAGCGGCGTTCCTGCACCGGCTGGGGTAGAGTCTTGATGTTTTGGGCGGTGCCGTTGTCCTGTGCGGATGCGGTGTATGCAGTCTTATCGGGAGCGTCCTGCGCCGCCCGCTGAGCCTGGGCAGCACGAATAGCAGACAGCGGCAGCGCGCCGGTGTACAGATTAGACATATTCAACAATGATCTCGACCTCTACGGGCGAGTCCAGGGGAAGAACGGGAACGCCGACGGCGGAGCGGGCGTGCTGGCCTGCCTCGCCGAAGATTTCGCCGAGCAGTTCGGAGGCACCGTTAATGACGGCGGGCTGAGCGGTGAAGTTCACCTCGGATGCCACGAAGCCGACAACCTTCACGACGCGCTGCACGCGGTCCAGGTCGCCAATGACGGACTTGACCGCTGCCAGGGCGTTGAGCAGGCTGATACCCGCGTACTTCTTCGCATTCTCGGGGGTCACGGAGCCTTCAGCGCCGGAGTCGGAAACCTTACCGGTTTCGGGCAGAGCACCCTCAACGAAGGGCAGCTGACCGGAGGTGTACACGTAGGAGCCGGACGTAACAGCCGGAACGTAGGCTGCAACGGGGGCGGGTGCTACGGGCAGTTCGTAACCGAGTTCGCGGATACGTGCTTCAATACGGGATTCAGTCATGATTACTCCAGAAGGATGGCGGGTGCTGGCACCCAAACGGTGATAGGGGAAATGCTGTAAATCTAAACGCTACTGATATTCAGGCAGCTGTTAAATGGCTAACCGGCGGTCTTCCTCATCTATTCCCGCGCTCCCCTAGTTATAGGAGGGCCGGGATAGCGAGGTGACCGCCGGGTACGTTGCTCTTAGTCAGCCTTCTCGCGCTTAAAGTAGGCGATGGGGTTGCCCTGAGTCGGAGCGACCATGTTCGACGCGGGGGTTGCGCCAGCAGGTGCGGATGCGCCGGGGAGAACAGTTACGAGCTCCCAGCCGTCTTCACCCCAGTTGTCGAGGATTGCCTTGGTCGTGTGGATCATCAGCGGTACAGTTGCGTATTCCCATTTCTTCATACCCTCTAGACTAGCTTTCAGGGTCGAATAAGTAAAAGGGATTCACTATGGTTTCGGTCAATGTCCGGCGCTTTTGGGGGCTTTATTCTCAGCGCTGAGGCGCCCACCTCCCTGTGGGGTGCCGAACCGGACTTCCTCTCACAGCTTCATGGGATAAACTGAATGAATGGCTTCATCTAAGAAAACCCGTGCGCGTCGCCGCCCGGGAGATTTTTTGCAGTTCCTCGCGTTCAGCGTGATTGCCGGTTTCCTTGCGGCAATTATTGTCGTACCCCCTGCCGTGAGCTTGGGTATGGTCACGAACGCGTCGATGTCATGGTTCCAGGACCTTCCTGACGACATTGCCGATGGCATTTCCTCCCGTCCTTCTACTATTTACGCTGCTGACGGCAAGACCGAAATCGCGACTTTCTTCGAAGAGAACCGTGAACCGGTCAAGCTGGATCAGATTTCTCAGCACATGAAGAACGCTATCGTCTCGGTGGAGGACCGTGACTTCTACAATCACGGTGCTGTCTCCGCTATCGGTATCGGTCGTGCGTTCCTGAACAACATCATTAACTCCAACAGCGGCCGCCGTCAGGGTGCATCCACCCTGACCCAGCAGTACGTTAACAACCTCATTGTTGACTCCGCTGTGGCTCGTGGTGAGGACGCTACCGCAACCCTGAACGGTAACAAGACCTACGCCGCAAAGATTCGCGAGATGAAGCTTGCGATTTCTATGGAGCAGAACAAGTCCAAGGACGAAATCCTTGAAGGCTACCTGAACATCGTGAACCTTGGTGGTTCGAACTACGGTGTTGAGGCTGCTGCACAGTACTACTGGGGTATTTCCGCTAAGGACCTGAACGTGGCACAGTCCGCCCTTCTTGCCGGTCTGGTGCAGGCACCGAACGTGTACGACCCGACCGTGAACCCCGAACTCGCCCGTGAACGCCGCGACATCGTTCTGGGCACCATGCTCCGCGACGGCAAGATTTCCGACAAGGAATACAGCGACGCCATCGCCAGCGACATTAAGCTCAACGTCCACACCAAGTCCCAGGGTTGCTCCCTGGCAGGTGATAAGGCGTTCTTCTGCCGTTATGTGGTCAACTACCTGCTGCAGGATGAGTCCCTCGGCGCAACCGCTGAGCTGCGTAACACCGCCATCAAGCGTGGCGGCCTGAAGGTGATCACCACCCTGAACCCCGAGGCTCAGACCGCGGCAAAGCAGGCTGTGGACTCCACCCAGCCGGCAGCAACCAACTGGAACGACGTGAACTCCGCGCTGACCAGTGTTGAGCCCGGCACCGGCCGCGTCATCGCGATGGCACAGAACACCGAGCTCGGTAGCCCCGCAGACGCAAACGACCACTCCAAGACCGAGTACAACTACAACGTTGATAGCGCCTACGGTGGTACCCGCGGCTTCCAGCCCGGTTCGACGTTCAAACCGATTATTCTGGCTCAGTGGCTCATCAGCGGCCGCGGCGCTAACGCTACCGTGAACGGTACCCAGCTGTTCTGGCCCACCAGCTTCGGCTGGAACGCCAAGTGCTACGACGGCGGTAAGTACTACTACACCGGTCAGCCGAACGGCTGGTCCTATAAGAACGCAGTCAACGGCGGTCTGACCTACGGTACCGCTGCGTACGGTATTCGCCAGTCGTTGAACTCGTACCTGTACGGCATGCTCTCCCAGATTGACCTGTGCGATGTGCACGACCTGTCAATCAAGATGCACGCCCTGGACGGTACCGGCGAACCGCTGCACAGCATCCCCGACCTGGGTACCAACATTGGTGGTACCAAGTACGGTATCTCCCCGCTGACCAGCGCATCCATGTACGCTATCTTCGCTTCCGAGGGTAAGTACTGCACCCCGCGCCCGATTGAGAAGATTACCAAGACCAACGGTGAAACCATGAAGGAATACCAGAACCAGTGTGAGCAGGTCCTGGATCCGGACATCGCGAACGGTGTCAGCTGGGTTCTGAAGGGTGTTATCCAGCCTGGCGGTTCCGCTTCTCAGCGCGGTATTGGTCTGCCGAACGGTTCGGCTGCGAAGACCGGTACGAACGATAACTCCTCCCAGACCTGGCAGGTTGGCTACACTCGTGGCCTGTCCACCGCGTCTTGGGTTGGTTCTAACAACCTCGGCTTCCGCTCCCTGAACGGTGTGGGCATTAACGGTCGAGTCCTCGAGTACGTCGATGGTGCAACCTACGCGGGTGCACAGTGGCAGTCGTTCATGAAGACGATGGCACCGAAGTACAACACGAAGGACTTCACCGCCCCCAGCGATAAGATTCTGTCGTACAGCTAGAATCACAGCTCACCAGCTGAAGCCTGAAAGGCGATTGATAATGTGTGAAAACGCAGTCAACGCCCGCGTCCCCGTGGCGGTCCCCGGCGCACGCGGCTCCTCCCCGCTCCTGAAGAAGGTAGCGGGGGCGGTAGCCGCCACTGCAGCCTTGGGGGCCGCCACGGCGGCGTATGGGCACTTTATTGAGCTGAACAATTTTCAGCTCCGCACCGAGTCCCTGCCGGTGCTGCCCGCCGGGAGCCCCGACTTCAGGATTCTGCATATTTCGGATATGCACATGATTCCGGGCCAGCAGAAGAAGATTGACTTCATGCACTCGCTGGCTACCCTGGAGCCGGATTTGGTGATGAACACGGGCGATAACCTCTCCCACGTGGACGGTATGGGCCCGCTACTGGAGGCACTCGACCCGCTCATGGACTTCCCCGGCGTATTTGTGCCCGGCTCGAATTGCTATTTCGCGCCGGTTTTCAAGAACCCGGCACGCTACCTGTGGCAGCCGCGCACCCCGCAGATGATTGAGGAGGGCTCGCGTGTAGCACTGCCCATTGAGCGGATGCACGACGCCTTCGAGTCGCGCGGCTGGACGGGCCTGGTCAACCGCTACGATACGCTGAATCTCAAGGGTCTGCGCCTGGAGTTCTCCGGTGTAGATGACCCGCACCTGCGTTACGATGAGCACCCCGGATTCGCCCCCGGCGCCTTCGACGAAGGGCAGGAGCCGAGCGTCCGTATCGGCGTGGCGCACGCCCCCTATATGCGTACCCTGCACCGCTTCGTGCAGGACGGTGCGCAGGCTATTTTTGCCGGTCATACGCACGGCGGTCAGGTCTGCCTGCCCGGCGGTCATGCTCTGGTCAGCAATTGCGATTTGCCGCCTTCGCGTGCGAAGGGTGTCAGTGAGCAGTCCGGTATTCCGGTTCAGGTTTCTGCCGGCTTGGGCACCTCTCGTTTTGCGCCGGTGCGTCTGTTCTGCCCGCCGGAGGCAATCCTGGTGACCCTCACGGCTCGCGATAAGGGTGAAGCCGACGCTTCGAAAGGTGCCGCCGCTAATGTCTGAGGCTTCTACAGCACGCACGACTAAGCGCCGCCGCAACCCCTTCTTGGAGACGGCGAGCGAACCGACCCCCGACCCGATCGACTACGCGCACGGTCAGCGTGCCCCACGCACCCTCGCCGCGTATGCGCGTCCGATTCGTGTGCGCTGGGGCGTGGGCCTGCTCGTGGCGTTCGGTGCCGGTGCCCTTGAGATTTCCATCCCGCAGATGTTGCAGATTATTGTGGATCATCTCTCGCAGAGCACCACCGAGAGCGCCATCTGGATTGCCGGAGGCCTGGTGCTTCTGCTGGGTATTGCGCACGCCTCCTTCATGTATTGGAGGCGCTGGCTGATTGTGGACCCGACCTCCACGATTGAGCTGTCCATGCGCATGAACTTCTTTGATCGCCTGCTCAGCGCCCCGCTTTCTCTGCTGGATCGTTGGCCCTCCGGTCAGTTGCTGACCCGCTCCATGAGCGATTTGGGGACGATTCGCCGCTGGTTGTCTTTCGGTATTGTTCAGATGCTGACTGTTGTGGTGATGTTCCTGGTTGGTGGCTTCTTCATGCTACGTTCTTCGCCGTCGCTGGCGCTAGTGTTCGTGGTGACCGTGCCGATTCTGGTGCTGTCGCTGGTGAACTTCACCCGCAAGTACTACCGTGCTTCACATGAGATTCAGCAGATGACGGGCGACCTCTCCACCCGCATTGAGGAGTCGGTGCGCGGCATCCGCGTGATTAAGGCGCTGGGCCGCTCCCCCGAGCAGATTCAGGAATATTCCGAGTCGGTGGACTCCCTGCAGGTGCGCGAGTACGGCAGGTCGATGCTGGTGGCTCGTGTTGCCCTGTACCAGGGCCTGATTGTGGGTGTCTCTACGGCGGTGGCGCTGGCTGTGGGCGCTTCGCAGGTTGCGGTGGGCACCTTGAGCCTGGGTGCGATGACCGCCTACTTTGCGGTGCAGACGACCGTGCTCAGCCACGTGACGCGCTCGACCGCGCTGATGTCTGCCTATTTGAGCTATAAGGTGGCGTTGGAACGCCACAACGAGGTCATGGACGAGCCCGGCTTTGAGGCGGTGCCGCTGGTTCGTGGCTCCGCGGCTGTGTCTGGGCCCGAGCATCCGCAGGGTGCTTCTGATTCGTCAACACTAGCTGGAGTGTCTGCCGAGGGCGACTCCGGGAAGGAAACTATGCAGTACCCCAGCGGTGGCGCAGTGTCTGTCATTTTCGATCACGTTCAGTTCAGCTACGACGCAGCCGAAGCACCTGCCGAGCTTGCTGTTGAGGCAAACTCTGCGGTTAAGGCTCCCGAGGTTTCCGTGCTGAAGGACGTAAACTTCAAGGTTTTCCCGGGCGAGATTCTGGCGCTGGTGGGTGCAACCGGTAGCGGCAAGTCGACCGTGCTGTCGCTGGTTCCGCGTTTCTACGAGCCGACCTCCGGTTCCCTGCGTTTTGGCACCCGAGACACCGCTGACATGTCTATTGAGGAGGTGCGCGCCCAGACCGCGTTCGTCTTTGAGGAGGCGGTGCTCTTCTCCGGCACGGTCCGCGAGAACGTACTGATGGGCGTTGCCGAGCAGTACGAGCGCGGCACCGAGGATGAGGACTACCCCGCCGCAGAAGAGCTGGAGGCGACCCTCCAGACTGCGCTACAGCTGGCTGCCTGCGATTTCGTGGCGGAGCTTCCACAGGGTCTGGATACCGTCATTGGTGAAGAGGGTCTGAGCCTTTCGGGCG
Source organism: Rothia sp. HMSC069C04 (assembly GCF_001812895.1). Lineage (NCBI taxonomy): Bacteria > Bacillati > Actinomycetota > Actinomycetes > Micrococcales > Micrococcaceae > Rothia > Rothia sp. HMSC069C04. The sequence goes on from NZ_KV810736.1 coordinate 471,379, forward strand.
GTCAGCGTCAGCGCCTGTCCTTGGCGCGCGCCCTAGCAAAGCGCCCCTCCGTGCTGCTGCTGGATGACCCGTTCTCGGCGTTGGATGTGAACACCGAGGAGCGTATTATTACCGGTCTGCGTGAGGGTCTGGAGGGACTGGGCGGCGCTACTACCCTGTTGACGGCGCACCGCCCCTCCACGGTGGCTCTGGCGGACCGTGTGCTGCTGATGGTTGATGGTGCCGTGGTCGCTGAGGGTACTCACGCTGAGCTGATGGAGTCGTCGGAGCAGTACCGCCAGCTGATGACGATGGAGGAGGGCTAATGGCCCATCATCGTCCGGCGGAGCCGCGGGAACAGATGAGCCCGCAGGAGCGCGCGGAGACCCGTGAACGCTCGATGGCTCTGCTGCGCCAGATGTTGCGCCCGCATCGTGGGGCATTGGCTCTGTCGATTATTTCGGTGCTTTTGGTCTCGGGTTCCTCGGCGGTTGCGCCGATTCTGATTGCCCGCGTTTTGGATAGTTCCATTGAACCGCTCAAGCAGGGTGACGTTTCTCCCCTGCTGACCCTGCTGGTATTTTTTGTGGCGGCTACCGCGGTGACCGCGATTTTTTCGTGGGTCAACGTGGCGTACACGGTGCGTGTGTCGCTGGGCGTGGTGGTGTACCTGCGTAAGCGGGTGTTCCGCCACGCGCAGTCGCTGAGCGTGTCGTTCCATGAGCGGTACACCTCGGGCAAGGTCATTTCGCGTTTGACCAGCGATATTGATACGGTCCGCAGCTTCTTGGACAGCGGCATCAGCCAGTTGGCGATTACCTTGCTGTCCATGGTGATTTCTGCGGTCGCTATTTTCCTTCTGGATTGGCGTATTGGTCTGTTCATGCTGGTCATGGGCGTACCGATTTACTTCTTGACGCGCTGGTTCCAGAAGACCGCGGTGCCGGTTTTCCGTACGATGCGTACCGAGTCTGCGCATTTGACGAGCCGTTTTGTGGAGACTTTTACGGGTATCCGTGCGGTGAAGGCGTTTGGTGCGGAGGCGCAGATGCGTTATGAGTACGCTCAGGCGTCGGAGCGTTACCGCCTTGCGGTGATGGATTCCATTAAGATTTTCGGCGTCTACTCACCCGTGCTGATGCTTTTGGGCAATGTGTTTATTGCCGGTGCGCTAGTGCTGGGTGGTTATGCGGTGCTGGGCGGCACCATGCAGATCGGTACCCTGCTGGCGCTGGTGATTTACGCGAACCGCGTGTTTGAGCCGGTCATGCAGCTGTCCGAGTTCTACAACATGTTCCAGTCGGCGATGTCCGCGCTGGAGAAGCTGTCGTCGTTCTTGGCTGAGGAGCCGGAGGTTGCTGAGCCGGATCATCCGCATGAGCGCGCTGTAGAGTCTGCTGCTGAGTCTAGTGCTGCTGAGGGCGCGTCCGGCTCGGTTCAGGGCGCTTTGGTGGAGCTGGATTCGGCGGTCTTTGGGTACACGTCGGATCGTCACGCGTTGAAGGAGACGACCCTGCGCATTGAGCCGGGTACGACCGTGGCGCTGGTGGGTGCTACGGGTGCTGGCAAGTCGACTATCGCTAAGCTGGTAGCTCGTTTCTACGATGTTTCAGCCGGTCAGGTGCGTATTGACGGCGTGGACGTTCGCCAACTGGCGGATGTGCAGCTACGCCGTGAGGTGCTCATGCTCACCCAGGAGGTGTTCCTGTTCTCCGCGTCGATTCTGGAGAATATCCGCATGGGTAACCCGCAGGCGTCCGATGAGCAGGTGAAGGTTGCCGCAAAGGCGGTGGGTGCTGACGCGTTCATTGAGCGTCTGCGTGAGGGCTACGAGTCGCAGCTGGGCCGCGGCGGTATTACCCTGTCGGCGGGTCAGCGTCAGCTGGTGTCCTTTGCTCGCGTGTTCTTGGCGAATCCGCGGGTGCTGATTCTGGATGAGGCGACGGCTTCGCTGGACATCCCGAGTGAGCGTGCGGTGCAGGCGGCGCTACGAACCGTGTTGGCGGGGCGTACGGCGCTGGTGATTGCGCATCGCCTCTCGACGGTTCTGGGTGCTGATCGTGTGCTGGTGATTCATGAGGGCTCCGTAATGGAGGATGGCTCCCCGCAGCAACTGATTGCCTCCGGCGGTCGTTTTGCGGCGATGTACGCCTCCTGGGATGAGCTGAATCAGGTTCAGGAGACTGAAGCCTAGAAGCTTTATCTGCCCCTCCTCCGAGCGGTGGTGTGCCGCTGTGTTGCGTTCTGATTTTTTTTGGGTTATCCTAGGTGAGTTGCCTACGGTATTTGCTGATAGGTCAACATCGGGATGTGGCGCAGCTTGGTAGCGCGCGTCGTTCGGGACGACGAGGTCGCAGGTTCAAATCCTGTCATCCCGACAGTTAGCCCCGGTCCACTGGACCGGGGCTTTGTCGTACCCGCAGTATTTCTGTTGCAGGCTCCTAGTCAGATTCCTAGTCAGACTCTGGCGCAGATTCTGTTGCAGATGTTGAGTATATAGAGGCGACCCTCTACCCGCGCAGGAACGTGGGGAGGGGGTCGCTTTTGTGTTGAGTTCAGATTCGGCTAGCCGCGCCCGGAGATGAGGGCGAGAATCGCCTCCAGGGGGCCGCGACCGGCAATGGAGCGTGCCATGCGTGACCAGAGGGTGCAGAAGCCCAGGGCGATAACAGCGCCGAGCAGTAGGAAGGCGCTCCAGTACACGGCGGTGCCCCAGCCTCCGGTGGCGATGTAGTGCTCCCCCACGGTGAGAGCCTTGACGGTGGGACCGGCGTAAATAATGATTCCGCTCAGCACAATGGAGGCGCTCAGCGACATCTGGCCCAGGCGGGCGATGGGGGTGAGCATTCCGGCCTGTGCGGAGAGCAGGCGCGCGCATTCTGCCCAGAAGTACAGGGTTGCCGCCAGGTTCAGGGTGAGCAGCACCTGCGGGCTGTTGAGGAAGCCCAGCTCGGTGTAGGGGTTGAAGGTGCGGTAGACGGCGAGCGCCAGCACGGCGAGTACTACGGGGATTGCGAGCTTTGCCTGCAGGTTGTCGTAGAGGCGCACGAGCACGATGCCCAGGCACATGACCCAGATGAGCTGGGCGCTCTGCGCGTGGTTGACGCCGTGGTTTGCCAGGAACGGCAGCTGGGTAGCGGTCCACTGGTCGGCCCGAGCGGCTACGTCCATGAGGAGGGTGTAGGTCCAGGTAATGAAGGGGCTGGTGACTACCGCTAGCACTGCGATTGCCCACAGGGGCAGGTGCACGACGAATAGGGTTAGCAGGGTGAGTAGCGCCAGGTGCACGAGCATGTCGAAGGGCAGGGAGTAGGAGAAGCCCTGCGCGGGTACGGTCACGTCAGCTTGCGGCAGGTAGGTGATGCCCTGCATGAGTGCCACGCCCAGCAGGAGTAGCGCGAGGAATCGCACGATGGTTCCGGCGAAGAGCTGCGGAAAGTTTGCGGTGCGGGCGTAGCGCCAGGCGGCGGCACCCAGGATTGCGGCGAAGAGCGGTTCTGCAGGTACGAGGGTCTGAGGGATCCAGAACTTCCAGGACACCGGGATCAGTTGCAGCCAGTATCCGAAGGGGATGAGCAGGCTGAGCACGGCGAAGGCGCGGGCAAGGTCGAGCCCGAGGTCGCGTCGGGTGCCTCCGAGGGAGGCGGCGCGTGCCCCGCTGCTGACGGTGGGGATGGGTTGAGTGCGCCCTGCTGCCATGTCCTCGCTCCTTGTAGTGCCGTGTTTGAGAGTCTGCGCGCCCTACCAGGGGTGTGTGCCCGTGCCAGGGGATGTGCGCTGCCAGGGTATCTGCCGCATCCGGTGGTGTGTGTCGGATGCTCTGGCATAGGTGTTAAGTGTAACGGTGGAAGCTGTGTCTGGTCCGGTGGTGGCGCGGAGGTTTTGCTCTCATGTGGTTTCCTCGTGCGGTTATTTTCGGTGTTCAGGCGCTCGATACGTGCTGTTCAAGTGTTGTTCACGAGGTTAGGTGTGTACCATTGGTACGTTCTTAAAGGTGGGGCAATCCCGCGGGAGCATGATTTCGCTCCTTTTACTGTCCCAAACGCGCCCCACCTGCACACACCACGTTGAGGTTTTATGTTTTCGACTTTTTCCCCGCTTTTCTTGACGGATTTGGGGGCGTCTGGTGCTCTTCTTGCCTCGGGTACGACCCTCTCGGAAGGGTCGAGCCACGATAGCGGCCAGTTTGTGTCCATTTTCTGGATTACGTTGGTTGCGTTGCTTTCCCCGATTCTTTCCCGCGTGACGGGTAAGAAGATTCCGGATGTGGTCTTCCTGCTCATTTTTGGTCTGCTCATTGGCCCGAATATGTTCAATCTTGCCAGCAGTGAGGGCGGCATCCCGCTGCTGAAGGAGCTTGGTCTGGGCATGCTCTTTTTGATTGCGGGCTTTGAGATTAACGTGTCCTCGCTGCGTAGCCGCCAGGGTTATAGCGCTATTGCCACGTGGTTTGTGTGTTTTGCCTTGGGTATGGCGGGTGCGGCGGTGATTACGTCGTTCTCGCGTGAGCTGAATACGTATGTTGCGGTGGGTGTGGCGCTGAGTTCCACGGCGTTGGGTACGCTGCTGCCGATGTTGAAGTCTCACGGTGCCGCTGGCACGCCGGTGGGTAATGCGGTGCTGGTGCACGGCGCTGTGGGTGAGCTTCTGCCGATTTTCGCTATTTCGTTGCTGCTGTCTTCGCGTTCGCCGGGTATGGCGTTTGTGGTGCTGCTGGCGTTTATGGTGGTTGCGGTGATTGTGGCGCTGATTCCTCACCGTCTGTTTGCGCATGTGCCGGGTCTGCGTCAGATTATGGCTGCGGAGGCGAACACTACCGGTCAGACGGTTCTGCGTCTTGCGATGTTCCTGCTGGCGACCCTGATCATGTGCACCGCACTCTTCGATTTGGATGCGGTGCTGGGCGCGTTCGCGGCGGGCCTGATTCTGCGTACTCTGACCCCTCCGGCGGCTTTGCATATGATGACTCGCCGCCTTGAGGTGGTTGGTTTTACGTTCATGATTCCGTTGTTCTTTGTGGTCAGCGGTATGGGTATTGATGTCTCTGCCGTGGTGGCTAAGCCTTTGGGTCTGCTTGCCGTGGTGGTGGGTATTCTGCTGTGCCGTGGTGTTCCGGTGCTTTTGGCGGAGCATTTCTTCGATACCCGTTCGGGGTTGACTACTCGCGCACAGAAGGCGCAGTTGGCGTTGTATTCAGCTGCGGGTCTGCCGATTATTGTGGCGGTGACGGAGGTTGCGACCAGTTCGGGTCTTCTGGAGGAGTCCACGGCATCGTTGCTGGTTGCCGGTGGCGCGCTGACGGTTCTACTGTTCCCGCTGTGGGCGTTGGGTATTCGTCAGGCGTTTGGTTCTGGTCAGCCGGCTCAGCAGGAGCCGAGCCGTAAGGAGCAGATGAATGCGTTGAAGGCTCAGCGTAATGCGCAGGCGAAGCTTGCCACGGGCATGATTCCGGTGGTTCAGCTGAAGTCGCAGGCTGATTCCGAGACCCAGCCCGATTCTGAGTCCCAGCCCGATTCTGAATCCCCGGCCGATGCTCAGCCCGGCTCTGCCGAGGCTACGGACACTTCCGCTGGTTCTAGTGTTGCGTCCCGAGCAGCCTCTCGGGCTGAGGCAAAGAAGCGTAAGGGTTCTGCGGAAAATACGGGTTCTGCAGAGATCTAGTAGCGGCTACGGTACGGTTGCCTTCGGCGTTTTCAAGGTCGGGTTACAAACCGGTTTGAGCGGGTATCTCGCTTACAGTCACCGCAACCTTATGTGGGATTGAATTTATAAAACCACACAATACCAGGCAGTTAAAGCCCTGCAAACCAACATGCATCCCACATATAGGATCAAAACCCACCGCATCCCCTCTTGAGGCTGCGGTGGGTTTTTTGCACCCGAAAGACCCTATAAACCGCGGAAAGATGAGAATCTTCCTTAAATTCGGATTTTTTATGCAAATATTACAGAACATGACGTGTCTTAGCTTTCACGACTGACACTTTGTCCTATAAAATTGAAAGCGGACAGGGAATTTCCCTAAAACACACATAAACCAACATACATACACAGAGTCGCTTCCGCCCCAGCGGGAGCTGGAGCACCTCCCCTCTCACACACGGGAGGCGCCCCTTTCGGGAGTATCCGTGACGATACCCCCGGCGGCTCCCAACCACGGAGGAGGATCATATGGGTCAGAAAGGTAATTATTTCTAACCTCTTATCTCAAGGCCTCGCACTGAATCCTAAAGATTGTCTGCACACACAGTCATTTCCGAAGGAAATATCATGCACCAACTACTCCTCACCGCGAGCACTGGTGGCGTAGAGCTGGACTTCCCGGCCTGGCTCCGAATTACGCACTTCATCAATTTCATTATGATGGGCTTCCTGATTCGTTCAGGTTGGGAAGTTCTCGCCTCTCACCCCCGCCTGTACTGGAACAACCACTGCACCCCGGGTTCTGAGTGGATTAAGTTCACCAAGGACAAGGTCCCTACCACCCCCGGCGCATTTACTGCGCGCGATGACCAGCGCACCCTGTCTCCCCTGATTTCTCTGCCCGGTAAGGCTCAGATTGGTCTGGGCCGCGCATGGCACGCACTGGTCACCGTCATCTGGATCGTTAACGGTCTGGTATATGTCTCCCTGCTGTTCCTGACCGGTCAGTGGCGCCGCATCGTCCCGACCAGCTGGGACATCATCCCGCAGGCGTGGGAATCCATCCAGATTTACGCTGGCTTCCAGATTCCCTCGATTGAGCACTTCCAGCCGTACGACGCTCTGCAGCAAATCATGTACTTCACTGTGGTGTTTATCGTGGCACCGCTGATGATTGCAACCGGCCCGATTATGAGCCCGGCATTCTGCGGCCGCTTCCCCGGCTACGTGCGCCTCTTCCGTAACCGCCAGACCGCACGTTCCATCCACTTCCTGGGTATGGCCTTCTACTGCGTATTCACCGTCATTCACGTGGCTCTGGTGTTCGTGGTTCACCCCCAGTACAACATCGCCCACATGATGCTGAACAAGCCCTATAACGAGGTGGACGCAGCACAGTTCGCTCAGGCAGTCACCATGCTCATTGGCGGTATTGTCTTTGCCGTCGCTCTGTGGATCTTTGCTTCGTACTGGTCCCTGCGCGACCTGCGATTCACCCAGACCTTCATTTGGGGTCTGACCCAGCCGATTCGTAACGTCCTGCTGGACCGTATCACCTCCCGTCAGGTGCAGAAGAAGACCTTCACCGATGCCGATATTTCGCCCTTCCACTGGGTCAACACTCGCCCGCCGACCGAGCGTGAGAGCACCGAGTGGAACCGTCTGAAGGAGCACGAGTTCGTTGACTACCGCCTCGAGCTGGGCGGCCTGGTGAAGGAATCCAAGTCCCTGAGCATTGACGAGCTCAAGCAGCTGGGCAAGGAAGTCAACATCACCATGCACACCTGCATGCAGGGTTGGACCGGCATCGCCAAGTGGGAGGGCGTGCGCCTGCGCGACGTTCTCGCACTGGTCGAGAAGACCGACGAGGCTCGCTACGTTATGGTGACCTCCTTCGGCCACGTGGGCCACACCTACGACGGCCGCCCGACCGAACCTTACTACGAGTGCCTGGACATCTCCATGGCGATGGAAGATGAGACCATCCTGGCGTGGGGCATGAACGACAAGCCCCTGCCCGATGTGTACGGCGGCCCGCTCCGTCTGCGTGCGGACTCCATGCACGGCTACAAGATGGTCAAGTGGGTTCAGAAGATCGAGTGGATCAAGGACTACCACGATGTTGGCGATGGCCAAGGCGGTAGCCGTGAGGACTCCGGTCTGCAGCACTTCGACGCACGCGCCTAAGCACCCTCACAGGGCGCTACAACGCTAACCGTCGATACACCACCCTATAAAGCACAGAACGGTGGCGGGAAACATGGGCCCGCCACCGTTCGCTTATCTTCTCCGCCGCTCTCTACTGCTCTGAAAGATGCAGAAGCCGAGAGGGCATAAAGAAACCGCCCGGGAGCCTTAGCTCTCGGGCGGTTTCTTTAGAGGTTTGCCTTCTGGCGCTTTACCTTAGGCATCGTAGATGATGACGTCCAGGGTACGGGGGCCGTGCACGCCCTCCACGCGGATCAGCTCGATATCACTGGTTGCAGACGGACCGGAAATCATAGTCACGGGGCGGGTGTAGGTGATACGCTCGATCGACTCGGGAACCAGCTCCACCACGGTGGAACGGGGCACCACGCAGATGTGGTGGTCGGGCACCAGGGTGATGGCGCGGCGACCCTCATCGGGGTTGGTGTTCAAGAAGATCGTGCCGGTCTCTGCACAGGAGACGGTCGAACCGGTCACCACAGCGTCAACTGCGTCCAGTTCCTTCAAGGACAGGCAGCCGGGCTTGAGGGTGCTACCGGAGTCGGTAACGCGCTTGCGGTCAGCGGTGTCAGCCGGCAGCCACTCCATGTTCAGGCCCTCGGGAACCACGTAGGTGGACTTTTCACCCAGGCGCTCTGCGATGACCTCGGAGATGTTCTCCTTGTTCGCGTGGAACACGTTTGCCTTGTAGTCAATGAGGCGGTCGACGAGCATCTCAATGGTCTGCTCTTCGGTCAGCTCGCTGACGCGGCGGTAGTTACGTACGGGCTCGGGGGCGACGGGTGCGTCAGCCAGGGACGAGCGGATACGTGCGAGGATATCTTCCTTAGCAGAGGACATTAGTTGTTCTCCTTAGCTTCACGGGCTTCCTGAGCAGCCTTAGCGTTTGCAGCCGCTTCAGCTGCCTTACCCTTGTTAGCCTCGATGAGGGCCTGAATGTCAACGCGCTGTGCGTTATCGCGTGCCGGAGCCTGACCCTTCTCCTTCTTCCACCAGTTGCGGAAGGATTCCTTGGGGGGCTCGGGGATGTCGCGGTATGCGGTCCAGCCGCCGACGATACCGGGAACAGCGGTGATCTTGTGCTTGCGGCCGCTAATGAGGCGGGACATGGGCAGACCACGTTCTGCAATCGACATCATCTTGCCGGAGGTGAAGAGCTTCTTCGCACCGAGCATCATGCCGTCCATCTGCGAGAAGGGAGCCTTCTTGTTGCCCTCGAACTCGCGGATAGCGTGCTTGGACTCGACGTCCTTAGCGCGCAGGTGCACGAGGACCTCGGGGAAGTTAATCTTCACGGGGCAGACCTCGTAGCATGCGCCACAGAGGGAGGATGCGTACGGCAGGGAGTTGTTCTCTGCTGCCTCGATACCGGAGAGCTGCGGGGACAGAATCGCGCCGATGGGGCCCGGGTAGGTGGAGCCGTAGGCGTGACCGCCTGCGCGCTCGTATACGGGGCACACGTTCATGCAAGCGGAGCAGCGGATGCAACGCAGTGCCTGGCGGCCCAGCTCGTCGGACAGAACGGCGGTACGGCCGTTGTCGATGAGGATGACGTGCATGTTCTGCGGGCCGTCACCGGGGGTCACACCGGTCCACATGGAGGTGTAGGGGTTCATGCGCTCACCGGTGGAGGAGCGGGGCAGCAGCTGCAGGAATGCCTCGTAGTCCTGGAAGGTGGGCAGAATCTTCTCAATACCCATGAAGGTAATGAGGGTGTCGGGCAGGGTCAGGCACATACGGCCGTTACCCTCGGACTCCACGATGGTCAGGGTACCGGTCTCGGCAATACCGAAGTTGGTGCCGGAGACTGCCACGGTGGTGTTCAGGAACTTGTTACGCAGACGGTTACGCGATGCCTCTGCCAGTTCTGCCGGCTCATCGGTGATGTCCGGGTTAATACCCTCAATTTCGCGCAGGAAGATGTCGCGGATTTCGCGGCGGTTGCGGTGAATTGCGGGCACCAGAATGTGGGAGGGGCGGTCGTGGCCGAGCTGGACGATTTCTTCCGCGAGGTCGGTCTCAATAGCGTTGATGCCATTTTCCTCGAGGAATTCGTTCAGGCCGGTCTCTGCGGTTGCCATGGACTTAATCTTGATGATTTCGTCCACGCCCTGCTCGCGAATCAGGTCCAGAGCAATCTGGTTCGCCTCGGTGGCGTTGCGTGCCCAGTGCACGTGGCCGCCTGCGGCAGTGAAGTTACGCTCGAACTGTTCGAGCAGCTCGGGCAGGTTCGCCAGAACGTAGTTCTTGACGGACTCACCGGTGTTACGCAGGTCCTGCCAGTCGGGCACCTCTGCGGTGACGCGTGCGCGCTTGTTACGGATCGCGTGGGTCACGAAGCGCAGGTTGGCGCGTAGCTGCTCGTTCTTGAGCTCTTCCTTCGCGTACTTGGGGAAGGGGGTTTCTTCGAAAATGTTGCCCTCGCCGTAGTGAACGACCTTGGGCATACCAAGCTGAATAGCGGTCATGAGGTCTTATCTTTCCTTAGCCGATCGAGAGCTCGACGCGCTCGGAGTTAATCTTGAGCGGGTTTTCCTTGGTGGATGCGAGGATCTCAGCGAAGTGGATGGTCTGAACGTCCGAGCCGCGACGCATCAGCGCACCGCCGATGTTCATCAGGCAGGAGCAGTCGCCGCCGGTGCAGACGGAAGCACCGGTTGCTTCAACGTTGTCTGCCTTGTCGTTGACCATTGCGCCGGAGACGTCAGCGTTCTTGAAGGAGAAGGTACCACCGAAGCCGCAGCACTGGTCCATGCCCTCGAGCTGGGTGTACTTGATGCCTTCGACGGTGCGGACCAGGTCCTGCTGGCGGGTGCCCAGGCCGAGCATACGCATACCGTGGCAGGAGCTGTGGTAGGTGACGTGCTCGGGGAAGTAGGAGCCGAGCTGCTCGGCAGCGTTGGTGATGCCCAGGATGTCGATTAGCAGCTGGGAAAGCTCGAAGGTGCGGGAAGCAATCTGCTCTGCCTTCAGAGCCAGCGCTTCGTCGCCGCGGCTACGTGCGACCATTGCCTGCTGGTGACGCAGGGAAGCAACGCAGGAGCCGGAGGGTGCAACAGCTACGTCCCAGTCCCAGGAGTCGAAAGCTTCAACGTGGTTCTTGATGACTTCGTAACCGTCATCGAAGTAGCCCGAGTTGACGTGCATCTGAGAGCAGCAGGTCTGGTTCGGGGGGAAGACAACCTCGTGGCCCAGGCGCTCAAGAATTTCGACGGTGGCGCGTGCTACGCGGGGGTACATGCCGTCAACGATGCACGTGGAGAAGAGTGCAATGCGCATGACTTGTCCGTCCTTTCCTCTGTGTTCAGAGTTTCTCGGTCTCACCGCCTGCGTCTGGGGCAGGCGGGGCACAGTCCGAACAAGTTCGGTCTTCCAAAGAAGCGACTCAGATGTATTGAGTCGGGGAAGCTGGGCCGGATGGTTCCGGCTAATGTGCGCGCCCCAAGTGGAGGTGGGATGCGGTGGGATCAGAAACCGTGGTGATGTCTTTTATCTTTCTAGCCATTTAACACCGTTGGACGGCTTTTCTCTAGTTGGAATAGCACATACTTTCCTTGTTAAATAACCGGTTAGGTCGACCTGACCTTAAGGTATATTTCCCTACCTTCCGGTACATGTGACCTCATCTCCCATGCACCCCCCGTAAGACCCCTATATTCTTTTCGCAGATTGAACATTTATCAAACACACAGAAGTGGACCATAAACCCCCTAGAAATCCGCCGTTCTGAAGATTTTATGGTTGTTTTATGGGGCTTTTCCTTTTTAAAACAACATTCTTTTCGGGTATATGCGTCCAAATGAAGACTCTCCCCTGGGTAAACCAATGACCCATACACCCAACTCGTGATGTATCTGAAAATATTCGAGTTTCAGAACCTGGAATTAACTATCAGAACCGCAATATTTCGGCAGTTTCACTGGAAGCGAGCCCAGGTTCCGGTCGCCTTCCACAAAAATGAGTCAGGTCACTTTTGGTGAAACACCACATTATCCGGTACTCTTCTAAACATGCGATCAATGGTCTGACCACATCCCCATGCAGGGAACAATGACTCGTTCCCCACAGAATTATCTATGGTCTGACCACACACAAAACACACCCTGAACCAAAGGAGTTCCAGTGGAAACTTATACCGCTGTAACCAATGCAGTGGGAGGTAGCCTCGGCCTCAGCGCGCTCGTGGCAACCATTCCCCTCCTCACCTTCTTTGTGATGCTACTGGGCGTTAAGGCACGCGCCCACTGGTCCGCACTCGTGGCACTGGCAGCATCTATCCTCGTAGCAGCGCTGGGCTTCCACATGCCCGCTGACCTCGCCGGTCTGAGCGCCGTCCGCGGTGGCATCTACGGCCTGGTCATCTGCTGGGTTATCCTCGGTGCAATCTGGTTCTACCAGCTCACCGTTCTCTCCGGCCGCTTTGAAGACCTGCGCCGCGTCTTCGACCGCCTCGGCGGCGGCGACCTGCGCATCCAGGCTATCCTCATCGCATTCTGCTTCGGCGGTCTGCTCGAGGCACTGGCTGGCTTCGGCGCTCCCGTTGCAATTACCGCAACCATGATTCTCTCCCTGGGCGTTAAGCCCCTTAAGGCTGCTGTCACCGTTCTGATCGCTAACACCGCACCCGTGGCATTCGGCGCAGTTGCTGTCCCGATTACCACCGCAGCTGACGTTGGCGGCAAGGACGCACACGTTATCGCAACCATCGTTGGTCACCAGGCTCCGTTCCTGGCAATGCTCGTTCCGCTCATCCTGCTCGTCATCCTTGACGGTATGAAGGGTCTGAAGGACGCATGGCTGCCCGCACTGGTCATCGGTGTCTCCTTCGCAATTGCACAGTGGGTCACCGCTGCTACCCCCGCATACAACCTGACCGACGTTGTTGCTTGCATCGTCTCCATGGGTGTTGCTGTTGTCTTCCTGCAGTTCTGGAAGCCGCGCGGCGTCGCAGGCGTTCGTGAACGCTACGGTCTGCCCGCACAGGCTGAAGAGAAGGAAGCTCTGCCCGCCGTTCGCGTCTGGATGGCACTGCTGCCCTACGTCATCGTCGTTGCAATCTTCGGTGTTGCTAACCTGCACGCTGGCCTGAAGGCATGGCTGAAGAGCTTCGTCATCAAGATTGATATCCAGGCTCTGAGCTCCCGCCTCGTCACCGCTGACGGCAAGCCCGTCAAGGACGCTGTCTACAACTTCGCGTGGATGTCCAACCCCGGCACCCTGCTGATCATCTCCGGTCTGGTTGTTGCTGTCGTCTACTTCTTCTTCAACGAGAAGGGCCGCTACGCCTTCAAGTTCCCGGCAATCTTCACCGAGTTCGGTTCCGTTGTCTACCGCATGCGTTGGTCCATCCTGACCATTGCTTCGGTTCTGGCACTGGCATACGTCATGAACTTCTCCGGTCAGACCATTGCCATGGGTACCTTCCTGGCAGGCCTGGGCACCGTCTACGCGTTCCTCGCACCGGCTCTGGGCTGGATCGGTACCGCTGTGACCGGTTCGGACACCAGCGCCAACGCACTGTTCTCCAAGCTGCAGGTGTCTGCCGCTGAGAACCTGCAGCACGCAGGTATCCACGGAGCAACCCCCGAGCTCATGCTGGCTGCTAACACCACCGGTGGTGTGGTCGGTAAGATGATCTCCCCGCAGTCGCTGGCTATTGCTGCTACCTCCGTGGACATGGAAGGCAAGGAATCCGACATCCTCAAGGCTGTCCTCCCCTGGTCCTTCGCTATGCTCCTGTTCGTCTGCGTCCTGGTCTTCCTGCAGACCAACGTGCTGTCCTTCATGATTCCCTAATCTGAGGCTCACCCCTTAGAAAGTTCTTGAGGTGAAAACCTCAAGGACCATAGGACATTCGCCCCGGTATTTTCCGGAGGCCACGGCGGGGCGGCGAACCTTCTCGGTTCCGCCGCCCCGCTTTTTATGTCCTGACCACTCAACGAATAGCCCGAAATATCTCTGAATTAGCTCTGAGATATCTCAGGCGCAGAGTATTTCTTTTCGTTATCCGCCTCGTTATCAGGAGAGATTATGCCTCGTTCTTATGACGATACCCAGCCTGCTGAGGCGCCCCCTGCGGTTGACCGCCAGCCGATTCTGGCGGACCGCAGCTACAGCATCATCCTGGAGAACTTTGAGCGGCGCCTGCGCCTGGGTGAGCTGCGTGTGGGCGATAAGCTCCCCTCCGAGCGTGAGCTGGCGGCGCGGCACGGTATTTCCCGCCCTTCGGTGCGTGAGGGCCTGCGCGTTCTGAACGCGCTGGGTCTGATTCGTTCCAGTACCGGTTCGGGGCCGAAGTCGGGCGCGATTATCATTTCTGAGCCGTCGGATGCGCTCAGCTGGGCGCTGCGCATGCACATTGCGACCCGTAGCCTGCCGGTGAAGGACGTTGTCTCAACCCGCCTGCTGTTGGAGGGCCCTGCGGCACGTGCGGCAGCCGCGGCACCGGACACCCCGGAGCGTACGGCGGCACTGGAGCGGGCGCGCGTGCATCTGGCGGAGATGGATGAGCAGATCAGCGATGAGCGCTTCCATTTCTGCGATACGCGTTTTCACTATGAGCTCTCGAAGCTCGGCGGCAATATTGTGCTTGATACGGTGATTGACTCTCTGCACATGGCGACGATGAGTTATGTGCAGGAGGCGGTTCCTTTCCTAAAGGATTGGGATGCGGTCAAGCGCACGTTGCAGCAGCAGCATTACGGCATTATTGAGGCGATTGCCTCTCACGATGAGCAGGCAGCCTATGAGCGGGTGTGCGAGCACATTACGTGGTTTTATTCGCTGTCTGACCGTGCTGCGGAAGAGCGGGCGCGGCAGCATCCGGCGCGGGATATTCTGCACGAAGATTTGTGCCACGAGAACATTCACGCCGGCTAGGATGTGCCACTCAACCTCATAACCCCACATAGCTAAAGGGCGGTGCCCCGGAAGAATGACCTTCCGGGGCACCGCCCTTTAGCTATCTCAAAGACTTACTTCAGCCCGAAATATAGAGTTTAGAACTTCGTGCCGGTCAGACGCTCATACGCCTCAACGTAACGGGCACGAGTCTTCTCCACAACCTCCTCAGGCAGGTGCGGCACGTTATCCGAACCGTCCCAACCCGCCTCCGGGGAACGCAGCCAGTCACGCACATACTGCTTATCGAAGCTCGGCTGAGCGTGACCCGGCTCGTACTGCTGGGCATCCCAGAAACGCGAAGAATCCGGGGTCAGAACCTCATCACCCAGAGTGATCTCGCCGCGGTACGAATCAGTACCGAACTCCATTTTGGTATCCGCCAGAATAATGCCCTGCTCACGAGCAATCTTCTCCGCAGTGGTGTACAGGCTCAGGCTCAGCTCCTCCAGGCGCTCACCCACCGGCTGACCAACCTCAGCGTACAGCTCCTCACGGGTCACCAGCTCATCATGCTCACCCACCTCAGCCTTACCGGTCGGAGTGAAAATCGGGGTCTCCAGGCGGGAACCATCCACCAGACCCGCAGGCAACTTCACGCCAGCAATCTCACCAGTCTCGTTGTACACAGCCAAACCCGAACCGGTCAGGTAACCGCGCACAATGCATTCCACCGGGAACATGTTCAGGGAGCGGCAAATCATCGCGCGACCAGCCACAACATCCGGAACGTCAGTGGACAGCACGTGGTTCGGAACCTGCTTAAGCTGCTCAAACCACCACAGGGACATCTGAGTCAGAATCTTGCCCTTATCCGGAATCTCGGTGGGCAGAATACGGTCAAACGCGCTAATACGGTCCGAGGCAACAACCATAACCGAACCGGCACGCAGCTCAGCGTCATCATTGACGGTCAAGCCGGTAGCATCAAAACGTTCCTCATTCGGAACGTACAGGTCGCGGACCTTGCCGGAATAAATGTGAGTCCAGCCCGGGATTTCCACGGGGTTAGAATGAGAAGTCATGAGAATTTCTCCTGATGAGGTGGTGTGATGTGGATGCAAAAAGTCTGTGTAATTACAATACCGCGACAGGCGCGGCTACCGATAGTGCCATCAGCCATCAATACGGCACAATCTTGAGAGCCCAACCTACCCCGGTCGCCGCCGACAGCACCCCGAGCCGAGGAAATGAACCCGGGAAAAGCTGAGGCGGCAAGGAATAAAGAAGCGAGTGGCAAAGAAGCGACCGGCTCCCCCACCCTCAAGCGGGGAAGCCGGTCACCTTAGGTTTTAGCCGCGCGGGGCGGGAATGTGGATGCGGTTCTCCACAGCCTTCAGCGCGATGTCGGTGCGGTACTGCGCGCCAGCCCAGGAGATAGCGCGAACGCCCTCGTAGGCGGCGTCGCGGGCGGCGCCCAGGTTCTCACCGAGCGCCACGACGGCCAGCACGCGGCCGCCGGCGGTGTGGATTTCCTCGCCGGAAACCACGGTGCCCGCGTGAATCACGTGCACGCCCTCCAGAGCATTCGCCTCATCCAGACCGGAGATAACATCACCCTTGCGGGGAGTGTCAGGGTAGTTCTCAGCAGCCATAACCACGTCCACTGCGGTGCGGGGATCCCAATCCAGCTCGGTACCCTCAGAAATTTCACCGCGAGCAGCCGCACGCAGCAGCTGACCCAGCGGGGTGCGCAGACGCGCCAGAACCGCCTGGGTTTCCGGGTCGCCAAAGCGGGCGTTGAACTCGATAACGCGCACGCCGCGGCTGGTCACAGCCAGGCCGCAGAAGAGCACACCCACGAACGGGGTGCCGCGCTCAGCCATACGAGCCACGGTCGGGCGGGCAACCTTCTCCACGACCTCCTGCACGAAGCCCTCGGGCAGCCAGGGAAGCGGGGTGTAGGCGCCCATACCGCCGGTATTCGGGCCCTCATCGTTGTCAAAAATGCGCTTGAAGTCCTGAGCCGGGGACAGCGGCAGAACGTTCTTACCGTCAGAAATGACGAAGAGGGACACCTCGGGGCCGTCCAGGAACTCTTCGATGACCACGGTACCGCCAGCGTTGAAGCAAGCCTGAGCGTGCTCCAGTGCTGCGGTGCGGTCCTCGGTCACCACAACGCCCTTACCTGCTGCCAGGCCGTCGTCCTTCACCACATAGGGTGCACCGAACTCGTCCAGGGCAGCCTGCGCCTCAGCAGCATTCGTTGCCACGTAAGCGCGGGCAGTCGGCACGGAAGCCTCTTCCATGACCTGCTTAGCGAAAGCCTTAGAACCCTCCAGCTGAGCGGCAGCTGCGGAGGGGCCGAAAACATCAAAACCCGCCTCACGCAGTGCGTCAGAAACACCGGCGACCAGCGGCGCCTCCGGGCCAATAACGACCAGGTCGGCGTTCAGTTCGCGTGCCAGGGCGGTTGCCTGGGCGGGGTCATTCGCATCAATTGCATGGACGGGAACATCCTGGGCAATGCCGGCGTTGCCGGGGGCGCTGTGCACCTCGGTTACCTCAGGGTCGCGCAGAAGCGCTCGAATAATTGCGTGTTCGCGGCCGCCGGGGCCCAGTACCAAAACCTTCATGCTATTCAGGGTACCCGGTATCACTCTAAAAACGTGAGCTGGGCTCACTAAAAATGCGGCTCTTCTCATGTAGCGGCACATTCGTAAGAATGCACGCTAGAGAAGAGCCGCACAGCGCGGTAACCGAAGCTACCGAATCAAGCTAAAAGCACTAGATGAGGGCGGTAATGGCAGCCACACCACCGAAGACAATACCCGGGAGGTTCGCGATGATAATCGGAACATCCTTCTTGGGGCGCCACAGACCGTACAGAACCCACAGGGTGCAGTTCACCGCAGCGACCAGCGGCTGGATCCAGTCACCCTTGTGACCGTTCAGGTTACCGATAATCTGCGGGAAGTAGAAGACATACATGAGCACTGCGGTCACAGAAGCAACGCGAGCCAGGATGGGGAAGAACTTTGCGTGGAATTCAGAATCCACGCCCACGCCACCCTTGGGGGAGACGTTCTGTGCGGAGGTGTTTGCGGAGGTGTTGTTCTGCTCTGCCATGGATGTACTCCTTTACATGGTTTGCCGCTCACCAATCAAGAGTGAGTTGAGGGGTAAGGGGCATTAAGCGATGCATACTCGTACCGGGTCACGTCTAACTAGTTTCGCCTAGATATAGAGGCCCCGGGACTGCATCAATTGCGTACTGGATACATTACGCCCGTTCTCAGACTGCATATTGGGGCATGTCAGAGATGATGAACCGTGGATACACTCATAGCTCATCGATTGACGGGGTGGGGTTTTGCTCATCTGCCGCTGCCTTGGTCATCGCCATGTTCATGAGGCGGTACGTCGAGGCGCCAGAATGGTTCGTCGGGCGTCAATCGTGGTCGGTCCTATGCGGTGCTGGGTTTTTCGGTTCGTGCGGGCTGCGCCTCGCTCACTTACCTTAGTCTTACCCGTTGCGCTTGAGCACACTTCAATTATAAAAATGAATTACTCATAGCTTCAACTCGCAGTAAACGTGAATCTCTTCACAGGGCTCTCCCTCGACGGTGCCAGCCCATCCTAGCTCCGCGCCACCAGAGACAAATAGGGTCAAGCCGCACGCCCCGTTTAAACTAGAAGAATGACCAACAGCACCACCCCACAGGCAACCACTCACACCACCGACCACAGCAGCACCTTCGACGTAGAACTCGCGCAGCTCACCCGCAACAACTTCATTGAGGCACGCCACCGCGGCCGCCTCATCCTGCTGGGCCCCGACGGCGAAGTACAGCTTGCCCTCGGCGACATTCACGAGCCCTTCTACCTGCGCTCCGCCGCCAAGCCGCTGCAGGCCATCGGATCCATGAAGGCGGGCGCACCCCTGCGCGGCTCCCAGGTCGCCATCGCCTGCGGCTCGCATCGAGGCACCTTCGAGCAGATGCGCGCCGTGCAGGACGTACTCACCCAGGGCAGCACCGAAACCAACCCGCTCACCCCGGCAAACCTGGCGCTCAAGCCCACGCTCCCTGCCGATAAGCAGGCACGCCAGGCAATGACTCAGGCGAACCTCGCCGCTACTGCCCTGGCGCACCCCTGCTCCGGCAAGCACGCCGCATTCCTGTGGGCGTGCACCGCCAAGCTTGAGCGCGGCGACCTTGAAGAGGGCTCGCAGAACTGGACCCTGCACAACTACCTCGACCCCGCACACCCGCTGCAGCAGGTCATCACCGAAGAAATTGAGGCGTTCACCGGCGAGCCGGTAGCCGCCATCGGCGTTGACGGTTGCGGCGCACCCGTGCACGCCGTCTCCCTGGCCGGTGCCGCACGCGCCTACTCGACCCTCGGCTCGGCAATCCGCAACCTCGGGGCGGATGCGCGCGCCTCCACGGTCGCGACCGCCATGGTGGATTACCCCGAACTGATTCAGGCGCCCGGCTCCCCCGACACCGTGCTCAGCGAAGAACTGGACGCAATCGTCAAGGGCGGCGCGGAGGGTGTGCTCTGCATTGGTCTGCGTTCGGGCGCGTCCGTGGTGGTGAAGATGAGCGACGGTTCGCACCGCGCCATGTACGTCGTGGCTCTGCGTGCTCTTGTTGCTGGCGGCTACCTGAGCGCCGAGGAATGCGAGCGCCTACTCGCGCTGGTGGTTCGCCCGGTGACCGGCGGTTACGTGGACGGCAAGCCTGTTGTGGTGGGTGAGCTGCGCGTACATGAGGAGCTCTTCACTCGCGAGAATCTGACTCTCGGTACCCAGGAAGGGAACTAGTTGTGGCGATTCGACGTAAGACTAGCGAAGAAGCGGGCATGGCGGCGGTACGCGAAGTGCGTGCCTTCTTTGAGGCGCAGCGTGCGGCAGCCGGTGAACTTGCAGATTCGCATGCCCGAGGCGAGTACCTGCTGAACAGCTACTTGCTGAATAGCCCGGAGGTGGAGCAGGCGTTTGCCGCGCTCCCCCGTTCGGTGCGTGCGACCTTCGTTCGCTTCACCCTTGAAGAGCTGGCAACCCTCGCCCCCGGCAATAGTGTGGAGGTGCGCGTACCCCCGCTGGGCGTGACCCAGTGCGTGGCGGGTCCTCGCCATACGCGCGGTACCCCGCCGTCCGTGGTGGAGGCGCCTCCGCTCGTGTGGGCGGCGCTGGTTCTGGGTGCCTGTTCGTGGGCGCAGGCGGTGAGTGCCGGTGCGCTGGATGCGTCGGGTGAGCGTAGTGATTTATCGGCGCTTCTTCCGCTCTTCTAGAATTTGCTACGAGCTCACAGGTCCACGCAGTTTTCGTAATTTGGCGTGTTTGTTGCCTGTTCTAGTGGTCCATACTGAGGTATTTAGCGTATCCTTCACCACGTCTACATTGAAACCCGGTACACTTTTAAAGGTCTGGTGTATGCTACCGCACACACAGGCAGGTACGAGCGCAGAAACACACATCCGTCTCGCACCCGCGCAGACGCATCCGCAGTCCCAACGTCGAAAAGAAGTGACTTGATTCGCCCCGACGGAAAACTCACTCACGACCTCGATCCGATTGACCACGGCCCCAAGGACGCCTGCGGCGTCTTCGGCGTCTGGGCACCCGGCGAGGACGTGGCAAAGCTAACCTACTACGGCCTGTACGCGCTTCAGCACCGCGGTCAGGAATCCGCAGGTATCGCAACCAGTAACGGCAAGCGCATCCACGTGTACAAGGACATGGGCCTCGTCTCCCAGGTCTTTGACGAAGCAACGCTCAGCTCTATGCCCGGTGACCACGCTATCGGCCACGCCCGATACTCCACTACCGGTGCGTCCCACTGGGCCAACGCGCAGCCGACCCTCGGCACCACCCCGCACGGCACGCTCTGCCTGGCCCACAACGGTAACCTCACCAACTCTGCAGACCTCTACGAGCGTGTGCTCGAAAAGAACGGCGGCAAGCCGCCCAAGCACGGCGAGCTGGCGCAGGGTAACACCACCGACACCGCACTGATTACCGCGCTGCTGGCGGAGCACGGCTTCGGTTCCCTCGAAGAGGCGGCCCTCGACCTGCTGCCGACCCTGCGCGGTGCCTTCTGCCTCACCTTCATGGATGAGCACACCCTCTACGCCGCACGCGACCCCCAGGGTGTTCGCCCGCTCGTGCTCGGTCGCCTGGAACGCGGTTGGGTTGTTGCCTCCGAGACCGCGGCCCTCGACATCGTTGGTGCCTCCTTCGTTCGCGAGGTTGAGCCCGGCGAGTTCATCACTATTGACGAAAACGGCCTGCGCTCCCAGCGCTTCGCGGAGGCCAAGCCCGCCGGCTGCGTCTTCGAGTACGTCTACCTGGCTCGCCCGGACACCTCCATCGCCGGCCGCAGCGTCTACGAATCCCGCGTTGAGATGGGCCGTCAGCTGGCCCGCGAGCACGCGGTTGAGGCCGACCTGGTCATGCCCACCCCCGAATCCGGTGTTCCCGCCGCAATTGGTTACGCCGAAGAATCCGGCATTCCCTACGGCAACGGCCTGGTCAAGAACGCGTACGTGGGCCGAACCTTCATCCAGCCCTCGCAGACCATCCGTCAGCTCGGCATCCGTCTGAAGCTCAACCCGCTCAAGTCCGTCGTGGCGGGCAAGCGCCTTATCGTCATCGACGATTCCATCGTTCGCGGTAACACCCAGCGCGCCCTCGTGCGTATGCTCCGCGAGGCCGGCGCGAAGGAAGTGCACGTGCGCATCTCCTCGCCGCCAGTGAAGTGGCCCTGCTTCTACGGCATCGACTTCGCCTCCCGCGCCGAGCTGATTGCGAACGGCCTGTCGGTGGATGAGATTGCCTCCTCCCTCGGCGCCGACTCGCTCGGTTTCATTTCTGAGGAAGGCATGATGGCCGCCACCGAGCAGCCCGCCGAAAACATGTGTACCGCCTGCTTCACCGGCAAGTACCCCATCGAGCTGCCCAGCGAAGAGCGCCGAGGCAAGTCCCTCTTCGATTCCGAGGAGAAGGGCAAGGGTGGCCCGCTGGCCGGTAAGGCCGCCGAGGTGACCGTCGAGCGCGCAGTCCCGGCCAAGCCCGAACACGCCGAGGCTGTTTCGATTGACACCCGCGAAGGCACCGAAACCCTCGAGACGAAGTTCGACCCCTCCGCAGTACAGATTGCCGCAGACGACCCCGGCATGGGTATGTGCAACCCCGGCCCCGACGCCGATCTCGAGGGCCTGCTGACCGAGGCGGACCGCACTCCCGCCAACTCCTCCGCCACCACTACCCCGAAGGAATCCTAATGAGCGAGAACCCCACCACCGTAACCTACGCGAGCGCAGGTGTTGACGTTGAGGCCGGCGATCGCGCCGTCGAGCTGATGAAGGACGCCATCAAGGCAACCCACAACTCCTCCGTTGTTGGCGGCGTGGGCGGCTTCGCGGGCCTGTACGACGTCTCCGAGCTCGTCAAGTACCGCAAGCCCTACCTGGCCACCTCCACCGACGGCGTGGGCACCAAGGTTGCCATTGCTCAGGCCCTGGATATTCACGACACCATCGGTTACGACCTGGTTGGCATGGTTGTAGACGATATCGTGGTCTGTGGCGCCAAGCCCCTGTTCATGACCGACTACATTGCCACCGGCAAGGTCGTTCCCGAGCGCATCGCCGATATCGTGCGCGGTATCGCTGGCGCATGTGCACAGGCCGGTACCGCCCTGGTTGGCGGCGAGACCGCCGAACACCCCGGCCTGCTGGCCGAGGACGAGTACGATGTCGCCGGTGCCGCAACCGGTCTGGTTGAGGCGGACGAGCTGCTCGGCCCGGACCGCGTGCGCGAGGGTGACGTGCTGATCGCTATGGCGTCCTCCGGTATTCACTCCAACGGCTACTCCCTGGTCCGCAAGGTCCTGAACGTAGCCGGCTGGGGCCTGGAGCGCCAGGTGGACGAGCTGGGCCGCACCATCGGTGAGGAACTGCTCGAGCCCACCCGCGTGTACGCGGCGGACTGCCTGGATCTGGCGGCTGCCTTCCCCGTCAACGGCGAGGACGGCACCACCGGTAGCGGTGTGCGTGGCTTCTCTCACGTGACCGGTGGCGGCCTGGCTGCTAACCTGGCACGCGTGCTGCCCCAGGGCATGGAGGGTCGCGTGGACCGCTCCACCTGGCAGATTCCCGCCATCTTCTCCCTGATTGGTTCGCTGGGTAACGTGCCGCTGGCCGACCTGGAACGCACCCTGAACCTGGGCGTGGGCATGATCGCCATCGTTGACCCCTCCGTGGCTGAGGCTGCTACCAAGCGTCTGAACGACCGCGGTATCCCCGCCTGGATCATGGGCGATGTTGTGGCTGCTGGTGACCCCGAGCCCAATAGCGCCGACTACATTCAGGGCGCTAAGGGCGTGGATGGCGGCGCGGTTCGCCTGCTGGGCTCCTACGCCTCCTAACGTACTTGAGCGGTCATGAGACCGTACCAAAGGGCCGGGGTGGCTCCACTCGTGTGGAGCCACCCCGGCCCTCTGCGTACCGGACCCTCCTGTACTTTGGGTCTCCTGTACTTTGGGTATTCCACCATTTTGGCTTCCCCTGGGAATCCCCCCCCTATTTTCGAGGCACTCTTAGTTTTACTTCACGTTCTTCTAATTCTCTTTATTTTAATGACAAGAACATTTTCTCTGCATTAAAGTGCTTACACTATAGTGCTAATAAGCGCCCGGGTTCGAATCGGGACTGCACCACCCACCTATTGAGTACTTAACTTTCAACCTTAAGCTCAGAATTCCTTCAGCCGCGGGCAGGCTATTCCATTCCACAAGGAAAAATTCACATCTTGATATAAAAAATATAGTAGAGATATACCTCAATCTCTTCTTTAGGTGATAGCTTAATGAGGTACCTTTATACGCCATCCAAAGGATATGCGCGATTCCATGCTTCTTAGCGTATCGACGGAAAATCTTTTCCTGCGTTCCTCGGTTTACGTCGCTTAGCAATACCTAACCGTAGACGAAAAACGCAGGACGGCTCCGGTACACACCACACTATCCGCGTACTCTCAACTCATCAGGAGATTTCTCATGAAGCTCCACTGGCCCGTGCCCTCAGCTGGCCACTCCACAGCGTCACACAGAGCCAACCATCCCACCGTCATGAAGCCCTTCCGCGCAGGCCTCGCCCTGCTGGCCACAGGCTCCCTCATCTTCGGCGGCAACCTTCCTGCAGCCCTTGCGCAGGCGCCCCACGAGGATGCCACTCAGGCCGACCAGACCGAAGCTACCACTCCCGCTTCCCCCTTTAGCGTTCCCACCAACGCGGGATCGCCCCAGGGTGCTCCGCGAAGTGCCGCTCCCGGTTCCCTTCCCCAGCAGAAGTTTGACCAGTTCATCGTCACCTACACCGACGATGCAAAGCAGCGAGCCGAGGAGCGTAGCGGAGATGCCGAGGTGGCCGGAGGAGTAACCCCCGGTGACCTGGACAGCGGCATCCAGCAGACAATCGACTCCTCCGCGGCTTCCCTCGAAACCAGCGGCGGGGTTGTCCGCACCACCACCTCCAACGACGCAATTGTCCAGACCTCCAAGAAGCTGGATAAGCAGCAGGCCCAGGAGTTCATGGACCGTTTGGCTTCCAACCCCAACGTGGCCTCCGTGGAGCCCGACTACGTCAACTACCCGGCGGTCGAAAGCACCTTCGTCTTCAACGACCCCCTGTATTCCAAGCAGTGGAACCTCACCAACCCCACCGTCGGCATCGGCAACACCGGCAACGCGCGCCTGTATCGCGGCCTGAAGACGACCGTTGCGGTGATTGATACCGGTTACACCCGCCACCCCGAGCTCATCCACTCTCTAGTGCCGGGTTACGACTTCATTAGCAATCCGGTGAGCGGCCGCGACGGCAATGGCCGCGACGCCGACCCCACCGACGAGGGCGATCAGGCTCCCTTCAACCTCTGCGGCGACATGCAGAACGCGCAGATTTCAACCTGGCACGGCACGCACGTTGCCGGCATCATCGCCGCACGCGGCCAGAACCGCCAGGGTATTGCGGGTGTCTCTGACTTGGCCGCCATCCAGCCGATTCGCGTGCTCGGTCGATGCGGTGGTCAGACCTCGGACATCGCCGACGCCATCATGTGGGCGGCGGGCGGTCACATCAACGGCGTTCCCGATAATAAGCATCCCGCACAGATTATCAACCTGTCCCTGGGCGGCGTTCGAGCATGCCCCAACGCCTACCAGAAGGCCATTAATTTCGCGCTCTCTAAGGGCGCTATCGTGGTCGCAGCCGCCGGCAACGCCGGGATTGATGCCTCGCAGTTTGCTCCGGCCAATTGCAAGGGCGTCATCGCGGTGGGTAACAGCACCAAGAACGGCACCCGCGCATCGGACTCGAACTACGGCAAGACCGTTACCGTCTCAGCCCCGGGTACCGATATCCTCTCTCTGGGTATTGACAGCATCAACCGCCCCAACGGCAAGTACAACTACGTCTACAGGAGCGGCACCTCCATGGCGGCACCGCACGTGTCCGGTATCCTGGCTCAGCAGTTTGTGAACGGCGCAAACGTCAGCCGCCAGAAGGTCTACAGCTCCGCTTTCAACGCCGTGGCCAACCCGATTAAGTGCGACAAGGGCTACTGCGGACGCGGTATCATCAGTAGCCGTAAGATCGCTCAGTACGTAGGCAACCTGGACGCGCAGGGCAAGATGTCCTTTAGCCGCCCGCGCACCATTTACACCTCCAGGGTAATTACCTCCGCCCACCGCACGGCCCTGTCCGATATTGATGCGCAGGATACCTCCGTTGAGGTTCAGGGCGGGCAGGCCCCGGATAGCGCCGAAGAGCCGGCTACGATGACCAACGATAACGCAGAGGCCATCAACCCCGATGCCGTCTCGGCCGACGCGGATTCCTCCGAGGAATCCGGCACCCAGTCGCAGGAGGCGAACGACCTGAGCGACGACGGGGACTCCCAGCAGGATGGGGACTACACGATGACTTCCCCCGTGCAGAAGCCCCGTGAGGCCGGCGAGCTCACCCTGGTGAGCTAAGCCCCCCCCACATCGGGCGGGCTCTACCTTCTGGACGAGCACTTTAAGTGCCTAATCCCGTAAGCCCGGTTGGGCATCAGGCGGGGCTCGGTGAAGGATCCTTCACCGAGCC